>DKKR01000061.1:23458-26484 GCA_002455375.1 Bacteroidetes bacterium UBA6661
TTGGCAAAGCACAGGTCATCGAAAAACCTATGGACTATATTTGGGAAATCATCCGCCAAAGTTTTGCTGCAAAAGATTCCGTATTGCTATTCGAAAAAGAACTTAACGCGCGGTTTGATGCCGACCGCAAATATGCCTTCGAGCAACGTGGTGCCACCATGATGCGTGTCTATTCTGTTGATTACTCAAAACAATATGAGGAAATGCTCAACGGTATGGTCGAACGCAGAATGCGTCAGGCAATCATTGCCGTAGGCAGCTTCTGGCTCACAGCATGGACCAATGCAGGACAGCCTAATCTTGATGGTATTGAAAAAATTGTTATCAGCGATGAGATGAAAAAAGAAATAGAAGCCGAAGACAAAATGTGGCGCACCGGCAAAGTGCTTTCACCGGGCGGCCATACAGACGATGATCATTGATTTTTTTTATAGTAACAACCAAGCACTGACACTATCACAATGAACCTTGTACTACAATATCAACTTATAAGTTATACAACTTTTAAATTTTGTAAAAGTTAAAAACGCAAAGTTAAAAATTTATCCTTTTTAACTTTGCGTTTTTAATTGTTGCTTTCATTTATTGTTGTTTTTTATTTGAACCAAACTTCTCTTTCACTCTATCTACCCCGTAATACACCATTGGTACTAAGAATACAGTCAATATCAATGAAGAAAGTAAACCTCCGATAATTACCCACGCCAATCCGTTTTTCCATTCGGCTGATGTTCCTGTGGCTAATGCTATCGGCAACATTCCAATTGCCATTGATAAAGTGGTCATTAAAATGGGTCGCATTCTGCCTTTACTTGCTTCGATGATGGCTTGACGATACGGTTTTCCTTCGGCTTTAAGTTGGTTGGTGAAATCTACAATCAAAATGGCGTTTTTGGTTACCAACCCCATTAACATAATCAACCCTAACAACGCAAATAAACTTAAATGACTTAACGATAAATTCAAGGCTAAAAATGCGCCAATAGCTGCAACCGGAATAGCAAATAAGGCTACAAATGGATAGATATAGCTATCATACAAAGCAACCATAATAAGATAAATCAGAATAAATGATATTATAAGTACAGACCCCAATGCTCCGAAACTGTCGTTTTGCCTTTTTATATCGCTTCCCCAAGTCATTTCAATGCCATTAGGCAAAGGATTATCTTTTACATAAGCTACAACTTCATCGGCAACTGTTCCTGAAGGACGACCCAAAGCATCAGCGGTTAAGGTAACGGCTGGTTGTCTGTCTTTTCGTTCTAATAATGAGGGAGAATTGTCTTTTTCAATAGTAGCAAACTGCGAAACTTCAATTGGAACGCCCATTGGATTGACAATATTCAAAGTATTAATATCATCATAATTTTGACGTCTGAATTTATCTAACCAAATTCGTACAGGATATTCTGTTCCGTTTTCAGTTAGACTTGCATCATCATTCCCCGAAAAAGCAGTTCGCAAATTCATTCCCACATAAGCAGTATTCAAGCCTAATCGTTGCATTTTATCTCTGTCGGGCATCACTTTTAACTCTGGACTTCCAGCTTCAACAGATAAACGAACATTGTCAGCACCGGGGATTTTTTCAATTACCGATTTTAAATTTTGTGCCGTTTGTATTACCTGATTTAGTTCTGAACCACTCAATGTAATTTCAATAGGTGCTGTTTTTGGAATTAACCCCAAACCACTAATCGAATAATTAATGCCAGAGAATTTTGTTTGCAAATCCCTACGCAAATTGGTCATAAACTTTTCGGTGGAAAGATTATTGATTTCCTTTTTAGGTTTTAATTGAATAGTAAATTCGGATTTGTTCGCTGAACCAACGCCCAAACTTCCAATACCTGTACTCGGTCCACCAACATTACTAAACAAAGTGGCTACNNTTCATCATTACGGCAGTTCCAATAAAAAGAAAAATCACGAAGCCTGTAAAAATGAGTTTATGTTTTAAAACCCAATCTAATTTACCACCATACCAAGCAATAAATTTGTCCAACTGATGTTCAAACCAAAGTAAAAAACGGTTGAAAAAATTGGTAGGCTGTAGGTTTTCTTTCTCACCAATTCGGGAAGCTAACCAAGGTGTCAGGGTAAATCCAACCAATAAACTCGTCAATACCGTTACAATAATTACAACGGAAAATTGCTTGAGCATATCAGCTACAAAAACCTGTAGAAATAAGATAGGTACAAAAACGACCACATCAACCAATGTAATAGACAAAGCAGAATAGCCAATTTCCATTCGTCCGTCCATTGCGGCTTTTCGTTTGTCTTTCCCCATATCCAAATGGCGTTGGATGTTTTCTAAAACTACCGTGGCATCGTCCACCAAAACACCAATCACTAAAGACATTGCAAGAAGTGTCATCAAATTAAGCGTGTAGCCCAATAACCACATTGTTCCAAAAGCAGTAATCAATGAAGTGGGAATGGCAACTGCAACAATCAAAGAATTTCGGTAGCTTCTTAAAAATAAAAGCATTACGATAGAAACCAAAATAACAGCAAGAATTAAATCGAATACCACCGAATTTACNNCTTTGTTTTTTGATTAAAAGCCCGATGCCATTTTTACCGTTGTATCTGCTAATAGAGCTTGTTTCTTTAATGCCGTCCACCACATTTGCAATGTCTTTCACATAAACAGGGCTGCCTGGCATTGGCATAGCAACTTGCACATTTTGAATGCTACTCAAGTCATTGAATTTTCCCACTAAACGCACCGAACTGTTTTCTTGGTCGGTTTGAACTTTTCCGGCAGGTAAATCAATTCCCGAACGGTTAATAGCTTCCACTACTTGATACAAAGAAATCTTATAAAGTTTCAATTTATCTTTGTCCACCTTTACTTGAATTTCCCGTTCTTCCCCACCAAGAATAGTTATTTCCGCTACTCCTTTTAATTTCTGAATTTGAGGAAGATAATCATCCTTCATTTTTTGATAAAATTCAGTCGGGTTTAAATTACTTGTAGCACTTACTGACATTATCGGTAAATCATTAGGAGACAC
>DKKR01000061.1:26654-27422 GCA_002455375.1 Bacteroidetes bacterium UBA6661
ATAATCAGCGATGGGCGTTTGATTGATATTTCTGTAATGTTCATAGCTCGCTGATTTTATTTAGTAATGATATTGGCATTATCAAAAAGATTGATAAATCCGTTCGTAACTATAATGTCATTTTCATTTAAACCACTTGAAACAAGCGTTTTATTCCCAATAGTTTTAGAAGTTGTAATCGTTTGTAATACAGCTTTTCCGTTTTTTATGAGATACACTTTTGCAATTCCATTTTCTTCCATAATGGCAGGTGCAGGAATAAGAATACCTTGCTCTTGTTCGCTTTCAGAAAGATTAACTTTTCCAAACATTCCTGATTTGATACTTAGATTTTTGGTGTTTNNCAACTTGAAATTGAATTGGAAAACTGTTGCCCATATTGGCTTTGCTTCCTATCATTGATACTTTGCCCGAAAGTGAAATGTCGGGATAAACATCTGCATTGATTTTGTAAGTTTGGTTGTTTTGGAATTTTACCAAATCATTTTCGGGAACATTGACTGTAAAGCGTAAAGTGCTTATGTCTGTTATTTGCAACAAAGGAACTCCAGGTGCTGCAAAACCGCCTTCTTCATTAAGTTTGGCAGTTACAATACCGTTAAAAGGTGCTTTAATAGAAGTTTTGCTGATTTGCTCTAACAAAGTTGCTCTCTGAATTTTTGCCGATTTCAACCCTAATCTTGCTTTTTCCAACTGTACACCTTGAACGGCATCGGCTTCCGTTAAAATGGTGTATCGTTTTACATCATCTTCCAATCCCTCAATTTG
>DKKR01000059.1 GCA_002455375.1 Bacteroidetes bacterium UBA6661
CTCTTCAAACATAGAATAGGCAGTCCAAATGGTCATGCCGCGTAATGCTTCTGTGCGGCTGATACTGTTTTCTATTTCAAAACCTTCAGGCGGAAATCCCTTCTGGTCTTTACGCACTACAGCAGCATAGAAACCATAAAGCGGGTTAATATCTTCAACGGGAAAGTCGCTGCCCAAGGCTAACATGCCTGTTTCTTTTAACAAGGCATTATTTGAATACGCATCATGAATTCTTACGCTGCCAAGTCTTTTTTCTGCCCAATACATATCACTGGTAGCATGTGTTGGTTGAACACTTGGTATTATTGAATAGTCAGAAAAATACTTTAAGTCATCATGATTTACAACCTGGCAATGTTCAATACGCCATCTGAAATCATTTTTTGTTTTAAGGTTGGCAGCATAGGTTTTAAGCATAAAACGATTTGCAGAATCGCCAATGCAATGTGTATTTAGCTGAAATCCATGCTCCATTACTTCTTTGACTGCCAATCGAATAGAGTCCTTGTCTTGAAGTATAAACCCATAATGTCCGGGCAAGTCGGAGTAGGGTTGAAGAAGACATGCACCTCTTGAACCTAATGCACCATCGGCATAAAGTTTAAACGACCTTACATCAAGCCTGTCAGATTTATATTTTCCTTTTTCGAACCAGTATTTTTTACTCTCATTCGTCAGTTCGGCCATGGCATAAATTTTCATGCTAAGGGTTCCGGTCTTTTGCAGTGAATCGAGTAATAGAATATCAGAGACTCTTAATCCGGCATCAACCACAGAAGTCAGTCCTACGGCAAAACAATTTCTCTCTCCCTTAATTAGTCCTTCAGTTTTTATCTGAGCTGTAAATTCCGGAATATGTGCCTTTACAATGTCAACGGCATTATCAATCAAAAGTCCCGTTAAACGGTTGTTTTTAGTTATTATCTCACCACCCTGAACCTTTGTTGAAGTTGTTATACCTGCAATATCCAATGCTTTTTGGTTGACTAAAGCAGCATGACCATCAATACGCATCAGATAAACAGGGGTGTTTGGAAACATACTATCTAAAACAGACTTGTCGGGAAATTCATTATCAGACCAGTCATTTTGATCCCATCCACGACCTAAAATCCAACTGAATTTATTGGTTGAGGCATATTCCTTTACCCTTTGCAGGACTTCATCAAACGATTTTGTTCCAAAAAGCGGGCATTTGGGCAGGTCTGTACTGTAGCCATAAAAATGACAGTGAGCATCAATAAATCCGGGATAAACACTTTTACCCATAAGGTCTATTTTCTGCCGGCACTGATACTTAGCTTCAAGTGCATTGCTGCCTGTTTCTACTATCTTGCCATTGGAAACTACCATTGCCTGTACTATAGAAAAGGTACTGTCAACAGTATATATTTTACCATTAAAAAGAATCAGGTCTGCTGCTGGTTTTTGGCTGCATCCTACGGCTATCAATAGCAGCAGCAACGTTGGTTTAATTGACTTCAATGTTAGTGTTTTAAAATCAGGTTTCAAATATATATAAACGAGGCTCGACTTAGAAACAGGCAGGTATTGAAAAATATTTTTTAAATTAAACTTGTATCAATTAAAACCTGCTGTATATTTACGCAAAAAAGAACACATTCTCACCATCAATCTTGTTTACCCATGGCAAAAGCATCAAAATCAAAAAAATCTGCTGCTAAGAAAAAAGCAAAACCTGCTCGTAAGGCAAGTGGTAAAAAGGCAGCTAAAAAGAAACCTGTAGCAAAAAAGAAGGCTACTAAAAAGAAAGTTGCAACTAAGAAAAAAGCAGCAACCAAAAAGAAAGCTGCACCAAAGAAAAAAGTTGCTACTAAAAAGAAGACTGCAACTAAGAAAAAAGCAGCGCCAAAGAAAAAAGCAGCTACCAAAAAGAAAGTTGCACCAAAGAAAAAAGTTGCTACTAAAAAGAAAGCAGCTCCTAAGGTTGTAGCAAAAAAAGTGGTATCAAAACCGGTAGTGAAAAAACCTGCGCCTATGCCAAAGGAAAAACCTGAGGAAGTACAGCCTGTAATAACTTACGAAACAGAGATTATTGAAATAGTCAGGCCGATTGAAATAGATACAGATGATAATGACACAAAGATGGATGAGAAAGAAATGATGGACGATGATGTGTCATTTAACGATGATCTATTTAGCCATTCATCAGACGATGATGATGATGATATGTAAAATGTAAATAGTTGATATAAAAAAAGCCTTGCACTGCAGGGCTTTTTTTGTTTGTAGTTTACACTTTTTGGTGTAAGCTTGTTTTGGGACAAATCATGCTTGTTCCTTGTAAATTGCATGTCTTATGATATTGTCAACCAGTAAATCAAAAATTCCTCCAGTGTCTTTGTATAGAGGTTCTCTGGTCTTACGAACCTGTCCTTTTTGTTTGTAAGTGTCAATGATAAGTTGTCTGATTTGAGCAGCAACGGTCAATTGTAAGAAAGTCGGATTGTCTTTGTTGGCTGAAATGAGTTTTAACAAGTCCTCATTTGTCATTGTCTCTGCGTAAATTTCTTTGATGATTATTTCGTCACCGTCTTCAATTTTGAAAAGTTGTCGGATGTTGTCAATAACATCTTCAATGGTCGCTTTGGGTGGAACGATAGGTGAGGTCGGCTTGCCGGGTTTTGGTTCTCTTACTGTGTTTGGGTTTTTCTTTTCGCCCAAATATTTAACGGCTGCTTTCTCAACTGTTACGCTTGCCAATGATTTTTTCAAAGTGCCTTCACTGCCAAGTTTTATTAGTTTTCCTGCAATCAGGTCAGCGAAAAATGCAAACTGAACTAACTTGTCGCTGAACAGCGTAAACTGGGCAAAGAAGTTGAACTTCTTCACATACTTTAAAAGTAAGTTGACAAATGATTTTCTTTCCTCTTTGTCTGTTATGGTTTTTTCAAACTGCAAACGGAACGCTAAACACATGGCTGCAAACACAGCATCATTTCTTTCCTGTGCAGTTTCTAACAGTTGCTCAATCATGTCTTCCGAAAAGATGTTGAAAGCCATGATTTCGTCATAAAGCTCTTGCAGTTCGCTTGGGTCAGGGTCTGTGTCACGAACTTTTGCTCCTTTGCGGTATTTGCTGAACGCTTTGAAAATATCCTTTGCATTGTTCGTAAAGTCAATCACTGTGGTTTTGTTCTTGCCAGGGTATTTTCTGTTAAGTCGTGAAATGGTTTGCACTGCGTTTACGCCTTTTACCACCTTGTCTAAATACATGGCACATAATAATGGCTCGTCAAATCCTTGCTGAAACTTGTTGGCAACAACCAGAATTTTGTATTCGTCTTTTTCAAAATAACTTTCAATGGGTGTTTCTTCGCTTAGTTCAAGGTTGTTTACTTTGGCTTCTGTCAACGGTTCTTTGCTTACTTTTTCAATGAAGTCGGTAAACGCAAAAATGATTTTATAGCCAAGGTTCTTTTTTTCAATAATGCTTTTGATTGCCAAATAGTAATTGTATCCTGCTTGTCGTGATGAAGCCACAACCATTGCTTTGGCTCTGCCCTCCAACAATCCTTTTACTTCGTTTTCAAAATGCTCAACAATTACGGTTGACTTGTATTGAATTACACTTTCGTCTTCATAAGCAATGTCACGAAGCAATTTTGTAATTAAGCCTTCCGGGTATAGTTTATCATCGGGCTTTACCCAAGTAGTGTTTAGATGGTAAAGTGTTTTGTAAGAAATGATGTTATCTGCAACATCTAATATATAATCTTCTTTTATGGCTTCATCTTCAGTGTAAACATCAAATGGTTTTCCGAAAAGGTTGATAGTTTTTTCTATGGGTGTGGCGGTAAATGCCACATAAACCTGTTTTGAAATATCAAGGTTTTTGAAGGTTTCTTCGGCTTCATCTTCCCATGTTCCTTCCTCTTCGTTTGTGCTTTGCTGTTCGTTTGGAATAGGTTCATTAGCAAAAGTTGTTCGCACATTTTTACCCATTTTTCCGCCTTGGCTGCGGTGTGCTTCGTCAATCAAAAAAGCCACTTTCAGATTTTTCAAGGTTTCATCGGCTTGCAATTCCTTTTGAACGTAGTTGAATTTTTGAATAGTGGTAACAATAATATTGGTACGGCTTCTGATGCCTTTCAGCACATCTTCGGCTTTGTCGGTAAAAATGATTTTGCGTTTCAGGTGGGTGAACTTTTCCAAATCATCTTTCACATTCTTATTCAAACTCTTGCGGTCGGTGAGTATAAAAATGATGTCCAACACTTTTTCGTTGTTGGTGTTTTTGTTTAAGCTGTCTAAGCGTTCTGCCATCCAGCCGATGGTTAGTGTTTTACCTGCACCCGGACTGTGATTGATTAAATATTTTTTGCCCAACACATCATGCGTTTCGGCAAAGTCCAATAAATCGGCTGCAAGGTTTCTTGTGCTTCGCAACTGGTGGAAACGTGGCATAATGGTAAATGCAGGACTTTGTCGTTCTGCATTGGCTGCAACATAAATCAGAAAGTATTCTAAAAAGTCGCAAATGTATTCGGGCGAAAATGCCTGACCGTATAAATGCCAAATCGGGTATTCACCTTTCGGGATTTCAGGATTTTCTTTGTTTTCCAAACCTGTATTGAATGGCTGAAAATATTTTTCATCACTTGGGTTGGTGGCAACTTTGGCTTCATCGGTATCGGCTGCAAAGTGTGCAAATGCCAGCGAAAATATTTTGCTTACAAAATGTCGTCTTTCAGTGTATTGGGTAATAGCATCGGCATAGGTGCTGGCTTCGCCTGTTTCGCCATGATGTTTCAACTCTGCTGTAATTATGGGCAAGCCATTAAGATACAAAACCAAGTCAATGGCTTCGGTGGTATCATCGGCTAAGTAAAATTCTTTTTTGTAAGCGAAAATATTTGCCTTGTAAGCTGTTTGTTGTTCTGCACTGTGGTTGCTTCTTGGGCGTGGCGTGAATAAATAAATCCGTTTGCCTTTTAGTTCAATACCGTCTCTTATAATTCGCCACAACGGTTTAAGGGCAATTTCTTCTTTAATGGCTTTAATGATTTGCCTTCCTGTGTCGCTGCCAAAATAGTTGGTTTCTAATTCTTGCCAAGTGTCTTTTTGGGTTTGCTGAATAAATTCGGTTACATGGCTTTCTACAAAATAATATTCCTTGTCTGCCATATCGGTAACCGACAAAGCACGATACCCGAAATGCGTTTTCAGGTATTGGCAAATGTGGTTATGGAATACTTCTTCTGTCATGGACTTGATTTACTTGATTTCAGGATTACTTTGATTGGCAACTAAACTGACAATCAATTGTATCATTAATTCTTTTTCTTCTGGTTTACTTTGTGCTACCAGCAGGGCAATGGCCGTTAATCCGTTGTCGTTTATTTTTATTTCACCGTTGGCTTTAAAGCGGTGTTTGTTTTTCTCCAAAAACCAGATAAAAAGAAAAGCTCCAATGCGCTTATTTCCGTCATTAAACGAGTGATTTTTAATCACAAAATACAGCAGGTGTGCCGCCTGCTCTTCAATACTGGGATAAAGGTATTGCCCGCCAAAAGTTTGCACGATGCTTTGCAACGAACTTTGAAAACCACTGTCTTTTTCTTTGCCAAACAGATCGGTGGCTTCTTTTTTTGCGATTAACTGTTTCTTTAGTTCCGCAATTGCAGCTTTGGCTTCCTCATATTTTATATCGTAGGTAATGTTTTCTGATAGCTTTCCTGTTTTTACACTATGGCTGTCGTATTGGTTAAGCAGCACAAAACTTTGGGTGTAATGGCTTATGATTTCCAAAAGCCCTTTGGCTTCCTGCAATTGAAGGTTTTCGCTTTTGCCCGACTGCTCAATCAGTTGCACCATTTTGCCCAATTCGTCTAATCGTTTTTGGTTTATGGTGTAACCCTTTACTAAATACTCCTTGAGCCGTTGGGTAGCCCATTGGCGGAATTGTATTCCTCGTTTAGTATTGACACGGTAGCCTATTGAAATAATTACGTCAAGATTAAAATGCTCTAAACTCCTGGCTACCATTCTTTTGCCCTCTTGCCGAACTGTTCGGAATTTCCGAACAGTTGCGTCTTGCTCCAACTCACCCAAAGTGAAAATTGATTTTATATGCTCGCTTATGTTTGCCTTGCTTGATTGAAACAATTCAACAATTTGTGCTTGGGTGAGCCAAACGGTATCGCCATCAAATTGCACCGCTATTTCAGTATTGTCGTCTTCAGTTTTGTATATCACTATTTCATTCATCTTATGCAGCAATTACATATTTTACCAAATAATCTTTAAGCCGTTGGGTAGCCCATTGGCGAAATTGAGTGCCACGTTTGGAGTTTACCCGGTAACCTACAGAAATAATAACATCCAAATTGTAAAATTCTATTACCCTCTTAATCGTTCGGCTCCCTTCAGTTTGAACTGTCGCAAATTTTGCGACAGTTGAATTTGGGTCTAATTCTCTCTCTTTAAAAACATTGTTGATGTGCTTTCCAATGGTTTTAATATCCCGGTCAAAAACAAGGGATAATTGCTGGCGGTTGAGCCACACAGTATCACTTTCAAGCATTACCGATACTTGAATGCCTTCAGGCGATTGATAAATTTCTATTTGATTTTCCATTATGTTGCAATAAAATAGTTTGAAAAATAATCTCTCTGCCGCTGGGTAGCCCATTGGCGGAATTGTGTGCCGCGTTTTGAGTTTACCCGATAGCCGACTGAAATTATCATGTCAAGATTATACAAGTTCATTTTGCTTTTTTTGCTTTAATCCCGTCCATCCTTAAATCATTTACTACTTTTCTTTTGCCCGTTACACATTCATGTATCAGGCATTTGCGGTATTGTTTCAGTTTTTCAATCTGTTGGTCGATGATGCTTTTTTCTTTTGATATTTTGTCACAAAAATTATCTAAATAATCTGCTAACTCTTTTTGTTCTACTCTG
The DNA here is from genome assembly GCA_002455375.1 of Bacteroidetes bacterium UBA6661. Taxonomy (GTDB): domain Bacteria; phylum Bacteroidota; class Bacteroidia; order AKYH767-A; family OLB10; genus OLB10. The sequence goes on from DKKR01000059.1 coordinate 6,928, forward strand.
GGAGGGAATGCAAGTTGCTTTTGATAAGCATTTTCTCTACTTAAACCAGGAACTGCACTATCCTCATTCATTTTATCTAAATCCAAAGTTTGAAGTGCGTAATACAAAAATCGAATATTCGCTTCTGTTGAGGTTTTATCTATGAAATAAGCCGTGTCAATTGGGTAGCATGGTTCGTATGAATAATTTAAGGCTCCTGCGGTTCCCTTGCGGCCAATGATTATTGTTTCTCCATCTGTTATTGCATAATCGTGTGTGCCAACAATGCCATTCGAGCCATAAACATTGAACTGTCCGTCAACTCTATCTTCTTCTTTTAAGGCTGAACCATAAACAAAGCTCAATCGCCTTTTTATTTTCTCCACCTTCCAATGCCCCGGCACATCACCAATCCAATCAATGCCGCTGGGGCGCATATTGTCTGCACCTTGATTTTTTGGATTGGTGTGATTGCCATGATTTTTTCTTTGATTATTTTTTTTGCTATTAAAATCATGGTCATCCTTTAAACCTTTTACATCATGGTTAAGACCTTTTGTTACACATTCATGTATTTTGCTTTGCTTGTATTGCTCTAATTTTTCTAACTGCTTTTGCTTGGTGGCAATTACCTTATCAATATTGGCGGTGGCTTGGTCTAAGTAGGCAGCAATGGCGGTTTGTTCGGGGAGGGGTGGAGTTAGAACTTTTACAACAACCAGTTTTTCTTTTGTCAAATGTCCAATGCTTACTTGACTTACAATATTTTTAAATACATCGGCTAATCCGATATGATTTAACTGATACAAATAATATCTTGAATAGTTTTTTTTATCAAAAGTTATTTTGTGAACCGAATTTTGTAAATAGCACTCTGGTATCTCATCATTCCAGATAGACGTTTTCCCAACTTCACCGCCTTCGGTCATGAGAATGTCACCTTTCTTCACTCTAAAGTTTTCGAGTTCCTTTTCAGAAAACCACATTTCCTCAGTATTATTTTCAAGTAGCAGCTCATTCCAACCAACATTTTTCGATTTGAGGTATGGCTTCAAATGATATCCCCCCAGATCTTCGCTACACAGCATTTTACCTAAAACAACTATAGCAATATCTTTAATCCTTTCAATCTTCCAATGGCTTGGCACATCACCCAACCATTCTACATTCGATGGTTTGTAAGTGGCATATTGTCCGCATGGGGATTTTTCAGATTGTTGGATTTTGGGATTTGCTTGTATAGTAGTTTCTGTTTTCATTTTTCTAATCCTTTAATCTCTGAATCCTGTGCATCCAAATGCTGACGGTATTTGTTTTTCGGATGGCGAAGTCGTTTTACTTCCAAACTTCTTGCTCCAAAATTAATCAGCAGTCCTTTTTCTAATTTATATGCTACAAGGTAATTCAGGCCTTGTGCTAAATGCACATCTTCAGTTTTTGTCAGAGCCTTCAATTCTACCATTACATTAGCTTCAACCAAAAAATCAACTCGCCTTTTTCCAATTTCTTCGCCATCGTAAAAAATGGGCATTTCCAATTCTCTTGCAAATTCCAATTCAGCTTTTCTCATTTCTATTGCCAAAGCCCTTTGATATATAACCTCTTGAAATCCGTTGCCAAGCGCAGCATGTACTTTCATGGCACATCCAATGATTTTGTAAGTTATGGGGTCATCAATTTTCTCTTTCTCTTCCATAATCCTTTAATCTTTTAATCCAACAAATCCCGATTCAGACATCNNTTTTCTAATTGGTTAATAATGGTCCTGACATTTTCTTCCAGTCCCCAAAATTCCTTTAATACATCGGCTGCCTTTGGTGGTGCTGTATATTTAAAGAAATATTTGTTGGGCAATATCTCATAGCCAATAGGTGGAGCCAACTGTATGTCAATAATGGGTTTGTCAATTTCACGATGAATAAACTCCTTAATGTCTTCGTTAAAAGGGATGTATTCGTGGTCGGTAATGTAATGGCGGTGCGTATAAATGCACTCCGTTTCTTTCTCGTAATTGCGTTGCCACCATTTAAAAATATCGGGTGCACTCGTTATTGCCTGCCCTGAGCTTGTCGAGGGGGCAAAATGTGATTTCAGATGTTTGGCAAATACGGTTTCAAACTTGTCTTTACTGCTTAGCTTAAAACTCATTTTCTTTCCGGCAACCGTAATTTCAAAATCGGCTTCTCCACCGAAAAAGGCTACCTTGTCATTCACATTTTTGTTGTTCAGTTTGGTGGCAAACTTTTCGGTAATGTTCATCGGCTGCTCGTTTTCATCGGTTTGATGAAACACAACCTGCACTTTATGAAAACAGAAATCGCGGTAATGGAAAATCTTGCAATCTTCATCTTCTTTCCATGCCTGATGTTTTTGCTCAATCCATTGGCGGTGTTCGTCTTTCAGTTGGTGGCGTTTTTGCCCTAAACTCGGCACTTGGTCGGCATGTTGGTTTCGGGCATTGATGATTAAAACCTTTTCTTTTCGGTCTTTGGGTTTGTTGTTGGTGAGTAGCCATATGTAAGTGTAAATGCCCGTGTTGTAAAACAATTGGTCGGGCAGCATAACAATGGTGTCCAACAAATCATTTTCAAGAATGTATTTTCTTATTTCACTTTCGCCACTCAAAGCATCGCCATTGCTCAAAGGAGAACCGTTAAAAATGATGGCAATTTTGCTTCCGCCTTCATTCTTAGGTTTCATTTTGTCAATCATACTCATCAGGAAAAGTAAAGCACCGTCTTTCACCGTTGGATAACCACCGTGATACCTGCGTTGGTATTTTTTTACCCTTGCGGAATATTCGCCCCAGTTCACACCAAATGGCGGATTGCTCAACATGAAATCAAACTGCTTTCGGTGGTGCAAATCGCCTCTTTCTTTGTAACCTTCTTCATCGGGCACTAAAGAGTTTCCCTGTGTTATACGGTTGGCATCTTCGCCCTTCATCAACATATCGGCTTTGCAAATGGCGTAGTTCTTGGGCTGTTTTTCCTGCCCGTGCAACTGCACAACGGTTTGTATCAGGTTGCGTTCTTTGTCGGTGGAGGCTTTGTCAATCAAATATTCTTTGGCTACAGAAAGCATACCGCCTGTTCCGCAAGCAGGATCGTAAATGCTTATTGCTTTGTTCTTGTCTTTTGGGTTGAGTTGAATATCCAACAATTCCACCATCAAGCGGATTACTTCTCGTGGTGTAAAATGTTCCCCGGCTTCTTCCCCGCTTTGTTCCGAAAATTTGCGAAGCAATTCTTCATAGATGTAACCCATTTCAAGGTTAGTAAGGTCAGAAGGTCCAAGCGGTTCGTTGGCATATTGCTTTAAAATAGGTTCAAGAGCATCGTTCTTGTCCATTGCCCCGATGGTGGCAGCAAACTCAAACTTTTCAAAGATTTCCTCAATCGGGTTTATTTTCTTTTTGCCTTTGCCAAGGTCAATATGTTCAAAGCCGTTGATATAATCCCGAAAGTTCTTTTCAATTCGGCTTACATTATCATCAATTATTTTTTTGATAGTCCAATGCGTAGTGTTCCAGAACGGATATTCGTCCAGTTCCGTTTCTTTCATCAGTTTTTCAAGTCCTTTGTGTTTTTTCTCTTTTACTTCTTTTTTGTCGTTCTCTTTAATCTGAAATTCAGGATACGCAGGAAGCAATACCGCTTTGGTTTTTTCCCGCATTTCAATCAGCACACATTCAATTCTGCGAAGCATAATAACAGGCAATACCACATTTTGGTATTCATACGCCTTAAACTTGCCTCGCAGCTTGATAGCGGATTTCCAGATTTCGTCTGCCTTGTTATTTAATTTATCTTTTGTCAGCACTTTATTTCAGTTTTTAATCAGGTTTCTAATATAGTCAAATTTATTAATAGTGGTCGTAACCGGTGCGTTGGAAAATATTGGCTCTTTTGGTTTTGTGAAACTATGCTCGACCCAAAATTTTTTTACAATTTACAACTTTAATGTTTCATGGCGACAATGTTGTCTTACTCCATTGATTATGACTTAAAGTATAGGCAACCCTGTCATGCAGGCGGCTGGGGCGACCTTGCCAGAATTCAAAATAAGCAGGCTTTAAAATAAATCCTCCCCAATAGGGCGGACGGCTTACATTGTCGCCCATACTTTTCTTGAGTGCTTCAAATTTGTTTTCCAAAATGCTGCGCGAATCTATCACCGTACTTTGGTCAGAGGTCCAGGCACCTAAACGGCTTTCTAACGGTCGTGATGAGAAGTAATCGTCAGAGACAGCATCAGAAACTTTCTCTACTGTGCCTTCCACACGAATTTGTTTTGCCAACTGCGGCCAAAAAAAGTTGAGTGCTGCAAAAGGGTTTTCAATCAACTGGCGGCCTTTCTTGCTATTGTAGTTGGTGAAAAAAGTAAAGCCATCAGCAGTGGCATCACGCAAAAGCACAATTCTTGATGAAGGCTTGCCTGATTTATCGGCAGTTGCAAGATTCATGGCATTTACATCAGGTAAATTTGATTGAGAAGCCAATGTAAACCATTTCTCAAATTGTACTATTGGATTTTTATCTGATAATTGCGCATTGAATGCTTCTGCATCATAGTCGGTACGTACATTTTTTAAAACATTATGTATGTTATCCATGATTAATGTCATTTGAATTGCAAATTTATAAATGTAAGATAAATGTATTATTCATCCTTTCTTTAACATAAGTTGCCTTGTTATCAGCCTGTTGAGAGGACAGTGGCATGTTTTTAGCAAACTGATTTATTAAAAGAGATTGTTAACAACAAGTAACTTTTTCAGACAGATACGTAAAATATAACAAATTAATTTGTGTTCTATGGAAGATTTCAATCAACATGCAGCTACAGGGTCACTGTTAATTTCAGAACCTTTACAGTCCGATTCATTTTTTAAACGCTCAGTTATTTTATTGAGCGAACATGATACTGAAGGAACATTAGGATTTATATTAAACAAACTGACAGACGTAAAAATTAACGATGCAGTAGAAGATTTTCCTCTCTTTGATGCACCTTTGTTTTTTGGCGGTCCTGTTGAAACAGACACACTCTTTTATCTGCATACATTCGGACATCTTCTTAAAGATTCAAAAGAAATTGTTAAAGGTGTTTTCCTTGGTGGCGATTATGATGAGTTGAAATTTTTAATCAATACAAAACAAGTCAGCCCCGAACAGATAAGATTTTATGCAGGCTACTCCGGCTGGAAACCCAATCAGTTGGAGGATGAGTTGTATCACAATGCATGGATGCTTGGCAAGGGTAATGCAGAATTTACATTTTATCCCGAGCCTGAAGTGTTGTGGAGTCAGGTGTTGCGCAGCATGAAAAATAAATATTCATTGCTGGCAAATTTCCCTGACGACCCGACTTTAAACTAAGATTAAGTTGTTTCAGGAAGGAAGCATAAGTTAGTTAAGCTTATTACAAAACTTAGCTGGCAAGCATACCATCACGAATGGTAATAGTCCTGTCGGCCATTTCTGCAAGCTGATTGTTATGCGTCACAATGACAATGGTTTTTTTAAAATCGTTTCGCAGTTTCAAAAACAGTTTATGTAAATCTTCTGCATTGCCGGAGTCTAAATTTCCCGAAGGTTCATCGGCAAGAATAAAATCAGGATTGTTGATTAATGCCCTTGCCACGGCAACACGCTGTTGTTCGCCACCCGATAGTTGTGATGGCTTATGATTCATGCGTTGTTCAAGCCCCAACTGATTCAATAAATCACGACTGCGCTTTAACGCCCCCGATTCACTTTCACCGCTTATCATTGCAGGAATCATAACATTTTCTGCGGCAGTAAACTCAGGCAACAGGTGATGAAACTGAAAAACAAAACCAATATGTTTATTCCTGAAGGCTGCTAATTTTTTTGAAGAAAGTGCTAAGGTATCCGTATTGTTAAGCAGTACTTTTCCGGTGTCGGGCTTGTCAATTGTACCAATAATATGTAGCAGTGTGGACTTTCCTGCACCGGAAGGACCTATGATAGCTACCAGCTCGTTAGTACTTATTTCAAGCGAAATACCTTTAAGAACTTTAAGTCCGTTATAAGCTTTATGTATATTTTCAATGAATATGCTCACGCAGCTAAAATAAGTATCATTCCAATACTATTATATTTGCCCCTCATCGTTTTGCTTTGGAAGTAATACTTGCAACACCATATTGGTATATTTTGCTTTGTCTGCTGGCAGGCCTGGGCTGTGCATGGTGGCTTTATGGTGGTAATTCGCCCTTTAATGAAACACCCTGGCTTAGGCGTATTTTATTCTTTCTTAGATTTTTATCAGTTTCAATCATTGCATTTTTACTATTGTCACCTTTTATTAAATCCGCCATACGTGAAGTTGAAAAACCTGCCATTGCCATTGCTTTTGATAACTCTTCTTCCGTATTACTTGATTCAACACATCTTTCGGCATCTGCAATAAATCAACTGGCAGAAAAACTTACTTCAACATTCAAAAGTGATTATGAAGCCGATCGTTATTCTTTTGGTAGCAAGGTTGATAATGAAGTTGCCAATAATGATTTCTCTGAAAAGAGTACAAATATTTCAGAGATGTTCGAATATTTAAAGTCGCTTTATGCCGGACGAAATCTTGGAGCCGTAATCATGTTATCTGATGGAATTTATAATAAAGGCAGCAACCCTGTTTATACAGCAGAAAAATTAAAGGTTCCAGTTTATACAATAGCCGTTGGCGATACAACCATCAATCGTGACGTATTAATTACAGATGTTGCATACAATAAAGTGGCGTTTCTTGGTAATAATTTCCCTGTAGAAATAGGTATTGCCATTAGGCAGGCATCAGGAGCATCTGTTACACTAACCATTAAAGAAGATTCACTGACGCTATTTAGCAGGATGATTGCCGCATCAGGCAATAATTATTTTACAAACATACCTGTCATACTGTCTGCTACTAAAAAAGGGATTCATAAATATAAAATACATCTATCTTCAGTTGATGGAGAGAAAAATCTACTCAATAATGAAGCAGAAATTTATGTTGATGTTTCAGAACGCAAAATGAAAATATTGCTGTTGGCACAATCGCCACATCCTGATGTTGCAGCAATAAAATCGGTACTTGATAAAAGCAGTTTGTATGAAACAAAAGTTCTTTTTCAGGAACAGACCGATGAAAATTTCAGCAACTGTAATCTTGTAATTCTGCATCAGATTCCATCGTCAAAGTCTGCCACTCTTTTACAAAGAATTAAAGCGGCAGAGGTACCTTACTTGATTATTGGTGGAGCACAAATGAATGTGGCATCATTCAACAGCTTAGGCACAGGTGTAACTATCAGTCAGCCTGTTGCCAAAATGAATGAAGTATATGCTAAGGTAAGCGATCAGTTTGGTCTGTTCAGCTTGTCTGAAAATATGCAAAATGTATTGTCTCAACTGCCGCCATTGTTTGTGCCATTTGGAAATTATAAAGTAGAGAAAGAAGTAACTCCATTGCTGACACAGCGTATTGGCAATATACAATCGTCAATGCCACTTTGGTATTTTTCTACTTCAGGAACTATGCGAGTAGGTGTTTTACTTGGTGAAGGTTTGTGGCGCTGGCAATTGAATGAATATGCGCTATCAGGAAATCATGATGTTACTGATGAATTAATTTTAAAGTCGGTTCAGTACCTGACTTCCAAAAAGAAAAAAGAGCCTTTCATGATACAGTACAAGCGCTCTTATTCAGAGGGAGAGAGTATTGAATTTGATGCCACACTTTACAATGCAGCAGGTGAACTAATCAATGAGCCTGAGGTTCGTTTGAATATTTATAATGAAGAGAAAAAAGAGTTTCGATACACTTTCAACAGAAGTAATAACACCTATCATTTAAATGCAGGGATATTGTCATCCGGGCGTTATACCTTCAGCGCTGAAACAAAAACAGGTGATAAGGTTTATAAGGAAACAGGAGAGTTTTCTGTAGTGCCTGTATTGCTTGAGAATTTTGAATCAACTGCCAATCATCAACTACTCAATGTCATTTCATCAAACACCGGAGGTATTATGGTGACTCCCGATAAAATTAATTTATTGATTGATGCTATCCGGAAAAACGAAACAGTGAAACCTGTATCTTATTATCACAAGAAACTGATTGAGTTGATAAGTTTGAAAAGTTTACTTATAATCTGCTTGTTTTTAATAGCAACAGAGTGGTTTTTGAGAAAACGTTTCGGTTCTTATTAAAGGTTTTTCTCTTCGATCTTTTTTTTCATTTCTTCAGGTGCAAGCCAAATGGCATTATCATACTGCCTGAACCATGTTAATTGTCTTTTTGCATAATTGCGTGTATGCTGTTTAATTTTTTCAATAGCCAGATCAAGTGTAATGTTCCTGTCGAAATACTCAAACAACTCTTTATAGCCAACAGTGTGCAATGCTGTAAGATGCCGATAGGGTAGTAGTTGTTTTGCTTCATCTATCAATCCTTTTTCTATCATCGTATCCACACGTTGATTGATGTTGTCGTAAAGTAATTGTCTGTCGGGATTTAAGACATAAAGCGTGAAATTGAAAGCTGAAGTTTTGTTTTTATCTTCAAAAAAGGACGAATGTGTTTTGCCTGAGCTGTAAATAATTTCTAATGCACGGATAACCCTGCGTGGGTTGTGAATGTCTATTTTATGATAGCTTTTTTCGTCAAGGGTTTTTAATTGATGTATCAGATACTCCAATCCTTTTTCAGCACATTCTTTTTCCAGACTTGCTCTAAGTTGATAATCCGTATTTGGAGTAGGGTCGAGGCCATAGAGAACAGCGTGCATATACATGCCGGTTCCACCGGTGAAAACTACTGTTTCATTCTTTTCTAACAATTGATTGATGGTGTTAGTTGCTTCATCGGCATAGCGACTTGCACTCATGTCTTCTGCAATAGAATGTGAATGAATGAAGTGATGTTTAACTGCATTCATTTGTTGGGTATCAGGCACTGCCGTTCCGATAGACATTTCACGAAAAATCTGTCGTGAATCGAAAGAAACAATTTCTGTATTAAGAAGCTTGGCAGCTTCAACGGCAATTTGTGTTTTGCCCGAAGCTGTAGGCCCGGCAATGATGATTAACTTTTTATCCTTAGGCAATTTTTTATTCTTTGCTTATGGCAAAGTTAAAAGGTAAGTGTAATAGTGCCTTTGGTATCTAATGGACACTTTGGGCAGTTGTTAAACATAACACTTTCTGCTGCCTGTTTTGCTTTGGTTAACAAATAGCTGCTTGTAGTGGTGGTGCCTTCTGCACCGGGATTAGCCTTGGTAACATGTCCATATTTGTCAATAGAAATCTCAACTACAACAATACCTTTCTCCATGGTAAGATTTTCAATCTTTGGCGGTTTGGTGATGGTACGTCCGGGCATTTCATATTTTACACCACGCATATCGGCACTCAGCTCCGAGTTGTCTGCTTTTGTTTCTGATGCTGCATCAAAAAATATTGCAGAAGCTTCGCTCACTTTAAAAGTCATGGGGTTGCCTTTGAATAAAAAGCTGATGTTCCCATCTTTTATCTGCTGCACTGTGCCTGTCATTTTTTCGCCACTTTTCAAAACAAGAGTATGTTGTGCAAATAAGAAAGATGCGCTGCAAAACAAAAGTGCCTGGGTTACAATAATTTTTCTGATCATGATTTAAACTTTTTTCAAAAATAAATTTTTGTAGCTGTTCTAAGAATGAATTTGAATTGAAATATGAATACATTTTTCAACAATAGAAGCGATATTAGGCTTCTTCGATGCAGAATGATAATTTTGGCACCATAAAGTATTAAAGTATGAAATTAGTAACCTATCAAAGTCAGCGTAAAACAGCATTAGGAATCTTGCTTAATGATAAAGTTTATAATCTTAATGAATTGTCACAACGTAAAGGAAAAACGGTGTTGCCCGACAATATGCGTGATTTTTTAGCCGGAGAACAGCCCTTGATGGAAACTGCCATGGAGTTGAGTCAATGGCTTTCCGGAGGCAATGCAGATGTTGACGGACTCTCTGTGGCAAATGTAAATTTACTAGCACCGGTGCCTAATCCAACATCCTGTCGCGATGGATATGCTTTCAGGCAACATGTTGAGGCGGCAAGGCGCAACAGACGTGTGGAAATGATTCCTGAATTTGATCAGTACCCGATTTTTTATTTTACCAATCACAATGCTATTCAAGGTCCCGGAGATATTTTTTGCATGCCCGATCATTTTGAACAACTCGACTTCGAACTTGAAGCTGCTATTGTCATTGGTCGCAAGGGTATTAATGTAAAAGCAAAAGATGCTGATAGCTACATTGCCGGTTATATGATTATGAACGACATGAGTGCACGTAAGCTTCAGATGGAAGAGATGAAACTTAACTTAGGCCCGGCAAAAGGAAAGGATTTTTCTACTGTTATTGGTCCTTATTTAGTAACTCCCGATGAACTTGCATCATTTAAGACCAATGCAAAAAACGGGCACACAGGAAATAATTACAATCTGAAAATGACTTGTAAGGTTAATGGCATTCAGGTGTCCGAAGGTAATGTAGGAAGTATGGATTGGACATTTGCAGAAATTATTGAACGTTGTGCATATGGTGTAAACATTCTTCCAGGTGATGTTATTGGTAGTGGTACGGTTGGTACAGGTTGTTTCTTAGAGTTGAACGGAACAGGTTTATTGAATAATCCTGACTATAAACCACAATGGCTAAAGGAAGGCGATACAGTTGAGATGGAAATTACAGGCCTTGGAGTGCTGTCAAATACCATCAGAAAAATGGATTCTGATTTTTCAATATTTGCATTGAAGAAGATGTAAGGGGCTATGCGAATAGTGAAGTATTATTTGATGTAATATTTCTATTAAATTAAAATCGTTATTTACATATTCCTCCTGTACTGTCCGCCTACTTCAAACAATGCATTGGTGATTTGTCCTAAAGAGCAATACTTACTTACTTCCATCAACTTCTCAAACATATTTTGATTATGGATGGCGGTGAGTTGTAAGTCGTGTAGCATTTCAGGTGCTGTTGATGCATAACGTGCATGCAGATTTTTTAATGTAGTAATCTGTTGTTGCTTTTCTTCCTCTGTGGCACGAATCACTTCTTTAGGTAAAATGGTAGGAGATCCTTTACTGGATAAAAATGTGTTGACACCGATTATCGGATAAGCACCGGTGTGCTTTAACGATTCGTAGTAAAGACTTTCTTCCTGAATTTTTCCACGCTGATACATTGTTTCCATCGCACCCAGTACTCCACCACGTTCTGTTATACGGTCAAACTCTGACAGCACGGCTTCTTCTACCAGATCGGTTAATTCTTCAATGATAAATGAACCTTGCAAAGGATTTTCGTTTTTGGCAAGACCCAATTCGCGGTTGATGATAAGTTGTATTGCCATAGCCCTGCGCACACTTTCTTCTGTAGGTGTGGTAATAGCTTCATCATAAGCATTGGTGTGAAGGGAGTTGCAGTTGTCGTAAATAGCATACAAAGCCTGCAGTGTTGTTCTGATGTCGTTGAAGTCAATTTCCTGCGCATGCAAACTTCTTCCCGAAGTTTGAATATGATATTTGAGCATCTGCGAGCGTTCATTGGCTTTGTATTTTAGTTTCATCGCTTTAGCCCAAATACGCCTAGCCACACGTCCGATAACAGAATATTCAGGGTCAATGCCATTGGAGAAAAAGAAAGAAAGGTTGGGCGCAAAAGAGTTGATGTCCATGCCGCGACTTAAATAGTACTCCACATAAGTAAAGCCATTACTCAATGTAAAAGCAAGTTGCGAAATAGGATTGGCACCTGCTTCGGCAATATGGTAACCGCTTATGGAAACAGAATAAAAATTACGGATAGCCTTGTCAATAAAATATTGTTGCATGTCGCCCATCAGCCTCAGAGAAAATTCTGTAGAGAAAATGCAAGTGTTTTGTGCCTGATCTTCCTTCAGAATATCGGCCTGAACTGTGCCGCGCACTTGTTTCAGCGTGTCGGTTTTTATTTTATCGTAAACATCTTTTGGAAGTACTTTGTCACCGGTGATTCCAAGCAGCATGAGGCCAAGCGAGTTGTTTCCTTCAGGAATATCGTAGTTGTATTCAGGTCTGCTTGATTTATTTTTTGAAAATTCGTCAGTAATTTTTTTCTCAACTTCCTTTTCTAATCCGTTTTGTCTGATATAAATTTCGCATTGCTGATCAATAGCTGCATTCATAAAATAGGCTGCAATGATTGAAGCAGGACCATTAATGGTCATTGATACTGAAGTGGCCGGGTCGCAAAGATTAAATCCACTGTAAAGCTTTTTTGCATCATCAAGACAACATACACTAACACCACTGTTTCCTATTTTTCCATAAATGTCAGGGCGATGGTCAGGGTCATTGCCATAGAGTGTCACACTGTCGAAGGCAGTGCTAAGCCGTTTGGCAGGCATGCCTAAAGAAACATAATGGAAACGTTTGTTTGTTCGCTCGGGACATCCTTCGCCAGCAAACATTCTTGTTGGGTCTTCGCCTTCGCGTTTAAAACGAAATACACCTGCAGTAAACGGAAATTCACCCGGAACATTTTCCTGCAAAATCCATTTCAGCAAATCGCCCCAGGCTTTGTATTTCGGAAAAGCTACCTTAGGTATTTTGTTATGCGAAAGTGATTCGTCAAAAGTTTTAATTTTTAAAACTTTATCACGCACTTTAAATTCGTAATAATCTTTGCTATACTCTGCTGTTTTAGCAGGAAAATCTTCAAGAAGTTTTTTGTTGTTACCATCAAAACTTCTTTCAAGTATATCATATTGCTTCTTCAGTTCTTCAGCCGCTGCACCTTTTATTATTTGCATGCTTTCGTAAAGAGAATAAAGCTTCTGCGCAAGTTCACTTTGTTCTTCAACCCACCGATCGTAATGACGGTTGTTTTCTGAAATTTCAGAAAGATATCGTGTTCGATGCGGAGGAATGATAAACACTTTTTCACTCATCTCTTCCGTGGTGTGATAATCGCTTTTTAAGTCTGCTCCGGTTTTTGCTGTAATGGTATTCATCACCGACTTGTATAGTTGGTTCATGCCCGGATCGTTAAACTGCGATGCAATTGTTCCGAAAACAGGTACTTTATCATCAGCAATATCAAACAGCTTGTGATTACGTTTGTATTGTTTTTTTACATCACGCAATGCATCCATGGCCCCGCGTTTGTCAAATTTGTTTAATGCAATGAGGTCGGCAAAATCAAGCATGTCAATTTTTTCCAACTGTGTTGCCGCACCATATTCTGGCGTCATTACATACAAACTCACATCGCTATGTTCGGTAATTTCAGTATCACTTTGTCCAATACCGGAAGTTTCAAGAATAATCAGATCGAACTGTGCAGCTTTTACAATATCCAATGCTTCCTGAACATAACGGCTCAATGCAAGATTGCTTTGACGTGTAGCCAGTGAGCGCATATACACTCTTGAATTACGAATGCTGTTCATTCTAATGCGGTCACCAAGCAATGCACCACCGGTTTTACGTTTACTTGGGTCAATAGAAATGATGGCAATATTTTTATCTTTAAACTCCAATAGAAATCTTCTTACCAATTCATCAACAATAGATGATTTACCTGCACCACCTGTTCCTGTAATTCCTAACACCGGACTTTGTTTGGCTTTGTTTGAGATAGAAGTAGTAATTTCAGGATATAGTTTTTCAAATTCTGAATGATTATTTTCTGCACAAGAAATAAGTCTTGCAATGGCTTTGGAATTTTTCTTGGTCAGCTCTTTTATTTCTCCATTTAGATTTACTCCTGTGGCAAAATCACATTTTTGGAGCATATCATTAATCATGCCTTGTAAGCCCATAGCACGTCCGTCATCAGGATGATAAATACGTGCAATACCATAGTCCTGAAGTTCGCTGATTTCTTCAGGTAATATAGTGCCACCACCGCCACCAAATATTTTTATATGCCCACAGCCTCTTTCTTTCAATAAGTCATACATGTATTTAAAATATTCCATGTGTCCGCCCTGATAGCTAGTCATAGCAATAGCATTGGCATCTTCCTGAATGGCACATTCCACCACTTCTTGTGCGCTTCTGTCGTGTCCAAGGTGAATAACCTCTGCACCACTTGACTGAATGATTCTGCGCATGATGTTGATGGCGGCATCATGCCCATCAAACAACGAAGCGGCTGTTACAATACGGATTTTATGTTTCGGGGTATAAATTTTTGACTCCTGCATATCAGAATTACCTTTGTGCTGCAAATTTAGCATTTACAGCGTAAGCAGGAAAGGGGAGGATGCAGTTATCTAATAAGCATGAAAAACATGCTTTTGATTGATTTAGAAACTAAGAAAAAGTTGTTGGGTAACAACAAAGGTCATTTTTACAAATGTATAACCTCATTATAGGCAGCAGCGGCAGCTTCCATAATAGCCTCGCTCATGGTTGGATGCGGATGGACAGCCTTGATTATTTCATGACCTGTTGTTTCTAATTTACGAGCCAACACCAATTCTGCAATCATTTCTGTAACATTGGCACCGATTAAATGTGCACCAAGCAACTCACCATACTTTTCGTCAAAAATAAGTTTAACGAAACCATCACTTTGTCCTCCGGCTTTTGCTTTTCCTGAAGCACTGAATGGAAATTTACCAACTTTTATTCCAATGCCTGCATCTTTTGCAGCTTTTTCTGTCATGCCCACAGAGGCAATTTCAGGAGTGCAATAAGTACATCCGGGAATATTATTGTAATCGAGAGGCTGAGGATGATGTCCTGCAATTTTTTCAACACAGATAATTCCTTCTGCAGATGCCACATGTGCCAGTGCCTGACCTTTTACAATATCACCTATAGCGTAAATGCCAGGTATGTTGGTCTGATAGAAATCGTTCACCACAACCTTACCTTTATCGGTAATGATGCCACACTCTTCAAGACCTATGTTTTCAATATTAGTTGTAATACCTACTGCAGAAAGTACTTTCTCGCAGGTAATCACAGATTCGCCTTTTGCCGATTTAATTTTTACACTGCATGTTCCGCCACTTACTGTAACTGATTCAACAGAGCTGTTTGTCATTATTTCAATGCCAACTTTTTTCAAGGAGCGTTCTAATTGCTTGCTCACTTCTTCGTCCTCTACAGGAACAATATTCGGCATAAACTCTACCACTGTAACTTTTGTGCCCATAGCATTATAGAAGTAGGCAAACTCAACACCAATAGCACCTGAGCCTACAACTACCATTGATTTGGGTTGCTCGGGCAGACTCATAGCTTCGCGATAGCCAATTATGTTTTTACCATCTTGCTTCAGGTTGGGCAACTCGCGCGAACGTGCTCCTGTTGCAAGTATAATGTGCGCTGCTGTGTATGTTTTTTTGCTGCCATCAGCTGCGGTAACTTCTACACTTTTTCCCGACTTTACTTTCCCAAAACCATTGATGACTTCTATTTTATTTTTTTTCATCAAAAACTGAACACCTTTACTCATACCGTCAGCTACACCGCGACTTCTTTTTATGACAGCATTGAAGTCAGCCTTACCACCTTCAACAGTAATTCCATAATCGGAAGCATGGTTCAGGTATTCAAACACACTGGCGCTTTTGAGTAATGCCTTAGTAGGAATACAACCCCAGTTCAGACAAATACCACCTAAGTTTTCGCGCTCTACTATCGCTGTTTTAAGACCTAATTGCGATGCTCTGATTGCAGCTACATACCCTCCGGGGCCACTTCCTATGATGATTAAATCAAAATTCATAATTGATGCTTTAATTTGCTGCTAAAATATAGCTTTTTAATGAATCTGCTACCGGTCATTAACTTTGTTTCTTGTAATGTGTTTTTTACATATTGACTGAGTGGAGGTATCAAATAAAAATTATCAATGAAAATAAGAATATTTAATATTGCCTTAGTTGTCCTGATGGGAATGTGGCAGCTAAGTATTGCACAAAACAATAAGAAAATGGAATATAATAAATTGACACCTCAGGAAGAAAAAGTGCTTTTGTTTAAAGCAACTGACAGACCTTTTACCGGAGATTATTATCTTAAAAAAGATGCAGGAACTTATGTATGCCGCAGATGTAATGCACCGCTTTACAAAAGTGCCGATAAATTTGAGGCACACTGTGGCTGGCCAAGTTTTGATGATGAAATAAAAGGCTCTGTAAAACGAATTCCTGATGCAGATGGTATGCGTACAGAAATTGTTTGCAGTAATTGCGGAGGACATTTAGGTCATGTTTTTTTAGGCGAAGGATTTACAGCTAAAAATACCAGACACTGCGTTAATACCAGCTCATTGAAATTTATTCCTGCAGGAGCACCACTACCCGAGGTAATTAAAAAGTAGAAAGTTTATTTTATTACAGGTATTTTAATGTTGCGTGAAGCATTGCCACAAGTAATGTTACTTAAATAAATTCCTGAGGTAAGGTCAATGGGAAGTTTGATTGTGTTGCTGCCTGATTTTAAACTCAATTTCCACGCTGCAATTAATACACCCTTTAAATCATAAAGTTGAACAGTAGCCTGATTGTTATTTTTAGAATTTAAATTCAGTTGAAGCGACTGTTCATTTTGATTGAAAAATACGTTAGCATAATTTAACTCATTACCATATTCAGTGATAGAAGTTGTGGTGTCTGTAACCTGATACACCTTCTGATTTACCAAATCTGCAATAAATAATTCACCGTTATCATCTTCGCCAAACGTGCTGAATGCACGTCCTAGAAATGTTCCTGCAACGGTAACGGCATTGCCGTTGTTTGGATCTAAGGTGTAAATTGTTCCATTGCAGAAGTCGGCAAAGAAATAATATCCATAAAGAGCGGGGTAGGCAGTGCCGCGATATACAAACCCGCCTGTAACAGAGCAGCCACCGGTAGCGGCATGGCTATATACATGGACGGGCGAAACATAATTTCCTGTGCATCCTACAGTTGTGTTGTAGGTGACAAGACCTTCATAACAACGCCATCCGTAATTTTCACCACCTGTTGAATTAGCCGGCTGAAAATCTATTTCTTCCCATATATCCTGACCCACATCGCCAATCCACATGTCATGTGTAAGTCTGTCGAAACTGAATTTCCAGGGGTTACGGAATCCACTTGCCCATATCTCATTTTTTATATTCATAACACCAAAAAAAGGATTGGTTGATGGAATAGTATATGCACCGGGTTGTGAGACATCTATCCTTAAAATCTTACCGAAATACATATTCATGTTTTGTGCTCTGTTACCCGGATCACCAACATCGCCACCATCACCAAGAGCAAGATATAAATAACCATCACTGCCGAATTTCAGGCAACCACCATTGTGGTTGGTGTAAGGTTGAGCTAAGGCAAATATAATTTCTGCACTTGCAGTGTCTGCAACATTTGGGTTAGCACTTCTTTTGTATCGGGCAAGCACACTGTTTCCATGTCCTGTCTTGTTGGTATAACAAACATAAAAGCAACTGTCAGTAGCATAGTTTGGACTAAAGGCTAAACCCAATAAACCCTGCTCGCCTGTATTGCTTAATGATGTTGGAGTAACTTTATTGTTTATGTCTAAAAACGGAACGGTGTCAACCACACCTCCGGGATTAATTATATAAATATAA
Source organism: Bacteroidetes bacterium UBA6661 (assembly GCA_002455375.1). Lineage (GTDB taxonomy): Bacteria > Bacteroidota > Bacteroidia > AKYH767-A > OLB10 > OLB10. The sequence goes on from DKKR01000059.1 coordinate 24,559, forward strand.
CCTAATTGTGTTGCTGCATAAATTCTGCCATCGCCATTGGCAGCAAGTTCTGATGTCTTGCCATAAATGCCGTTTGCATATTCAACAATATTTACCTGTGGTTGTGCCCAAGTTTGACTAAAAGCAGCCATACTTAAAAGTAATAAAGAAGTTCTTGCGGAAGATTTCATTAATAGTGTTTTAAAGGAAGAGCAAATATAGTTCTTGCGCTAAGACCTATTTGTAGTAAAATGGTAAGTTTAATGAAAATTTGTTCATAGCTTTTTCTTGAACAAAAAATGCCGACAATAGTCAGCATTTTTTGTTTTGGAGAATAATTTTTTATCTAAAACGCAATGTTATTTGATAATATTGAGCGCTCCATGATATTTTTTGGAAGTTCCGTTATGAAATTGGATTTCTATCTCATAATAATACACTCCTGCATGATTGTCTTTTGCATCCCAGCCATTTTTCCAGTCAGAATAGGATGTTACCTTTTTACCCCAGCGGTTAAAGATTGTTGTTTCTGCACTTTTAATGGAGGTGCTGTTAAACGTAAAAGTATCATTTTTGCCATCACCATTAGGAGTAACAACATTAGGAATTATTAATGAGTCGTCAACAACTTCGATAATAGCAGATGCCGTGTCTGTACAGCCTGCATTGTCTGTTACGGTTAACACTACGTTGAATGTGCCACCATAATTAAAAATGTTAGATGCATTGTTATTTGCAGAAGCGTTTCCATCGCCAAAAGCCCATGAACCAGAAGTGTAATTCAAACTGTTGTTGGTGAAATCTACTGTCAGAGGAGCTTGGCCACTATAAACACTTGCTGTAAACGCTGCATCAATTGTTGTTGAGGTAACAGTGAAATTTGCAGTGTCGCTGCCACAGGTATTTGTTGCAGTAACTGCGTAAATGCCCGGTGTGTTAATTGTTGTTGCAGATGTAGTTGTACCATTGCTCCATAGATAACTATCACCACCTGTTGCTGTTAGTGTCAGTGTGCTGTTATTGCAAAGTATTGTTGACGGAGAAGAAATTATTGCTGTTGGTACATTTCCTTGTGTTAGATTAAAAGTAGCACTTGCTGTGCCACATGTAGAAGTGCCGGTAACAGTATATACACCTGCAGTGCTGACTGTAATTGAGTTTCCTGTCTGTCCGCCTGACCATGAATAAGATGAAGCACCTGAAGCCGTCAGCGTAGCACTTTGTCCCGGACAGATTACCATTGCAGTGGATGTTATAGAAACAGATGGTGTGTTGGTTACAGTGACATTCACAACAACAGTATCAGAGCCACAAGCATTAGATGAGGTAACAGTATAGTTTCCTGCAGTGCTGACATTAATGGATGCCGTAGTTGCACCGGTTGACCAAAGATAGGTTGTAGCTCCTGATGCCGTTAAAGTTGCAGATTGTCCACTACAAATATTTACTGCTGTGCCCGGTGAAATGGAAATTGAAGGAACACTGCCTGCAGTGATAGTGATTGTGTTGGATGCTGTACCACAAGAGCTGGTACCGGTAACTGTATATGTCCCTGCAGTACTGATTGTGATTGATGGCGTAGTTTGTCCGCCTGACCAAACATAGGTGCTTGCGCCTGATGTAGTAAGCGTGATATTTTGTCCCGGACAAATTTCTGTTCCGCTGTTTGAAGTTATATTTACAACAGGTGTTGTAGTTTGTGTAACATTGATAGTCACTGATGATGTTCCACAGGCATTGGACGAACTTACAGTATAGGTTCCTGCTGTGTTTACAGAAATTGATGATGTTGTTGCTCCGGTTGACCATTGATAAGTTGAAGCACCTGAAGCAGCTAATGTTACTGACTGACCGGCACAGATACTGACATTCGTTCCAGGTGTAACAGTAATGTTAGGAGCAGTGCCTCCTGCTATAGTTGCTGATGCTGTAGGTGTTCCGCATGTTCCTGTCACCGTAACTGAATAAGTTCCGGGAGTTAAAACGGTAATAGATTGTGTTGTTGCACCGTTGCTCCATTGGTATGCTGTTCCTGATGATGCAGTCAATGTTATACTGTCTCCGGTACAAACAGTAGAAGGACCCGTTATTGATGCAGGCTGACCATTCTGTACGATTAAGTAAATATTGCTTGTAATAGTGTCATTGCATTGCCCAATCATGGAAAACTGTATGGTGTCTGTTCCTGTAAATGTTGTATTGGTTTGATAGGTTGTGACAAGATTGTTAGGAGAACTCAAAGTGCCATTGCCACCGCTCCAAAAGTATCCTGAATAATTTCCTGAAAGATTACTTGCTGTTAGGATAACCGAATCACCGGAGCAAACTGTTGTAGCACTACTTTGTAATGTAGCTGTTAGTGAAATAATCGGAGCCTGACAACCATTGTTATAATATGTTGCATTTCCTAAAGAATCATATCCTACGCTTGATCCATCCTGTGCTGCAGTGTCTAACTGTCCGAATTGATTTATGAGTAAGTTGGGGTAGAAAGTAACAGATTGGCTACATACTGCTCCAAAATTCATAGTTAAAATACGTGGTGTTGTAACCGTAGCAGAATAATTTCTGAAATGACCTTGTGTGTTCCCAATACATTGAAAAATGACATACATCGTATCAGTCAGATTTGCAAAAGAGTTGAAGGCAGTATTAAAATTTTCACTGGTAATTAAAATGACCTTACTGTTTTCAGGTAAAATATCATTTGATGGTTCAAGCAAATAACCACATGATTGAATAGTTGCATTCAAATCGGCTACTTTTTGTGCTGTTGTAGCATTTTGACAAATCCCCAAAAAGTTAAGACTTGTATTGGGCCATGTAACATTTAGCGAACTTACCTGTAATGGAGAAGCGCCTACAGTAAAACGCACCATTTCATTTTCACCTTCGGGGGTTCCACAGGCATCTACAAGAATGCTGTTAATTGTAAAACAGCTTTGGCTATAACCAGCAGAATACAATAAAATACTGATAAAAAATAGCAGAAAATTCTTTTTCATTGATATAATATTTATGATTTAATTTTAAAATTCAGAAGTGCAAAAGTGCAGAATTTAACTCATTTCTGATGAAACAAGAGTCAAAAATATATTAAGTTTAATAAGGCATTATTTTCCTTTTTAAAGAATATTTTACCGTGTCTTTCTTACCCATAAGCATGGCATCCCATGTATTCTGCTCTGACAGTGAAAATGTTATGCGGTTATAGGGTGTGATTTTGTCATTATGAAAAGTCATGGAAGTGGGATTATGCACTTCGGCTTCCCATTGCAGCATTTTAAGACTGTCGCTGTCATTGATGTAATAAAGGCGGTTGTTTCTTAATGCAATTTTGGAAGTTCCGCCAAAAACCTGTTTATCACCTTCGAAATGATAGTTATTGTTGACAAATGCAGTATCTGATTGTTTTTTCCATTCTTCATAGAATATGTTACCGTTTCTTGCTGTGCCTTCCCATTTTCCGATTAACCAATCTAAATCGTTAAGCTTGTTCTTCTCCTTGCATGAAGATGTAATCATAAAAATTGATAGAATAAGAAAATAAAATTTCTTCATGCTGCAAAAATGCAGAAATAATCCAACTTTAGGTGCATTACTTATTAATTTTTAACGTTGATTAAGAAATGCAATAATTAATTTTGCAGCAATTCAGAAAGTGAAACCGGATAGTATGTTGCAAACTTTTTTTAGACTTAAAATGCTGAAAAGGCATTTGAGTTTGGCTTGTTTTATAGCTTTTCTTAGTAGTGTTAATCTATCCTATGGACAGGAAATGAATGGTATAGCACATAGCAATTTCGCAGGAAATATGGGAATAGAAATGAATCCTGCTTCCATTGCAACAATGCCTTATCGCTTTGAATTTAATATACTGTCGGGAGATATTTTTTTTCAGAATGATTATATTTACTTTCCGGCCTCAGACATTCCAACAGGTAAGTTTGCAAGGTTTGAGCCATTACGTCACGAAGATTATAGTGATCATTATGATAAAACACCGAAGAATGCTTATGGCAATTTATTGCTTAAAGGTCCGTCTGCTGTTTGGCGTAATGAAGAAGCAGCTTTCGGAATTCATTTTTCATTACGCAGCCAGTTAAGCGCAATAAAAGTACCTTATCATTTGGCTAAATTTCTATGGGAGGGAAGTGACTATAGCCCACAACATAAAATTCCGTGGAATTCTACTTCCTTCAGTGCAGGCGCTTTGGTGTATGCCGAAGCCGGATTTACTTTCGCTAAAACAATTTTAACAAACCGACAAAATATTACAACAGCCGGTGGCACAGTCAATTTTTTGTTGGGGATGAGCGGTACTTATATCAATTCAACTGTACTTGATTATAATTTTACAGATGCATCATTATTGAATATAAAAAATATTGAAGTTGACTACGGTCATTCAATTCCTAATGATGATAAAAAGAATTATCTGCATCCGCGAGGTGCAGGGGCTTCCATGAGTTTTGGCATACAACATTTCTTTAATTACATCAACCAGGCATACAAACCCGGCATGTCAGGAATTAAGTTAAAGAAATACGATCTGAAACTTGGGCTTTCTCTCATTGATCTCGGCTTCATTAGGTTTAATGGTAATGCAAGGACTTTTAGTCTGAAGAATGCATCTGCTGTTTGGCCCGGATTTGATACCACAAAGATTACAGGCTATGAACATGCCGATTCAATATTTAGTGCAAAGCTTTATGGCGATGCCAACATATCACGGAGTGGCAGTGGTTTTAATATGATACTTCCTGCTGCTGCATCATTTCAGGTTGACTGGAGCATTACTCCAAAATATTATCTCAATCTGGCAGTCATTCAGAATATTCAGATTTTTGACAGAAGTGTAACACGTGCTTCGCAAGTTTCTTTTACACCTCGATTTGAAACCAGAAGAGTAGAGGTGAGTTTACCAATGTCATTGTATCAGTACAATTTTTTCAGAGCAGGTATTGCTATTCGTTATAAGTGGTTTGTTCTTGGTAGTGATAATCTTGGCTGGTGGCCGGGTTTGTATGAAATGAATGGACTTGATTTTTATTTTGGTTTTAAATATACCAGTGATATTTACGATAACATTAGGTTTAAAAAAGGTAAAGGAGGTCATTGTCCGGCTTACAAGTAGGATGATGCATGATTAATTCAGCATACAGCAATTTTTTTTAGTGATGATTAACTTCGGATGACAGAGGCAAGGAGTGATGCGTTGAAATTGATAAGGCAGGATGCAGCGTGCAACATTCAGAATAAATGATTCAGAATAATTTCGTGTACCTTTTAAGTATTTTTGTTTTAGTACTGTCAGATAAAATTTTATAAAAAATAAAGGAGACAGCAGAACGTTTTCTGCTGAGCTCCTTTAAGGGTGGGAATAAAATCCCCGTTTTTTATAAGGTGCGTTTACCATCAACGGTAACGGTATTGCCGCTGTTGTCAGTAAATGTACCATCAATATCATCACCGGAAAGTGTTGCAACTTTGATGTTGTTATCATCAAATAAATCTCCTGATGATGTAATTGTTCCGGAAACATCATTGGTTGCTGTCTGACCATTTTCACGTGATATTCCACCCCATTGACCTAATGGTCTTGAGAGTAGAATATTAAACGTTCCTGTCTCCGGCTCTGTAGTAGAATAGGTGCCTTCAAAGCCTTCAACCAAGGCATTTGAAGTTTCTTTTATGATTGTAAATACTGCATTTGGATGACCCGGAATATTTGATGAAATAATTTGCGGTGTACTTCCATTGTTTTGAACAGAGAAAGTAATACTCACCGCTTGTCCGTTTAATGTGCCTGTAAAAGGAGCAATGTAAGGCTGGCCACTAACCCAACTAACTGTAGAGGTTAGTATAGCCGAAACACCATCAACAACCATGGTTGCTGTAATGTCATTCGTGCCATTCTGAATGGAAAACTTTATGGTGCCTGAAGAGCCAATCAATATGCCTTTATAAACACCTTTGCTGCTTCCATCGTTGGCAGCTAATGCTTCTGCCTGAGTTACACAACTGCTGCACGTATAATGAGGATTGTCTTTGTCTTTCTTTTTGCATGAAGTAAAAGTCAATGTGGCAATGCATAAAATGGGAATGATTATCTTTTTCATTTTTTCTATTTTTTAATTGTAATTAATGATTAACGGAAAGTGTATTTGCCTAACCAAATGTTTTTGTAATCCTCATCATGTCCGATGTAGAAACGGTTGTTATCTTTATCTGTCAGGCTGGTGATACTATGATAGACTAAGTATTTTCCTTTTTCACCCAGCTCGGTAAAGTTGCTTACTGAGTGATTAGAAAGTGTGATATTGGCGATGCGTGGAAAGTAATGCGATGAAAGAGAGAAATTGCCGCTATATGCAGCCGCTACTGAAGCATAATATTTAGCTGCCTGCACTTCTAAAATTTCCCAATAGACAGATTTACCATCTGCAGATGGAATAAAGTTTTGAATTGCCGAAAACACTTCGTTTTTACTATCATCTAAAAGTTTGTTCACCGCATATTGTGCTACTAATTTTCCCTGATTGTCAAATTGCATGCATACATAGTCGTAATATCTGAATTCATAGGAGTTGCCACCATTCACTACTTTTTTATCAGACAACTGACCTGCAACCAGCACATCACCGGAGGGTGCAACAAAAAGATTTTCAATAACTATTTTCTTTCCGGTATAGGGTTGGCCTTTTTTCTGTGAAGGAGGAGTAACCATTTTTGTTTTAAAATCTTTTACCGGCTCTGTGGAAGCAAATGCAAGTTTACCATCAGAGAATCTCAATAAGTGCAAGTTTGTAAATTCAGTTTCCATGGCGCGTTTTTCGTATTTGTCCATTTGCCTGTTATTGGAAGTTGAGTATCCGGGATTGTCAATAGGAGCATAACTGGTAAATACCTTATTGTAGGCCTCATTGCTTTTGTCAGATCCGGCAATGAAATACAAGTCACCGTTAGCTTCGCTATAATCCATTATCAACATGTTGGGCGATGGCGAAGTAAACTCATTGCTTTTTGCAACCTTGCTGTCTGCACTACATTCAATGAAATAATATTTTTTGGTGTCACTCATACCTTCATTAGGTGCAAATACAGCAAAAATGTTTCCTGATTTCAGTGTACCACAATAAACCAAGGAATATTTTCCTTGTAACGGCAGTTTTGTTTCAGTCATGTTTAAACCTTTGTCAACGTGAAGACAAACAAACTGATCATCATCACCGCTGTCATAGCTGGCAAGTATCAGCACGCTGCCATCATCGTCATTGCCATAAGCAGCAAAGCCTCTGTACTTGCTATCATTATTCTTTGGTTTTACAACTTCTTTTGAAATACGGCTGCCCCATTGATATTTTTGTTTATCGAAATTCCAGTTTCTTTCCCAGACTTCCTGTTGCAGATTTAAAGACATACTCATTACATTAAATGAGTTGCCACCACCAACAAATGCTTTTATCAAAGTAACTTTTTGGTCAGGCTGTGTTTGTTTGTCTTCTTTTGTCTTTTCAACTCCGATGAATTTCAGATTTTTATCAAAGACATAATCTTCGTAATTAACCTGATCACTCTTTTTGTCAACCTTCATTTTGTAAGTCATTCTGATGTTGCCGTCAGCACTTAGCTCGGCATTTGCCAGAATACCTTTTTGAGCAGGTTTCGACAACTCATGTGTTGTTTCATTGTTTTGTGCAATGAGAGCGGTCGGGAAGAGGATGGCAGAAGCAAGCCATACTGCGGAAAATTTTGGTAACGTTTGTTTCATTTTTTGTTTTTTTTTAATGAAACAAAATTAGCCCCTGTGTAAAGGTTAGTCAATCACCATTTAGTAGTAATTATTTTTTGAAAACTTTGTTAAGCGCTTCAGTTCTTGAATTTACCTGAAGTTTGTGATAGATATTCCGAATGTGTGTGCGGACGGTTTCTGTACTTAAAAAAAGTTGATCGGCAATTTCCTTATATCTCATTCCTTTAGAAAGTAAATCAACAATGAGTCGTTCGCGTTCAGACAATTTTTCATATTCCGGACTTACAGGTGTTTCCATAAAACTTGAAACCACTTTGCGTGCAATATGGCTGTTCATTGGAGAACCACCTCTGTAAACATCATTTATAGCATCTAATAATTTTGATGGTTGTGTTGTTTTGGTGAGGTAACCCATGGCACCGGCTTTCAGTGCTTTAAAAACATGCTCAGAATCATCGAATGAAGTACATATCAAAAAATTGGTTGACGGGCATTTGTCTTTTAATTCAAGAATACAATCTATGCCGGTCTTGCCTCCTAACTGAATGTCTGTCAGCACTACATCAAGTTGCAAAGTAGGTATGATATTTATGGCATCTTCTGCATTTGAGAATAAATGTTTGCAGGAAAAGCCTTCACTGCCATCAATTAATATTTGCAGATTCTCTCTAATGTGCTTTTCGTCTTCAATGATACCAACCTGAATTGTCATAAGACAAATATAGGTCTTTCATTAGCAAATGCTATACTACTAAAGTAGTATATTCAGATTTTTTTCCAAAGAAAGTATAGAGCCTTCGCCCGGTTTTGAAGATATATTTAGTGATGCTCCGATAGTTTTACTTCTCTCAGACATGTTCCTAAGTCCGTTTCCTGTTGTCTTTTCATTCATGCTAAAGCCAATGCCATTTTCAGTAATTATAAGTTTAAAAACAGGTTGAATTTCTATCCTGATAGATACCTTAGAAGCGTTTGAGTGTTTAACAATGTTCTGTAAAGATTCTTTAACTATCATCAGAATATTTCTGCTTATTTCAATATTTATTTTTTCTGAAGGTATATTTTCAGGAAAGGCATAGCTTACTTCTATTGGAAAGTCTTCTAAATACTCTGTAGAAAATTCGCGCACACGGGCAATCAGATTGTCTAATGTTGAATTCATCGGATTCATGTTCCAAATCATGTCGCGCATGTTGTCAATCAATTGATGCGATGTACCTGTAATTGTCTGCAAAGTTTCTTTTAGCTGAACTTGGTCTTTGGTTTTCATTTCTAAAATTTCTGACAGGAATTTGATTTTTGTTAATCCTGAACCCAATTCATCATGTATGTCCTTTACAATGCGTATTCGTTCATTTTCTTCTGTTTGTCTGATTGTGTTTTGTTGGTTTATTAACTCAGCTTGTTTACGCCATCGTAAATAAAAATAAATGGCAATGACAATTGTTGTGATAAGAATGAGTAAGATGATTACTAAAGCATTTTGTTTTTTAATATTTTCCTTTTGCTCTTTCAGCCGGAGCTGGTTAATAAATGATTGTTGGTTAAGAAGTTTGATAGTTGACACTTTCTTTTCAAGACTATAACGTGCTTCCATCTCTGCCAGCCTGTTGTAAAATGTAATTGGCTGTATGCTGTCTTTGATTCTATAAGCCTGAAGCAGATTTTCCATTGCAGGCTCATACTGTTTAATTGATGCGTAAAGTTCAGAAAGTGATTTGTAACAATCGCGTTCAATAATTTTATTGTGATTGTCTTTTGCAAGTGTTAATGCTTTCTGAATCCATTCAATAGCTTTTCTGTTTTGACCAAGCTCAATATAGATATCGCCAAGTTGCTGATAGGTGCCTGCCTCAATCTCCGGATAGTTACCCGGCTGAATAACCTCAAGGGCGTGTAATGCAGTTTCAAGTGCTTGTTTAGTTTGATTATGTTCAAGATAAATACGGCTCAGGTTAGAGTAACATATTGATTTGCTGCGTTCATCACCTAAAGTTGTTGCAAGTATTAGTGCTTGCTGATAGCAATTTGCAGCACTGTCATCGAGCATTTGTTTGTAGTAAGAGTTTCCGTTCTGAATCAGAGAAGTTATTTGCCCTGTCAGATTATTCATTAGTTCATATTGAATGATACTTGTTTTTATTGTACTTATTGATTGTTCGTAAAGATTTTGCCTGTAATAAATTTTACCTAATACCTCATGCAACCAAACTTCTCCTTCTTTGCTTCTATTTTTCTGATATATTTTATAAGCTTTACCATAAAGATCAAGTGCTTTGGAAGGAATATTTTCTTTGATGAATACTTCTGATAGTTGAAGGCAGGATTTGAAGAGTTGTATGGTTGTGTCATTGGATGAAAACGAACTTATACTCTCATTATAATAATATTGAGCAGAGTCTAATTTGCCAATATAGAAATAGCAAGCACCTAATGTTGATAGTAGCTGTTGTCTTAGTTTTAAATTAATTGATTTTGATGAATGTAATATTTTGTTTAGCCCTTCAATTGCAATATTACTTTTGTTTGTTTGTGATTCAATTATGCTTTGCAGACAGGAACTTGCAACAATACCTTCTGTATATTCAATGTTAACTGCTTTAGTTTTTGCATCAACTGCAATTGTATAAGCACGTTTAAAGTCACTTTTGTAAATTATTTCAGCTTCTGATATTCTTGCATCAATCAGTTTTTGTTGTGCTGTAGGTGTAGCGTCAGATGCATATAATACATAGTGAGAAAGCAATAAAAAAACACAAAATATTATTCTTGACAGAAAAGGAGACATGAAATTAGAAATCGCATGCTAAGGTAATAAAACAATATTACCGTAAGTGAGTTATCTTGTCAACAAAACACTTTACATTCTTAAAAAAAATAAACTACCTGTTTGACTGATTGGGAATATCATCAAGGTGCATCTCAAATTGATCTTCTTTCTCTTTATACTTCATTATTTGATCTAATGCATCAGGAATAACATCACTGCAGATAACAATAAATGAGCCTTTTTTGCCATTGTTAATAGCATGGTCAATGGCTTCGCGTTCTAAAGGTATTACGGTGACTTTTTTGTTGGCATCTACAGACTTGATACCTTCCAGCATAAAATCAATGATTTCTTTTTCTGTCCTACCGCGAAGATTTCTGTCCTGGCGAATAATGATTTCATCAAACATCTTTGCTGCCAACGAACCTAATGCTACAATGTCTTCATCGCGTCTGTCGCCAACACCTGCAATGACACCAACTTTCGGTTTAGCATCAACTTTTTCGAGGAAGCGGGCAATAGCCTGAAATCCTGCAGGGTTATGTGCATAGTCCACCATGACCGTAAATTTCTTGAATTGGAACATGTTCATACGACCTGGTGTTTGTACCGGAGATGGAATAAATGTTTCCAATGCAAGTCTAATGTCTTCAATTTTAAAATTACGGATAAAAGCAGAAAGAATAGCAGGTAAAATATTCTGAATCATAAAAACTGCTTTACCGGAAAAGGTGAGTGGAATGTTGATGACTTTATGTACTCTCAGTTTCCAAGTACCTTTACAAATAGTTACAAATCCATTTTCAAGAATTGCAGCAAGGCCACCGGCTTCACAATGACTTTTAATGATTGCATTGTTTTCATCAAGACTGAAATAAGCTACATTACAATCCAGATTACGAGCCATAGCTGCTACCAAATCATCATCGGCATTTAAAATAGCATAACCATTAAGTTGTACACTTTCAGGTACCACGGCTTTAACTTTCGACATTTCTTCAAGCGTGTTGATACCCTTAAGTCCAAGGTGATCTGCGGCAACATTGGTAACTACGGCAATATCACAACGGTGAAAGCCAAGACCGGCACGCAGTATGCCGCCTCTGGCTGTCTCTAAAACTGCAAAATCAACAGTAGGGTCTTTTAAAACAAACTCTGCACTTTGTGGTCCTGTACAATCGCCACGCTGCAACATTTGATTCTGAATGTAAATACCATCCGTGGTAGTGAAACCTACTTTATGCCCACATGTCTTAGCAATGTGTGCTATCAGACGTGTGGTAGTAGTTTTACCATTGGTGCCTGTGACAGCAATTATTGGAATACGATAATTACTTCCGGGAGGATAGAGCATGTCAACAACAGGCTCTGCAACATTGCGCGGCAGCCCATCAGTAGGAGCAATGTGCATTCTGAAGCCGGGCGCAGCATTAACTTCCAGTACGGCACCACCGGTTTCTGTCAACGGCTCGCTGATGTCGGGAGTCATAATGTCTATGCCGCAAATGTCGAGACCAATAATTCTTGCAATACGTTCGCACATAAAAACATTATATGGATGAACAATGTCTGTGACATCTGTTGCTGTTCCACCTGTACTCAGGTTTGCAGTTCGTTTCAGAAACAACTCTTCACCTTTTTTAAGAATGCTGTCAAGTGTCAGCCCTTTTTCCACTAAAATATTCTGTGTCATCTCATCAATCTTTATTGATGTAAGCACATTTTCATGTCCATATCCTCTACGTGGATCTGCATTAACGGCATCAACCAATTGTTGAATGGTGCTTTTACCATCGCCAACAACCGCTGCGGGTTTGCGCTGTGCTGCACAAACAAATTTATAGTTGATAACTAAAATCCGATGATCATAACCTATTATATACTTTTCAACGATTACAGAGCGTGAAATTTTCTTTGCTATTTCTAATGCCTCTACAGCCTGATCCCAATTGACAATATTAATTGTTGCGCCTCGACCATGATTACCATTTAGTGGTTTTATGACTAAAGGATATCCTAAATCTTCAACAGCATCTTTCAATCCTTCTTCATCACGAATTATTTTGCCTCTGGGGACAGGGATAGACTGAGCTTCAAGCAGGTTTTTGGTATCTTCTTTATCACAGGCAATTTCTACAGCAATGCTACTGGTAGTGCTTGCAATCGTAGCCTGAATTCTGCGCTGGTTGATGCCATACCCCAATTGAACTAAAGAATGTCGGTTCAAGCGAATCCATGGTATGCCTCTTGATGCTGCTTCTTCTACAATAGAACCGGTGCTGGGCCCCAGACGTTCGTCTTCGCGAATTTCACGAAGTTGTTGTATGTCGTTATTTAAATCATAAGTTTTATTGTCTATAAGAGCCTGTGCAATACGAACTGAGGCACGTGCAGCATATACTCCGGCCTTTTCTTCTATGTAAGAAAAGACAACATGATAAACTCCATGCTCTCCGGTACCACGAGTACGGCCAAAGCCTGTATCCATGCCGGCAAGCGTTTGCAATTCCAAAGCAATATGCTCAATCACATGTCCCATCCAGGTGCCTTCTTTAACACGCTTAAAAAAACCTCCTTCATGATCTTCGCTGCATCTGTGCGATTGCATGCTCGGAAACATTTTTTTCAATCTTTCCAGAAAGCCTTCAATTTTGTCGGTTGGTCGCTCTTCCAGTTCTTCCAGATCCAACTTCATTACTATAAGCTTATGTCTGCGTATGCTCCAAAAGTTTGGTCCCCGCATGGGGCGAATTTCAAGTATCCTCATAAAAAAACCATTTGGTTGTGGCACGAATATAGGAAGATGAATCGGATATTAAAAAAAGCAACATCCCCGAAAAATAAGGAGGCCTATTCTTTTTATAGAATAAGCCTCATTTACATATGGGTTAACTTAAGGGCAATCAACTTCAATTTGCCAAGCCGTACCACTATTGCAACCGCTGACATAAATTTCTACTATTCTGCTTTTGCCCGGGTCGTAATTAAAGGTTACAGTATTCGATCCTGAAACAAATCCATTGGGAGAAATAGCACAGTTTGGATAACCTGTAGGTGTGAGCGGTGTACCTGTTGATGCTATCCATTGTCCATCGTAGCGTATATCGAGCCTGTCAGGAATACTATACATATCATAAGATATAGAAGCAGTACCGGCTTTGTCGCCCAGATTTGCTACCAGTGCTGTTATACCAACATTACCCGAAAAAGAGGCACCACATCCTAATGGATCTGTGACAGAAACAGCTGTGTTGGTCAAACTGCTTATGTTGCCTGCACAGTCGCCCACAGCAAATACTAATTTATAGTCGCCATTTCTAACAAAATTCGGAATTAAAATTCTTACATACGGACGTTGCGCTAATGTGTCGAATTCAACAGGAGCTGCCCAATAAGAATCGGCACTGTCTATTTGAACATAAAATGTACAAAGGCTGTCATTATTATTAGTATTATAATTGAAGTATAACAACACACCGGCACTAACCTGTACTGCCAGAGGCCTGTTGGTGATGGCAATGGAACCACCATTAGCAGCCGGCATTGGGCCGTCATAAAGTTTGCCTCCGGAACCCACAACCATTGCTTTGTTAATCATATTTTTCTGATATTCGTTGATACCATAGTCAGTGTCTTTAGAATCTTTTTCGCAAGAGGAGACAACTGCCAAAAGAGCTATCAAGATAGAGTAGATTTGAAGTGTTTTATTAGTCATTGATTTTGGTTTTAAAAATGTTAAACATAATTTCTAATTGGGCATTGTAGCTTGAAAAATTGTTTCCTTTTTCAAAAGCTTTGGAGAACAGATGATTGGTAAGCCGTACTGAAAAACGATCGTTAACAGTGGTGCCCAATCCAAGTATAAATCCAACCGGATGCTCTTTGAACATACCTTTGTCTAACTTTTGTTTGTCCTCTTCTGTTGTAGAAAAGCCACNNTAGCATCGCTGCCACTTGTTTTTCTGGTAAGTTTTTGTTTCCGGCTTGCTGATATAAAATGATCAATTGATGGGCCGGCTTCAACAAACCATTTTTTACCATATCGGATAAGTATTGGTACAGAAATATGATGCAGAACATACTTTTCAGCATAATCCATTTTGTTGGTGATGTCAAGGGATGTGTTATCTGAGGAGTAGGAGTAAACATGGTTGAATCCGCTTTTGGAATAAAACATTCCTATAGATACACTCAATTGTGATAATAACCCCTCCTGTCCGGCAACCATGCGTCCTTGTACACCAGCATCAAAAAATATTATCGGCTTCACCTTACCTGAAATATCGGCATCAGCATAATTGATTTCATGAAACGCTTTATGATCTTTAATAAATTTTCCGCTGTTAAAGGAGGCTGACCCACCCATGAATACTTCGGCTTTTATTTCCGGATCAAAAGTTCCTAATGATGTTTGTGCCGTGGAGTGTTTGAGAATAAACAGGGTCATGGCTCCACAAAGAATAAGTTTTTGTTTCATCGTTTGATTTTTTAATTGGTTATAATTTTGATTTATTTTATTGTAATTAGTTTTTCTAAACGCAGTGATAATTCCTTGGATTTTTTAATTTGATTTGTTGTAAAGTTTGATTCTTGGTTTAAAAAAGAAGCATTAGAGTCTATCTTTATTATTTCCTGTTGTATTGTTATGTAATCATTAAATTTCAGATCCCCGTTTTGCTTTTTTTTCTCCCATTTTGACAGTAGGCTTTCCATTTGGCCGATTTTGGTATCTGTATTATCAGTCATGCACGAAACAGTGAATAGTATAAGTAATTTTGGTATTATGCTAAGCCAGTTTTTCATCATAATGTAGTAGCATAATATTATTTAAAACCGGAGCTGTATAAATTACCGAGCACATCTAATTCCTGTATCGAGCCGTTTATTTTGTAATTTTTATTTAGTTGATAACGGTGATTTTTCCAGGTGTAAACAGGGAAGCTAAAGCCGGGTCCACCAATTTGTATGGGCGGCATAGACGAAGTTTTGTCGTCAATAATTTGCGGTATGCCGGGTAATGACAATACATTACTGTATTGTTCACTTTCGTTTTTCATCAGCAGACTAAAACCCTGACCGGTATTACCATACAAATATGTGCTGTAAGTAATGACAAAGATGTCTTCACTTTGATCATGATTGATATCAACCGGTACTATTTGCACCTCAACTTCCTCTCCTTCTGAATCAAACTTCTTTGTAGCAGGGCTATAGTGAAGGCCTGTCAGCTCGGCAATTTTGTTCTTTTCTTCTGATGATATTTTTGATTTTACGTTTAGGAATAACTGTTCTGCTGTACTGGAAGCTTTTACTTCGTCATCTACAGACTCAATTTTAATGCTCCCTTGCCCACAACCAGTGAATATCAGACTTGCTACAAGAAAGGTTGTTATTGCGGCAGAGAAAGGGAATTTCGATTTATTCATAGCAGGTATTTATTTGGTAACGGTGATATTATTGCGGAGTGAAAAATCATAAAGTTTTAATGACTTTTTCTGATCGCTGCTTTTGTTGTAATAAAAGGCATACTCTCCTGCAGGCACATCATTTTCAAAATAAACTTTATAAAGTCGTTCGGAAACTTTTACACTTTTATATTCAACAACACCTTTAGAGAAACCTTCCTCCTGAGAGAATGATGACCTGCGTGCAATTTGTATCTGACGGCCACTTTTGGATGTAGTGGCTCTTACCAAAACAAATTCTTTCGGGCTTGCAACACCTTCATAGGTGCTTTCTTTTACTTCATTAATATCTTTTCCATCTATAGAAAGATAGAAGTAGAAAACAGGTCTTTGGTCGGTAATGGTTGTGCTGGAATGTTCTCCAGCCAAACCCACTTTAGTACTGATGCCGGAAATTCCTCCGGAATAGTGATTGCCTAAGGATTCTCCAAAACCACCCTTCTTGGTCTGATTTGTGGTCGTGGGTTCAATCATAATATAGTCTTGTTTAGGTGTAAACTGTTCGTAATATATTCCGGGTATGGACAACTTTGTAGGTGGAGGTAAATCTTGAGGATGTTCTTTAATATTTGCAGTAGTTACATTAGAGGCTGTATTTGATGGCGGATTCATCATAACCTTAACAATTTTATCAGAAACACCTGCATTTTTCAGTGCAATCAGTGCATCAGTACTGGTGTTAAAATTATTTCTTGAAAGATTGATTTTTTTCAGAATGAGATCGGTGCTGACTTTTCCGCCATTCATTTTAATAACATCATCATTTGTAATAACAGGCATGTTACGGCAAGCCAGCATCATTTCGTTTATTACATTTTCGGGCACCTTTGTGGCTTTTAAATCAATAATGCCATCTGTTGAAAGGTCAAAAGTGTTACCTGAACTTTTTATTTTGTTGATGATAATGTTGTTGTTCATTTTGGCATTAACCAACGAAACAATACTTTGGTTGCTGAGTGTTTCCTGAGCTTTGCATTGCCATATTCCTGCAATAAGCATGACTACGATTAATAGTTGTGAAGTTAACTTTTTCATTTGATTTTTGATTATTTAGGTCAAATGTAGAGTGCAAGGTTATAGGCAGCAAGCTACATCTAGCTGTTGATTATTTTTAATGAGTCAATGTAGGTTTTGGCCGATTATCTGCATTTCTTATATTTGAAGCCCAACCTGACTAAAATGAGAGGTCTGAAATTTATTGTCTTCTTTTTCCTTTTGAATCTTTATAATGCCAATTCTGAGGTTTTGGATTCATTGCAATTGAAAGCTGACGGCTATCGGATTAGTGATACCATTAGAGCGGGAGTGCTGAATAGCCTTGCTGTTGAGCTCTCGTCATCAGATTATGAAAAAGGATTGAAGTATGCAGATAGTGCTATTGTGCTGAGTACAGCAATAAAAGCAGATAAGAAGCTTGCTACAGCCTATTTTGCCAAAGCACGAAACCTGTCAAGCGGAGGAGATGATTCTCTGGCAATCATTAATTATCAAAAAGCATATTTATTATATCTGAAAACAGGAAATTTTACGGCCTGTGCTACTTCACTTCAGAATATGGGAATATCTTACTATAATTTATCAGACTACTCTTTGGCAGCAGAGAGACACAGTGCAGCATTGGAGATTTTTAAAAAGGTCAGAAATGACAGAGGTACAGCAGCTGCATTAAATAGTTTGGGTATCATAGCTATGGAAGTGGCAGACTACACCAAAGCCATGGATCTTTATTTTGAAAGTCTGAAACTGGCTAAAAAAATTGAAGACTCCACCTTGCTGGCCAATTCATATTCCAATATAGGTATTGTATATAAAAATCTTGGTGATCTAAATAAAGCACTAGTCTATCAAAACATAGCATTGCAATTAAATATAAAAAGACAAATGGCTTATGAAACTGCAAAATGCTATAATAACATTGCAATTGTTTATAGTGTGATGGAACAATCCGATAAAGCTATTGAGAGTTACAATAAGGCACTGGCGATTAATGAAAAACTCAAATATAGTTTTGGCATAGCCAGCAATTATTTAAATTTAGGAATCGAATTGCTTGCCACAAACAAAATTTTGGAGGCTTATGGTTCAATGAAAAAAGCAGAAAGTCTGTTTAAAAAAATTGGCGATCGTAACTCAGAAGCAGTAGCCATAAAAGTTCAATCGTCACTGTTAATGAATGCACCGGATAGCATATTGAGATTTTTAAAGATACCCGTTTCGCAAAGAAATACTCAGTGTTTGTCAATGCATCAAAAGGCACTGGAAGTCTTTAGGGAAACCGAAGATATTTCCAATGTTGCAGACGTAGAAAGTGAAATGAGTACTCTTTATGAGAGAATGGGAGATTTGAAAAATTCATTACATTATTTTAAAGAATATTCTTTGCACAAAGACAGCATGGCTGTTGAAGACAAAAAGAGTGAAATTGAACGAAGCGAGTTAAAGTTTCAATTTGAGGCAAAGGAGCAGCAGTTAAAACTAGAGAATGCTCAAAGAAGTACAGCTTTGAAAGAAGCCGAAATGAAACGAAAATACTATATGGCGGGTAGTGTGTGCTTGCTGCTGCTTTCGGGAGGAGCTTTTGTAGCCTATAAGCAGCGTAAAGATGTGTTGGTTAAGAAGAAAGAAGTTGAGTTAAATGCAGCAGTAAAAGAATCAGAGTTTAAAGCATTGCGCTTGCAAATGAACCCTCACTTTATGTTCAATTCTTTAAATTCGATTGCAGATTTTATTGATAAGAACAAATCTCAAACAGCTTCAGATTTTGCTGTAAAATTCAGCAAATTGATGAGGATGATTTTAGAATATTCAGAGCAGCAGGAGATAACCTTGAAAGAGGAGATAGATTTGCTGGAACTTTATTTAAAGTTAGAGTCAATACGACTAAGTCCCAAATTAAATTATCATATTGACATAGACAAAGAAGCCGATGCAGATAACATTTTGATACTGCCCATGCTCATACAACCGTTTGTTGAGAACAGCATCATTCACGGCATTACACCATTAAACAATTCCGGAAATATTAAGATCAGCTTTTTAATACAACAAAATGAGTTGGAGATAATAATTGATGATGATGGAGTGGGAATGCATGCTACAAAGACTACGAATGAAAGAAAATCGATGGCGATGAAAATTACCAGCGAAAGAATTGCTTTGTATAATGAAAAGTATCATGCCAATGCATCTCTTCAGTTGATTGCCCTGAACCCCGGAACCAGAGTTCAGCTTAGGATGCCATTAAAATACAGATATTAATTTATTTATAACGGAATGTTGAAAGTAGTAATTGTTGACGATGAGCAGCATTGTATAGACAGACTAACAATGTTGTTGGAAAAAGCTAAAGATAGAAATATAAAACTGTCAGGAACAGCTACCAGTGTTGATGAGGGGTTGAAGTGTATTGAGAAATATAATCCTGATTTGGTTTTTTTAGATGTTGAGATAGGAGGCAAAACAGGTTTTGATTTGTTGCGTTCCATCACTTCTCCAACTTTTAAAGTTATTTTTACAACAGCGCATGATCGCTATGCCATTCAGGCAATTAAATTTTGCGCACTCGATTACTTATTAAAACCAATTGATGAAGATGATTTTAATCAAGCCATTTCAAAAGTTGATGCAATAGATAATGTTCCTGATATTTCAATGCAGATAACAGAACTGCTTAAAGGAATAGAAACGAAGCCCAAGAAAATTGGATTGCCAACACTAAACGGGATTGTTTTTGTAGCTGTTTCAGATATTATCCGATGCCAGGCAGATGGCAATTATACAGAGTTCTATTTAAACAACAAGCAGAAATTGGTTGTTTCAAAAACACTAAAAGAGTTTGAGGGCTTTTTGACTCCGTATAATTTTTTCAGAGTGCACAACTCCAATTTAGTGAATCTGGAATTTGTGAAAAGTTACAATAAAGGCAAAGGAGGATTTCTTATACTGGAAGATAACAGTACAGTAGAAGTTTCTTCGCGCAGAAAAGATGAATTGCTTAAAAAGTTAAGCCTGATATAAATTTATAACCACTAAAAAGTTGTTTACAGAAAATTAATCCTGTTCATAAACACTTCTTTATAGCTCTTGCCAATTGGGATGGTTTTGTCATTGATAACAACTGCACCTTCATCCATGTGACTTATTTTATCCAAAGCAATAATGTAGGAGCGATGTACACGCATAAACTTCTCTGGTGGCAATTTGGTTTCAATATCTTTCATTGTTGCATGAATCACAAACTGATCTTCTTTAGTCTGAATAATCACATAATTGTCCATTGCTTGCAGCCAGTATATGTTTTCGAGAAATACTTTTACGAGCATTGCACCTCTTTTTACAAAGAAGGAATTTTGGATTACCTGATTTTCGAGAGGATTGGAAGGTGCTTCAACAGGCTTTTCTTCTGTAGGTTTTGTTACAGGTTGAACAACAGATTTCTCTGACTTTGAAGATCCAATGACAACGGCATAGCCGAGAAGCTGGTTTTTTTCATCACGAATAGGGGAGCATGTAAAGTCAGCTTTTATATTGCTGTAATCTCTAACAATAGTAATAGTACTTTGCTTTATACTCAATATCTCGTCCTGCTTCATGAGCTTGCCCAAATTGTCGGCATTGACAATTTCATATTCATCGCCTTCAATTTTAATAAGCTTAAACAAACTCATTCCTTGCGCACTTTCATTGCCGAATCCGGTTATGTTTTCAGCTTTTGGATTTAAAAATGTTATCCGGAATTCTGTATCAGCAACTAAAATTGCTTCTTCTACATTGGCTAAGGCATTGGCAAATCTTCTTTCGTTTTCACGAACCTGCAAGTCTTTCTGAAATTTATACAATGCCATTTCAACGGTTGTCTGTAAGTCCGATTCGTTGAATGGTTTAACCAAATAGCCATAAGGCTCAGTAATCTTTGCTCTGTCAAGTGTGTTTTTGTCAACAAACGAAGTAAGAAAAATTACAGGAATATCATACTTCTGTTTTATGTGTTCTGCAATGTGAATACCATCCTGATCGCCTTTTAGTTTTATATCAAGAAACACCAAGTCGGGCTCCAGTTCTTCAAGTCTTGCATAGGCATTCTGAGCAGATGATGCCGTGGCAGGAACATCATATCCCAGACGAATTAATGTTTGCTGTATGTCTTTTGCAACGATACTCTCGTCTTCAACAACTAAAATTCTTATTTTGTCCATATTTGAAAAATTTAATACGATGGTTTAAATTTAATAATTACTTTTAATCCGTTTCTGTTTTCTACCGTCACTTTCCCGTCTATCTGATCGCTCAGTACATTCACTAATTGAATACCTAAGGTGTCAGCAGTATCAAAATCTTTCCCTTCAGGTAATCCTTTTCCATTGTCAGCAACACTTAACAGATAATAGTCATCTTCTTTTTTAAATGTCACCCTAATTACTCCCTCTTCATCTCCAAACGCATGTTTAATAGCATTGCTAACAAGTTCATTAATTATCAATCCGCATGGTACTGCTGTATCAATGTCCAAAGATATTTTTTCTGCTTCAATCTGCAAACGTATTTTTTGAGGATTGGCATTTTGCGATTGCATAATGGTTTCACAAAGGCGTTTGATATAGTCATCAAAATCAATGCGTGATGTTCCGTCACTCTGATAGAAACGGTCGTGTATCAAAGCCATAGAACGTATTCTGTCTTGTCCTTCTTTGAGGATTTTGTGTGATGCCTTATCCTGCAAATAAGCACTTTGTAAATTGAACAGGCTTACAATAATCTGCAAATTGTTTTTTACCCTATGATGTATTTCTTTTAACAGAATATTTTTTTCGTCTAACGATTCACGAATTTGCTGCTCCATCTTTTTGTGCAAGGTGATGTCTGTGTCTATGACCACAATATTGCTCAATTCATCTTTGTCGTTAAATACCGGTGTCAGCGTACTGGAAGTCCAGAGTTGTTGTCCATTACGATGCGTAATCTTGGTTTCGTAAATAACAGATTTATGTTCTTCCAGGCAGTCTTTAATGATTGTTTTTATATTGTCATTATATGAAAGTTGTGTTAGCTTGCTGCCTTGCTTGCGTATTATTTCATCCATAGTATAGCCATGCATACGGGTATAACCTTCATTCACAAATTCTAGATTAAGGTTATGGTCAAAAATCATAACAGCATTGTCTGTTTCACTTGCAACTATTGAAAGTTTTGCAAGTTGCATATTGTTTTCTCTAAGCTGATGGGTACGCTCATTGATTTTTTGCCTCAATAGAAGTTGTGCATTACGTAAACTACGAGTTCTTAACTTCAGAATTACTAAGATGAGAATTATCAATGCAACAAAGTAGATGAAATAAAAAAAGTTAGTACGCCAAACAGGTGATTTAACTTTAAAATCATAGGTCAAAGATGGACTCCAGTCATGGCCGTTTGCTGTTGCCTGCACCTGAAATGTGTAATTGCCCGGTGGCAGGTTAGAATAGTTTGCAATATTTAAGTTGGTGGCAGGTACCCAATAGTCATCAAAGCCGTCAAGTTTCCATCTGTATTGTAATGCATCCGGTGATGCAAAATAAATTCCTGTGAAATGAAAATTAAGATTGTTATAGCCATAAGGGAAAACCGGATTTACAGGTAAACCGGAAATGCTGTCAATGGCAAAGCCTTGTTCTGACCAGTTTACTTCGCGCATATAAGCTTTAATGGATTGCAGCAATACTACGGGAGCAGTACTTTTACTATACCCTGAGTTTGGATTGTATCGAACAGCACCGTTAACAGTAGCAAACCAAAGAAAGCCATCTTTATCGTAGGTGGCTGCATTGGTTTCAACACCATAAAACCCATTGCTTTTATCAAAATGGATGATGTTTGTGAAATCTCTTTTCAGATAAGTGTTCCAGTCAATTCTGTCAATGCCTAATGGTGTGCCCATCCACAGATAATTATTATCGCTTGCAACAGTTAAAATTCTGTTATTGAACAAACCGTTACCAACATCAAGATGTCTGAGGGCAGTTGTACCCTTCTTTTTTGAAAAAATATAAACACCAAAATCAAAAGTTGAAAAGATAATATTCTCTTCTGAATCCTGTGTGATAGAAGTGATTGGTGTTTTATTGAGATTCAATTTGTCGTTGAGTGAAACTGCTGTTTCATTATGCATAAAATATATACCTTGCAGTGTGCCAACCCAAACTAAACCTTGTCTGTCCTGAAATAAATAACGAATGTTATCATTTTGCAAACCGTTGAGTTTATTTAAAACTCTCAAGCTGTTGTTCTTATAAATATAAATGCCACGGTCGGTGCCAAACCATATACTTCCGTTGCGATGTGTCATAACAGCATAAATAATTTTGTTGTTAAGCAAATCGAATGGAAAGGAAATTTTAGATAAGTCAGCAGATACCAAAGCAGGACCGTTAGAAGTTCCAAACCAAAAATTTTGTTCTACATCCTGAGCAATGCTCCAGATGGTAGCATGAGCAAGAGTGCTTTCGAAAGGAGGTGTATATACCGTATTGCCATGAATGTAATTCAATCCGCCATTTACAATTCCAAACCAAATTCTGTTTAATTGATCTGTATATGCAGTAAGTAGTCTGTTGTCATTAAATCCGTTTTCTGTTGTATAGGTGATGAAGCGTCCACCTGAATAACGACACAGTCCACGAGGTGTTCCAATCCAAATGTTGCCTTCATTATCTTCTTTCATGCACAAAATGTTGTTGTCTGTAAGACCTTCATCTTTTGTCAGTGTAAAAAAACGACCATGGTCTATAAGACACATTCCATTACCATAGGTGCTAAACCATTTATTCTTTTTATAATCTTCAAGGATGGCAGTAACTTTTTTAACGGAAACACCTTTGCTGATATCAAATGAGCTGAACTTTCCATTTTGAAAAACGCTGATACCATCATTGGTTCCTGCCCAAATACTACCATCATCCAATTCAGAAATTTGATAAATAATATTTCCTGTAAGTCCTTCGTTAATGGTAAAGTTTGTAAATTGTTTACCATCGTACTTCGACAAGCCGTTGGTAGTTCCTATCCAAATATTACCTTTACTGTCAGCAAGCAGGCAAGTAACTTCATTACTCACCAAGCCTTTCAAAATAGTGTAACTTAAAAATCGGGATCCGTCAAAACTGTTCAATCCCTCTGACGTGCCAATCCAATAACGACCCGTTTTATCTTGTGTAATAGCTGTTGTGTTATTGCTGAGTAGTCCATTGTCTATGGTATAGAATTTTTTTCTGATACCATTAAAGACACCAATGCCGCCACGTGTAATTGCCATCCACAGATTTCCTTTACTGTCTTCGTAAAATGCTTTTACAGGATTGAATGATGCCGGATTGTCTTGTTCAAAGCGATAAAAATTTGTGCCATCAAACCAACAGGCACCGTTCATGGTTCCTATCCATAGCTTACCTGTTTTATCCTGATGAACGGCATTGACCTGATTGCTGGGCATTCCATTGACAATGGTGTAAGTGGTGAAGTTATAATGCTGACCATGCACCATTGAACTGAAAAGCATCAACAGTACAATTATGAATAAAGGTATTTGAATAATACTTTTATTTTTTTTTGTCAGACCTATTTTAACACTCACTTGAATTTATAATTTTTAGCCTACTGTTTGGAATAATATAGATTTAATTCAAAAGATAATCTTCAGGCTTCAGCCAATCAAAACCGTTTTCTGCTATATGTTTCATTCTGTTAAAGTAATTTAACTGTGCATGATTGAGTTTTGTTACATCCCATGCTTTAAATAGATAGGCATAGACAAAAATTCCTCTTAAGTGCAGTAATTCCGGCATCAATTTAAGTTGTTCGGGGTTAAAACGATTGTGTTTTTGATAGCCTTTCATGAAACTATCCATAAAATAACGAGCCCAGCCTCTGCGGTTAAAATCATTTACACCATTGTAGTTCATTGCAAAAAACAAGGGACAGGCTATATCGTTTACAAACCAGGTGTAGCAAGCATCTTCACAGTCAAATAGTGTCAGTCGCCCCTTGTCTTCCATAAAATTTCCTCTGTGAATATCGTTATGCACCACGCCAAATGAATCTGATGTGGAAGGCAATTGTTTAACTACAGAAAGTAATTGCTTCCAATATTCCCGTACTTTTAAATCTGATTCAGGCAAATAGGTTTCTGCCATCTGATTTGATTTTTCAGGCCAGATAGTTCTTTTTTTTATTGTTTCAGGAGGCGAATATGTTTTTGAACACTTATGTATCATCCCGGTAATTCTTCCCATTTGTCCAATGGTGTTGCTGTTCCAGTTTTTTTCACCTAATTCAACACCCGGTGCTGCGGTAAAATTCACTACACTGAAATAAGAATCGCCTGAAGTTACTTTTTCGCAGAGATTATTATTTGCCGAAGGCAATGGGTTTGATACAGGAATTTTATTTTCATGTAAAAAGTTTATCCAGTAAATCTCTGAGTTTACGGTATCAAAACACTGATGTGAAGAATGTGTAAGTCGGAGAATAAATTCTTTATCGCCTTCACGGAAACGATAAATGATGTTTACATTATCACGAAGTAATGTGAGGTCAGAAAACTTAATGTTATAAAGCCTGGCAGCTTCAGAAACAACCTCTTTTGAGAATGCTGCACGTACAAATTCGTTCATTTATTAATGGTTGACAATGGTGTTGTAGAGTTGTTGAAGTTGTAGTGCGCAGGGTTTAATATCAAAATTTTCAATTACATGTTGTCTTGCAGCGGTTGCAAATTGCTGATATGTGTTGTTGTTCATATTGTAAAAAGTGCGGATAGAACCGGATAAAGCATCAGCATCTTTTTCAGGAGTAAGAAGTCCTGTTTTGCCATGTATAACCTCTTCGGGAATGTCGCAGTGTGTGGTTGAAATAACAGGCATGCCGGTACACTGTGCATCGAGCAAAACAATAGGTGCGCCACCTTCGCAGTCACGCGTATCAGAATAGCAACTTGGATGAATAAATACATGATACTTTCCGAAGAATTCGTAAAGCTTCGTAAATTCAATAAAGCCAATAAAGCGTACTTTATGCTCAATGTTATGTTGTTTTACCAACGCTTCAAGATTGCCTTTAATATTCTCCAATTCATTGCCAACAAAGGTCAGCGTCATATTCGGGCAGTCGTTTAATGCCTGAATAAAAGCCTGAAGCGAATAAATATGTCCTTTTTTCTGACTGTAGTTTGACAGTTGCAGCAGATGCAGTTCACCTTCATTCTTGGTTCTTGCTACCGCAGGAATTTTAGAGGTCTCCACACCAAGGTGCACAATATGAACTTTTGCAGGGTCGCAGCCCTGATTAATTAAGATAGAAGCACCAAAAGCACCTTCGCAAACAAAGCCATCAGCCTGTTCATACAAAGACTGATAGCGCTTTTTCCATTCCTGAAAACGGAACGGTAAGCTTTCATAATCAAAGCCGTAAAAAGAGACAAAATAGGGAAGACCCGTAATTTTTTTAAGTTCAAGGTATTGCCATCCCATATTGGCAAAGTGTGTGTGAATGATTTCAATGCCATTTTCTCTCGCCCATTTGCCGATATAGTCAAAATAGTATTTGTTTTTTCGGAGAATGGAAATACGATTGATGATTTTCGAGAAAATATTTTTGGCTTGATCGCGCCCTTCAAGCAATTCCGGACTAACATACTCGGGCATGGGCAATAAGTTTATTTTCTGTGTAACGAATTGCTCATTGTAATAGCGATAGGCTGCAACATTCACCTCTGTATCAGGAAGATTATTCAGCATCCTGAACACCCAGTTCTGTGCATTAGGCAAATAACTTTCAAAAAGTTGCAGTGTTTTTACTGCCATGAAATATCAAGTTTTTATTTTACGCTAAATACGACATTTCCATTTGTAATTTACATGGTTTTCATAAATCTTTATTAAAAACTTACTGTTGAAACCGGAATGGAAAAGTAAATGATTAAATTTGCTAAGAATTTAGAATCATTATGAGCAATTTTGTTGTTTCAGCACGCAAATACAGACCTTCATCCTTCGACACTGTAGTAGGGCAAGGGCATATTACCATAACCCTAAAGAATGCAATAAAAAGTAATCATCTTGCTCAGGCATTTTTGTTTTGTGGGCCAAGAGGAGTAGGTAAAACAACTTGTGCGAGAATCCTTGCAAAGACCATTAATTGCAGCAACATCACTGCTGACACAGAAGCATGTAATAATTGTGAATCATGTGTTTCGTTTAATAACGGACAGTCGCTCAACATTTTTGAATTAGATGCAGCCAGTAATAACTCAGTAGAGGATATCCGCAGTTTAGTAGATCAGGTACGTTTTGCACCTGCAAGCGGGCATTATAAAATTTATATTATTGATGAGGTTCACATGCTTTCCTCTGGTGCATTTAATGCTTTCCTGAAAACATTGGAAGAGCCGCCACCTTATGCTATTTTTATTTTAGCAACAACAGAGAAACATAAAATTATTCCAACTATTTTATCACGTTGTCAGATTTTTGATTTCAACCGTATAAAGGTTGAAGATATTTCAAAACACCTGCAGCAAATTGCTAAGAAAGAAAATATTGAAGCCGACCCCGAAGCTTTGCACATTATTGCACAGAAAGCCGAAGGTGCATTGCGTGATGCATTGTCTATTTTCGATCAGATGGTTACTTTTTCGGGCAATAAGGTAACCTATAAAGATGTCATCAATAACCTTAACGTTCTCGATTATGAATATTATTTCCGCATAACCGATCAGATTTTACCGGGAAATATTTCATCTGTATTGTTAACTTTTAATGAGTTGTTGAACGAAGGTTTTGACGGTCATCATTTTATTGCCGGGCTGTCAGGGCATTTTCGTGATTTGATGGTTGCCAAGGATGAAATTACATTGCAGTTGTTAGAAGTAACAGAAGCAGTTCGCGAAAAATATAAAGTTCAAAGCAAGGCTGTTGAGTTATCTGTCTTACTAAAACTGATAGATATTTGTAATTCATGTGATTTATCATACAAGAGTGTCCGCAATCAGAGGCTGCATGTAGAAATTGCACTGATGAAAATGTGTGCCTTGTCAGGAAAACTTACGGTGAATGAAAATGCAATGGCAGCAAAACCTGTAGTAGTAGAAAAAGTTGCTGTTGAGAAAACTACTGTTGCAACACCTGTAGCACAGATGTCAAAAAATGTATCTGCTATAGCTTCGGCCAGTCAGGAGAGTGCAAAACCGGAAATAGCAAAGGCAACTACAGCAACAAAAGCTGAAGAGCCTCTTGCCACAATTTCTTTATCAGGACTTAATGCTAAACAAGCAGCACCTGATAAAACAGAATCTACAGATGTAAAATCTGAAAAAAAAAATGACAGGCCAGTAGTAATTGAAGAGCTTAATAGGATATGGACTTTGTATGCAGCATTGCAGGACAACAATGGCCATACCAACCTTTCAAAGGCATTGCTTAGAACAGAGCCTGTAGTGATTAATGGTACAGAAATACATGTTACTGTTGACAACCAAGTACTCCGTGACAATTTGTTGTCGTTGAAAAGTGAATTTCTTGAATATTTCAAAAGAGAATTGCAGAACGATTTTCTGACTTTGGAAGTTCGTGTTGAAGTATCAGAGAAAGTGCTTGATAAACCCTATACTGCAAGAGAAAAATTTAAGAAAATGGCAGAGAAAAATCCGGAACTTGAAAATTTCAGAAAGCAATTTGACCTTAATTTTGATTAGTCAACAATAAATTTCAGTGTTCTTTTATAGAGGTAAATAATGATAATAGATCCCACGCAAGTTAAAACAGGTGAGTTTCATGCAATGATGCTTAGTGCTGTTGCACCACGCCCCATTGCCTTTGCCAGTACGGTTGATAAAAATGGTAAACCAAACCTGAGTCCTTTTAGTTTTTATAATGCCTTTGGCAGCAAGCCGCCAATCCTTGTTTTCAGCCCTGCGCGCAGAGTGCGAGACAATACGACAAAACACACCTTGCAGAATGTTTTTGAAACACGTGAAGTAGTTATTGGTGCTGTAAATTATAATTTAGTACATCAGGCATCATTAGCAAGCTGCGAATATCCTGAAGATGTGAATGAATTTGAAAAAGCAGGATTCACTGCTGTTAAAGCAGAGAAGGTAAAACCTTTTCTGATAAAAGAATCGCCAGTAAATTTTGAATGTAAAGTTTTAGATGTTATTGAAACCGGAAAGTTAGGAGGAGCAGCTAACTTAATAATTTGCGAAATATTACTGATGCATGTTCATGACGACATATTGAATGAAAGCGGAAAGATTGACCCGAATAAGATAGACCTGGTAGCACGTATGGGAGGTGATTATTATTGCAGGGCATCCGGTAGCGCAGTATTTGCAGTCCCAAAACCAAATCATAAATTGGGTTTAGGTTTCGATAAGATACCTGATGCAATAAGATTAAGCGAAGTGCTAACGGGCAACGACTTGGCGCAGTTAGCAAATGAGGAAGCAATACCCGGAGCAGAAGAGATACGTCAGTTCAATATATCTGATGGTATGAAAAAGTTCAACGAGGCAATTGCTGCTGACCCTTCAAATGCAAAGCTTGCCAAACACCTTGCAGCACGCAAATTGATACATGCCGGAAAAATTAAAGAAGCCTGGATGTTGTTATTGGCATGATAAAACAAGACAAGTAAGTTGTTAAGTCCGGTATTATTGTGTATTAATGTAAGATAGTGTTCAATAAAAAAAGATCCCAAAACATTTGTTTTTAAAATTTAAACACTTACTTTTACACTACTAAATAACCATGCCATGTTAGAAAATAAACTTTGTTTGCCTTTATCGGGGAGTTGGCTGCGTTTTTCTTAGCCCGCAGCCACAACAGAAATCTTTTTTACATTTCTTGCTTTTACAAATTATTAATTAAATAATCCACAAATCTTTAATTGGGTAAAATGCAAGGTGATGCACCTGTTTTGGATTTAAGGATGAAAAGAAACTCAAAATGAAAAAATATATACTATTAATTACCATTTACTGCTTTTTAATACAAACATCGGAAGCACAAATTAATTTAGTACCCAACCCGAGTTTTGAGGATACTGTTGCTTGTCCAACTAACGTAATGATGATTGATAGTACTGTAGGATGGAGCAGTTACCGATTATCCCCTGATTATTTTAATTCATGTAATCAAAACGGACATGCGGGTGTACCAGCTAATGATTGGGGATATCAATATGCTAAAACAGGTGATGCTTATGCAGGAATTGTAACTTATGCAAAATTTGCAACTGATTTTAGAGAAATGATAGGTATTCAGCTATTGCAAGCTCTTACAGTTGGACAAAAATATTATTTATCATTTTATGTTAATAACTCTCGGGATAGCTCAAGTCATTATAATGCAGCCTCTAACAAAATGGGAGCTAAATTTTTAACCACAGCGTATTCCCAAGCAAGCCCTATTCCGATAGACAATTTCGCTCATATTTATTCTGATTCAATAATTACTGATTCCATAAATTGGATAAAAATTTCAGGCTCTTTTATAGCTAATTTGGCCTACCAGTATTTAGCAATAGGTAATTTTTTTTCCGATTCAACTTGTACACACATCTTATTAGACAGCCTCGCTTCAGTGGCTTATTATTACATTGATGATGTCAAGCTTTCCACCGATTCCGACTTTGTTAATTCAATTCATGCAATTGATAATATTGATTTAGTTCAAATTTTTCCGAATCCTGCAAGGGATTGGATAGTAGTGGAAGGAAGAAATATTACATCAATTGAGGTATTTGATTTATGCGGAAAATTAATAATTCCTAAAATAACAGTTTCTTCTTTCAAAACACAAGTAGATATTTCTACTTTAAGCTATGGAGTTTATATTGTTAAAACAAATACCTCAATTGATACATACAGAAACAAATTTATTCACTTTTAAAATCAAAATATTATGAAATATACATTCACATATTTATTTGCATTGAGCATATTGCTCTGCAATTTAAGATTTGCTTATAGTCAGGCAACATCTGGAAATAATGCTAATTTTCCTGTTGGAGCAAATGATTATATTGGCTGGACAAGCGGTACTAACACACCTCTTGTAATAAAAAATGAAGATCCTATGCCGATTAGTTTTTATACTAATGCCGGAGCAGGTGCATTTAATAATATGCGAATGACCATACTTGGCAATGGCAAAGTAGGAATAGGAATCAATAATCCGTTGTGGCAATTAGATGTAGCCGATGAGATTAACATATCTCAGCCACGCAACTATTATATGATAGGTGGTGAAACAGTGCTTCACAATGCCGGAACAGAAAATATTTTTACCGGTGTAAATTGTGGAAAAGATATTTTGGCAGGAAATGCTTCGGGAAACATGAATACTTTCAATGGATTTTCTGCCGGTGAGTTTGCTTCCGGAAATGATAATGTTTTTATTGGGGATAACACAGGACGATATAGTAACGGACAATCCAATATATTTATTGGTACTTCTGCCGGCATCGACAATCTTGGTGATTACAATTCAATAGTTGGTTTTACAGC
>DKKR01000060.1 GCA_002455375.1 Bacteroidetes bacterium UBA6661
CGGCAGCGGTCAGTACGGAAATTAAAACATATAACTGCATCACCATCTTGTATGGTTGCAACGGGTTTGTTGTTTTCTGTAATGCAAATGGGCTTTATAAATTCATCGGTGACATTGTTTTTGTAAGATGCCTCTATGCCGCTAACGGCATTGCCGAAGTGCACACCGATTCCGTTAACCATTAAATCGTATGCTTCTTTTATACGTTCCCAGCGTTTATCTCTATCCATTGCATAATATCGCCCTACAACAGAGGCAATTTTTCCCGAAGATATTTTTAAATGATTTTCTAGTTCCTTTATAAAACCTAAACCGCTTTTTGGATCACAATCGCGACCATCAGTAAATGCATGAATAAAAACATCTTTTACATCATTGTCTTTAGCAATGTCACAAAGCGCTTTAAGATGGTTGATGTGTGAATGTACACCACCATTACTCACCAGTCCGATAAGGTGTAATTTTTTTCCGGTACGTTTTACATAGTCAAGACAGGTGAGAATTACAGTATTGCTATGCAACGTTTTTTCTTCAACAGCTTTGTTGATGAGTGCTAATTCCTGATAAACTATTCTGCCTGCTCCAATGTTAAGGTGCCCAACTTCGCTGTTTCCCATCTGCCCGTCAGGAAGACCAACATTAAGTCCCGAAGTAAGTAACTCACTATGCGGATATTTATCATAACAAGAATCTATAAACGGAGTATTTGCCTCATAAACTGCATTGCTTTTGTCTTTACGGCCTTCACCCCAGCCATCCATAATAATCAGCACAACTTTTTTCTTGTTCATATTTATATTTTATTGTTTAATGATGGAATTACGACTTCAAAAATACAGCCTTGCGGATAATTATCCTGAACAGCTATCCGGCCTTTATGTTTTAAAACAATAAAGCGACAGATGTAAAGCCCTAATCCTGTACCTTTTGTTGTGCGTGTTTCTTCGTTACCTATCCGATAGAATTTTTCAAAAATTTTTCTTTTCTCAATATCAGCAATACCTGGGCCGTTATCACAAATCTGCATAAATACATCTTTGTCAATCTGAAATAACTTTACTTCAATGTCGGAGCCTGCAGGAGTATATTTCTGTGCATTTTCTATAAGGTTAAGTATCAGTGAATGTATAGCATTTTTATCAGCTGTAACATGAATATCGTTTTCAATTTTCAATTTAAAATTATGACTGTTTGCAGATTGTTGAAGTATAGTCATCAGGTCTGAAAGTGTTTCTGATAAATTAATATCAGCAAACTGAAAGTCCATATTTGCAGCCTCAATGCGCGTAGCTGTAAGAATATTTTCAACTAAAAAATTTATTCTGTCTGTTTCAAGTAAGGCGCGGCCAAGAATTTTATCGCGTTGTTGTTTTTCTACATCACGTCTTAACAATGTTTCTAAACTTAGTCGGATACCTGCAATGGGCGATTTAAACTCATGCGTAATACTCATCATAAAATTTTTCTGCTGCAGCGCTATCTGAAATTCTTTCTTAAACGACCTGCGTGCATAGAAAATTCCAATACCGAGAAGCGATAAAAACACCAAACCTTCACCAGCCACCATCAGATATTTTTCTTTTAGCTTTTTGCGAATGGCATTTTCCTGAAGTATGGTTGCTTCAGTTTGAGGCAGCGTTTCTAAGTAACGCAATTTTTC
The DNA here is from genome assembly GCA_002455375.1 of Bacteroidetes bacterium UBA6661. Lineage (GTDB taxonomy): Bacteria > Bacteroidota > Bacteroidia > AKYH767-A > OLB10 > OLB10. The sequence goes on from DKKR01000060.1 coordinate 1,661, forward strand.
GTTGCCTAACTCAGAGTTTAATTTTACTAAGAGATACGACCACCAACCCAATTGCAGCAGCACATAAACGACTAACAGATAAAATATTTTAGTTGACTTCATCAGCTTGTTGTTTTTCTGAGTTAAAATAATTTACAACTATTGCAGCTTTTTGTTTTCCTATGACATCTGCAATTTGAGCTGCAGTGGCTTCTTTGATTTTTTTGACGCTTTTAAATTGGATAATCAGTTTCTCAAAAGTTGCATTACCTATACCGGGAATTTGCAATATTTCTGATTGCAGAAAATTGCGACTTCTTTTATTTCTGTGATGGGTTATTCCGAAACGGTGTACTTCATCTCTTAGTTGCTGAATGATTTTTAAGGTCTCACTTTTTTTGTCAAGATACATAGGTACAGAATCTCCGGGATAATATATCTCCTCTAATTTTTTAGCAATACCAATGGTTTGAATCTTTTTATTTAACCCTAATTTTTCAAGTCCGGTCAGTGCAGCATTAAGTTGTCCCTTGCCACCATCAATGATGATTAGTTGGGGTAAAGGTTGTTTTTCTTCCAAAACACGTTTGTAGCGCCTGTAGATGACTTCCTGCATAGATGCAAAATCATCAGGCCCTTCAACTGTTTTAATATTAAAGTGTCTGTATTCTTTTTTTGCTGCCTTACCATTGATAAATACACTCATGGCTGCAACGGCATTTGTACCCTGGAAATTTGAATTATCAAAACATTCAATCCTTCGCGGTTGCTCCATCATCCTTAAATCTGCTTTCATTTTCTCCATCAATCTGTCTGTTTTATGTTCAGGATTTAGTTTGTCATACTGCGCTAATTTTTCCAACTGATAGTAACGTGCATTTTTTTCGGAGAGACTGAGCAGATGTTTTTTTTCTCCTATTTTGGGAACACTCACCTCTACATCGGCAGGATAGGTGTCGGGCATTACATTTACCAATATTTCTGTTGCATCGCTTTCAAATCGCTGACGTAATTCTGTCAATGCAAAAGTTATCAGGTCGGTATCTGTTTCTGAAAGTTTTTTCTTCAGCTCAATTGTTTGCGATTGCAAAATTGCTCCGTTAATCACTTTCATATAATTGGCAAACCCATAATTTTCATCAGACACAATTGTCACTACATCAACATTATTAATAACAGGACTAACAATGACAGATTTACTTCGGAACTGTTCTAAAGTGTCGAGTTTACTTTTTATCTGCTGTGCTTTTTCAAATTCAAGATTTTGCGAAGCTGTCTGCATTTCATCCTGCAATATGCGAATCACCTGATTGATGTTGCCTTTTAATATATGTCTGATGTTATCAATGCCTTGCTGATAGTCTTCTGCAGATTGACGGCCTTCGCATGGACCCAAACAATTGCCTACATGAAACTCTAAACAAACTCTGAATTTTTTATTCTGAATATTTTCAGGAGTAAGATTTAGATTGCAATTTCTGAGTTTATAAAGTCTGTGAATCATGTCTAATAAAATGTTAATCATTTTCACAGAAGCATACGGACCAAAGTACTGTGAACCATCACGGATTTTTCTTCTTGTATAGAATATTCTCGGAAAAGGCTCATTTTTAATACAAATCCATGGGTATGTTTTATCGTCTTTAAGGAGAATGTTGTAGCGTGGTTGATGTTTTTTGATCAGGTTGTTTTCGAGTAACAGCGCATCTAATTCAGTTTCTGTAATGATAAAACGCAAGTCAGAAATCTGCCTTACCATAATAGCTGTTTTCCCACTTTCAAAAATGTCTTTAGAAAAATAACTGTAAACCCTTTTCTTCAGATTTTTTGCTTTCCCAACGTAAATTATCTTTTCATTTTTATCGAAAAACTGATAAACCCCAGGTTCATTTGGAAGTCCTTCTAGAATGGCTTTTATATGTTCGTTTTTTACGGCCATTATACCTTCTGATTTTCCTCTTGTAAAACCTGAGTATAGACAGCTTTTGTTTTCTCTGCAGTTCGCCTGAAAGTAAAGTCAGCTACCAGCTGCTGTGCATTGGTTGCAAGTGTATTTGCAAGATTACTGTCATTCATTACTTCCAATACAAGTTTGGCAAGTTGTTGTGCATTGCCAATTGGTGCGATTAATCCGGTTTGTTCATGCCGTACAATTTCCGGAATGCCACCTGCGTTAGTTGCCACCACAGGCACTTTAGCTGCAAAGGCATCTAAAATTGTTGTTCCTAAACCTTCTGTTTTCGATGTCATCAGAAAAAGATTGAGTTCAGGAAGTAATTCATTAACATCATTTCTGAAACCTGTAAAATGTATGTTAGCTGTAAGTTTTTTTTCTGTAACTCTTGTTTTAAGTGCATTCATTTCAGAACCATCACCAATCAGAAAGAAATGAATGTGTTGAGCTTGTTGTAAAATAATTTCTGCCGTATCAATAAATGTAAATAAGTCTTTATGATCAGCTAAGGCCGACACATTGCCAACAAGAAATGTTTCCTTTGGCAACCGGTATTCCTGATGTAGTTTTGTTTTACCGAAAATAAATTTATCTGTGTCAACTCCTGAATGAACAACTTCTAAAATTTTTTTTCTTTTAATAGCAGGTGCTGTAATTTGCCTGATGGCAACAGACACACAAATAATTTTTTTAATACTTGAGTGATTGTATTTTAAATGAGACAACAGGGAGGAAGAAACGGCAAAATCTACTCTGCGGCTTACTACAACCGGGCATTTATTGCCAAATAGCCATGATGATAAAAATGCTGCTGTATGTGCATGTGAGTCATGTGTATGTATAAGGTCAATTTGATTTTCTTTACAAAGTGTTTTTATCTTTCTTGCTAAAGATAGATTAAGTGCTTTACCTTTTTGAAAGACTTCTATCTTACAGTTAGAATTATTTAATCGTTGCATGATTGCAGCATCTTTTGGACATAATAAGAAACATGCTGTTTGCAGATTACCAAGTTGATTTATTAAATATGCTGCTTGCTGCTCGCCACCACGCCAACCTGTTGCTGTAGATATGTGTAATACCTTCATCAAAGACTATTTAGTTTTTCGTGGTTGCGAGGTTCCAATAAGGAATAGCGCAGATAAACACTTTTGGCAGAATATTTAGCAATGAGCCAGCCGTAGTACCCATCTAAAAATCCGGCTTTTAAAATATAGGTTTTCAAAAATCTTCCTGCCGTATGTAACAGCGTGTTGAATCCATTTGAAGATTGACCTTTAGCAAATTTTGCCTTGGCAGCAATAATGCCAAACTTTGTTGCCTGTTGTATGTGTTGCTCTATACTGTCAATACTGTAATGAAGTAAGTCGCCTTTTAAATGTTGAACGGAAGTTCTTTCTGACAGAATAATTTTGTCATGCGGATTTGTTCCTCCCCATTGTGCTTTTGTTTTATCAAACAAGCGCACCTTGACATCAGGATACCAACCACTATGATAGATCCACTTATCACAATATCGGGTAAGCCTGTTCATGCTGTATGCTGTTGTAGTTTGATTATTTTTAATTTGCTCAATTGACTTCTGTAAAGATTCGGAAAGACATTCATCTGCATCTAAAGAAAGCACTAAATTATTTGATGCAAAAGTCAAAGCATGGTTTTTTTGTTCAATGTACCCTAAAAACTTTTGTTTGATAAACCGGACTTCATAGCGACTGCATATTTCTTCTGTTTTATCAGTTGACAGCGAATCCAATACTACAATCTCATCACAAACAGGTAAAAGACTTTTCAGACATTGTTCAATCTTTTTCTCTTCGTTAAAAGTGATTATAACTCCTGAAATTTTTACCATGTAAGCATAAATATGATGCAAAAATAACATTATCTCACCGCAAAATGGCTACTCACATTTAAATGCAATTCTATCTTTGCAGCATGTCATTTAATTTAAATCAAGCCGAAATAAGTCAGGGCAATTATCGTTCGCTGGCAAAAGTTATTTCTCAGGTTGAGAATGCTGCTGATGGTGCAATGGATTTACTACGTCATCTGAAGATAAATTATGACATACCTGTGATTGGATTTACCGGTCCGCCCGGTGCAGGGAAAAGTTCACTGCTCAATGCATTGCTTGCTAAAATGGCTGACAAGTGGCGCATCGCAATTCTCGCAGTTGACCCAACATCACCTTTTACAAGTGGAAGTATTTTAGGTGATCGTTACAGAATGAATGATTACTTTTTGCATCAAAATGTGTTTATCAGGTCGTTGGCTACGAGAGGAAATCTTGGAGGGCTGTCTGCCAGAACTATTGAGATTACTGATGTGTTGCGTTCATGTGCATTCGATTTTATTTTTATAGAAACCGTTGGAGTAGGGCAGAGTGAAGTTGAAATTGCTGCATTAGCCGACACTACAGTATTGGTTTTAAATCCAGGTGCCGGTGATGACATTCAGGCATTGAAAGCCGGTATTATGGAAATTGCTGATGTTTTTGTTATTAATAAGGCAGACAAAGAGCAGGCTGATGTGCTTGTAAAACACATTCAGAATATGTTACGATTGCGAAATCAGACACGCTATTCTCCGATTTTTAAAACCGTGGCAACAGAAGGTACAGGAATAGATTTATTGACAGAATGTTTGGTTGATAAAACAAGAAAGCATTCAGATAAATTGAATTTGTTTTATGAAAAATCTATTCGTCTTATCATCAGCAATAAAATGCGAGATTTTGACTATCAGTCTTTAAAAATCAAACTTCAGACGGCTACCGATTCAAAGGACTTTAACCTCTATAATTTTCTTCATGAAAACTATTTTAAGTAGGAAGGGAATAACCAGTCATACTTAGAAGAATTACACAGATAAAATCCTATATTGGATGCCCTCTGTTTGAGTTAATTACAAGAATTTTCACAAAAAATTTGAGGATTAAGTTTTTTTGTATTGTTTTGTGCAGGTATAAACCGAAAGAGCATTATATGCACGATTCAGAAAATAATGGAAACTCAAGAGAGGTAATCTTCTCTAAAGCAGTTAAGGCAGGAAAAAGAACCTATTTTTTCGATGTTAAGTCAACCCGGGCTAACGACTATTTTGTTACTATTACAGAAAGCAAAAAGAAGTTTAACATGGGCGATGACAAGCCTTTTTATGAAAAACATAAAATCTTCCTTTATAAAGAAGATTTTGAGAAATTTATCGAAGGCCTGAATGAGGCAGTGTCGCACATCAAAAATGGCAATGCAGGGAAATCAGATCATGACAATAACAGTTCCGGTGGTAGTTCAAACCCCTATACTGACATTAGTTTTGATGAAGAAACAAAGTGATTTGCCACGTATTAGGGTAATTTAACCCCTCTGTTTAAAACTTTTAGCTAAAAATATTTGGTTTTAATAAATTAATATCTACATTTGGTCATCAAAATTTTAATACTATGGCAGTAATAGCATTATCAAAAGCAGAAATGCAGAGCATTCAGAAGATAGGCTCAATGCTTTCAGGTCTCTCTAAAATTATTGGAGAAGATCAGTTGAATGAGTTCAAGCTTTATGATGAGATTGAAGCTGAAAAAGCAGCCGCACAATCAGCATCTCGTAAGCAAGCTTACTCAAGCAAGGCAACTATAGAAAAACTTATTTAAGAGTCCATATTTTAAGTTTGCGGTCACAGCCTGATTTTCAGGCTGTGACCGCATTTTTTATACCCAAACCTTAATAACTAATAAAGTTTATTCTCTTCTTTATTCATTGTAACTTCTAATTTCTGTATTCTTTGTAGGTTTGAACTTTAAATTTTATGTAATGGAAAAAAAAATATTTTCTCTTTTCTTCTTTGCTTTAGCTACTTTAAATCTGTATGCACAAAAGAATTTTACTTATGCCGACATCTGGGGTTCATCACAGTTTGCGGCCAGACAGGTTGCATCCTTAAAAAGCATGAACAGTGGCGACACCTATTCAAACACTGACAGGGCAGGAAACCTGATTCGTTACAGTTTTAAAACAGGAAATGTAATAGACACGCTTATTAAAATTGATGAATTACAAGCATCAATTAAAGACTTCAGGTATTCTGATTATTCGTTTAGTAATGACGAAAAAAAAGTTTTGCTGACCACAGCATCAGAGGCAATTTACAGACATTCAACCAAAGCAAACTTCTATGTTTTTGATTTCAAAAGCAGAAAGTTAACAGCTGTTTCAGAAAAAGGAAAACAAATGTATGCTCAATTTAATCCAACAGGAAGCATGGTAGCCTTTGTTCGTGATAATAATCTATATCTGAAAAATCTTTACGATTTAAGTGAAAAGATGGTTACTAACGATGGAAAGAAAAATTTTATCATCAATGGTGCATTAGACTGGGTTTACGAAGAAGAGTTTTCATTCAGTCAGGGATATCAATGGTCAAACGATGGAAAGTATTTAGCATACTACAGGTTTGATGAAAGCAATGTTAAAGAATTTACACTTACTTATTACGACTCACTTTATCCGAAAGAAGAGAAATATAAGTATCCTAAAGCCGGTGAAGAGAATTCTGTTGTTGATATTTATGTTTACGATTTGTCTTCAGGCAGAAGTGTTAGAATGCAAACAGGAGATGAAAAAGATCAGTATATTCCGAGAATAAAATGGACAGAAAAAGTAGGACAGTTATGTGTATTGAGAATGAACCGACATCAGAATAATCTGGATTATTTATTGTGTAATGCCGTTTCGGGCAAGACCACTTTATTAATGAATGAAAATAGTAACACTTTTATTGAGATTACCGATAACTTAGTTTTCTTGAATAATGGAACACAATTTATTTACAGCAGTGATAAAAGCGGTTACAATCAGATTTATCTTAGAAGCCTGAGTGATGGCTCTGAGAAGATGCTGACCAATGGTGGAGATGTAATAACTTTTTATGGCTATGATGAGAAAACAAAAAACTGTTTTTATCAGGTTGCAGACCCAACACCCATGGAAAGAGTTGTTTATTCAGTTGACCTGAATCAGAAGAAGAAATTGTTGTCGCCTGCCAACGGTACTGCATCAGCATCTTTCAGCAGCAATTTTAAGTATTCAGTAATTACACATAGCACAATTGACAAACCCTATATCTGTTATGTTCAGGACAGCAGAGGTAAAAAAATAAGGGTGTTGGAAAATAATGAAAGAGTGGTAAAGAATCTTGAATCTTATACAATTTCTAAACCTGAATTTTTTAAATTCACTAACTCTGAAAATATCAGCCTGAATGCATGGATGATAACGCCACCGGGTTTTAAAGCCAATGAGAATAAAAAGTACCCTGTTATTGTTTATTTATATGGAGGACCGGGCAGACAGACAGTCCTTAACCAATGGGGTGGAACAAATTTTCTCTGGCATCAGATGCTTGCGCAAAACGGTTTTATTGTTGTATCGGTTGACAACAGAGGTACACCGGGACGTGGAAAGGAATTTGCCAATAGTATTTATAAAAACATGGGTCATTATGAAACGATTGATCAGATAGAATTTGCAAAATATCTTCGTACCCTATCTTATGTTGACTCAACCCGTATTGGTGTTCATGGCTGGAGTTATGGTGGTTACCTGACATCTTTGCTTATGACAAAAGGGGCCGATTATTTTAAAACCGGAGTTGCCGTAGCACCTGTTATCAACTGGCGCTATTACGATTCAATTTATACAGAAAGATATTTGTCTCTGCCGGCAGAAAATCCAAAAGGTTATGATGATAACTCACCTGTTTTTTTTGCCGATAAACTGAAAGGTAAATATTTACTCATTCACGGATTAACTGATGACAATGTACATTTTCAGAATAGTGCAGAAATGGTTATTGCATTAGTTAAGAATAAAAAACAATTCGACACTTTTTATTATCCCAATCAGGCACATGGCATCTCTCAGTCGAGGGGACATTTGTATGAAATGATGACAGAGTATTTTAAGAAAAACCTATAAATATTCATCATAGTTTTATCTCAAACAAAATCTAATTCTAAAATTGTGATTGTAATACTTAATATTAAAGGTCTGTGTGGAATTCTTGACAAGGATATATTAATCAAACGTGGACAGGATTTGCGCAGTTACATGTTTTTGCCTGATGCTTTTTTAGTAATAAAAGATGGTCTTATTAAGAGCTATGGTACTATGACTGAATGGGAGTCGGTGAAAGAAGAATATAGTGCTTATGAACCGGTTCAGGCAAATGGGAAATATTTAATGCCTGGCTGGTGCGATTCGCATACACATCTTATTTATGCTGCTTCGCGCGAAGAAGAATTTGTTGACCGTATCAATGGATTGTCTTATGAAGATATTGCACAACGTGGTGGAGGCATTCTTAATTCATCAAAAAAACTTGCTGCGGCATCAGAGGAAGATTTGTTTCTTTCGGCAATGCAACGTATTGATTCAATGATAGCCAAAGGAACCACAGCAATAGAAATAAAGAGCGGATATGGCTTAAGCCTTGAAAGCGAATTGAAAATGCTTAGGATAATAAAGAGAATAAAAGAAAGCTCATCGCTGATTATAAAATCTACATTTTTAGGTGCACATGCCGTCCCGGAAAAGTTCAAAAACAATAAAGCAGGCTATGTCAGACACATTATTGATGACATGATACCGGCAGTTGCTGCAGAAAAGTTAGCTGATTATTGTGATGTGTTTTGTGAGCGAAATTATTTTTCACAGCAGGAAACAGAAGATATTCTAAATGCAGGAGCAAAATATGGTTTAATACCCAAGGTACATGCCAATCAGATGAGTCGCTCAGGTGGTGTTCAGGCAGGCGTAAACTGCAATGCTATTAGTGTTGATCATTTAGAATTTGTAGAAGACGAAGAAATTGCTGCTCTAAAAAATAGCACTACAATGCCTGTTGTATTACCCGGTGCTGCATTCTTTTTGAACTTACCACTGCCTCCTGCCAGAAAGATGATTGATGCCGGCTTACCTTTAGCAGTTGCAACGGATTTTAATCCCGGAAGTTCGCCCTCAGGCGATATGAATTTTATGATAAGTCTTCTTTGTGTACAGTATAAATTAAATCCTGAAGAAGCATTTAATGCAGCCACCATCAATGCTGCTTATGCCATGAATGTAAGTCATCTTACAGGTAGTATTTCTGTTGGTAAAAGAGCGGATTTTTTTATTACAAAAGCGATATCATCACCTTATATCATACCCTACTCATTCAATGAAAATGTGATTGAATCTGTTTATGTAAAAGGCAAAAAAGTTGTGTAAGTATGAGTCATCTTGTTGTTTACAGTCGGGAAGATATTAATCAGGAAACACGAACCCGCAAGAATGAAACCAAGGTGGGCGAGAATGTGCAGGTGCTCAATAAAAGCGATGCAACACTAATTGAACGTTTAAATCAGTGTGATGCAGAATATGTGTTGTTGGGTCTGCCTGAAGATATTGGAATCAGAGCTAATGGAGGTCGGGGTGGTGCTTACAGTGCCTGGAAGCCTGCATTGTTTAGTTTGTTGAATGTGCAGAGTAATTGTTTTGGTGATGGCAGTAATATTTTAGTTCTCGGTCATATTAATTTTGATGATCTGATGCTTGCTGCCGATGGCATTAATTTCAAAACTGAGAAAGGAATAAGCAAGGCAAGAGAACTTGTTGGACAGATTGATGAAAGAGTTTTCGAGGTTGTAAAGGCGATAATTCAATCCGGCAAGGAAGCCATTATAATTGGTGGAGGACATAATAACGCATATCCTAATATTAAGGCTGCTGCTATTGGTCTGCAAACAAGTGGAGTCATTAAAAGTGAGAGTATAAACTGTATAAATTGTGATGCACATTCCGATTTCAGAATTATGGAAGGTCGTCACAGTGGAAATGGATTTCGATATGCATATGAGCATAAATTTCTCAACAAGTATGCAATTGTAGGATTGCATGAGAGCTATAATGCAGGTAATGTGTTGCAGTTTATGATGGACAGACCTGAAAGGTTTTCGCTGTCTTTTTTTGAAGATATTTTTATCAGAGAAAATATTTCATTTACAGAAGCAGTTGATAAAGCTATTGAACATGTTAAAGACAACTTCTGTGGTATTGAAATTGATATGGATACCATTCAGAATATTCCTTCAAGTGCTAAAACATCAAGCGGTATCAGCACCATTCAGGCAAGGCAGTATATTAATCGCGCAGCCTCAAAGCTAAATGCCTGTTATTTGCATATTGCCGAAGCAGCACCGGTGCTTTCACACATTAAAACGGATAATAAAACCGGTAAACTCATTGGCTATTTAATTGCCGACTATATTAAAGCCCGCAGTACTTTTAAAAATAACAAAGTCTGATAACTTTTTTATTGACTTAAACCTGAGGAGGTTCTTTTAAGCTGTTAAAGCAATCTTTTGCACGCAGTTACTTTAAAACTTTTTTTATTGTTCATCTGCGGAATCTTTTTCAGGGTAATTTTGATGATCTTAGCAAACGTATTTTTCAAAAAGATTAAAACAAATTTAAATGAAACAATTGATTGAATGTGTTCCCAATTTCAGCGAAGGGAATGATTTGACTATTATCAAACAAATTACCGATAGTATTGAATCGGTAGAAGGAATAAAATTATTGAATGTTGATCCGGGTAAAGCAACAAACCGCACAGTTGTAACTTTTGTAGGTGAACCTGCAGCAGTAGTTGAAGCAGCATTTAAAGGTATAGCCAAAGCATCAGAACTTATTGATATGAGTAAACACAAGGGTGAGCATCCACGAATGGGAGCCACCGATGTTTGTCCTTTTATTCCTGTAGCCAATATTTCAATGCAAGAAACGGTAGAGTGGTCAAAGAAGCTGGCTGCTCGTGTTGGCAATGAACTTCACATTCCGGTTTATTTATATGAAGAAGCACAAGAAAATAAGGAGAGAAGTAATCTTTCAATCATCAGAGCAGGTGAATATGAAGGCTTCTTTAGAAAGATAAAACAAAAAGAATGGAAACCTGATTTTGGTCCTGCAGAATTGCCTGCAAATTCAGGTGCTACAGTAATTGGTGCTCGTGATTTTTTAATTGCCTATAATGTTAATCTGAATACCAAATCGGTTAAACGTGCAAACTCTGTTGCTTTCGATATTCGTGAAGCAGGCCGCGTGAAAACTGATAGTAAAGGAAAAAAAATATTAGATGATGCAGGTAATGAAATCAGAATACCGGGTAAGCTTAAAGGCGTTAAAGCAATAGGATGGTATATTGAAGAATATGGTATTGCACAGGTCTCGATTAATATTACAAAGTTCAGAGAAACTCCGCTGCATATTGTTTTTGAAGAAAGCGCCCGCAGTGCCTATGAGCGTGGCTACCGTGCCACAGGAAGTGAGTTAGTGGGATTGGTGCCACTACAGGCAATGCTCGATGCAGGAAAATATTTTCTGAACAAGCAGCGATTGTCATCAGGTGTTAGCGATGCTGAACTGATTCATATTGCAGTAAAGTCAATGGGGCTTGATGAGTTGTCGCCATTCACTCCGGAAAAAAGAATTATTGAATATGTGATGGAGAGTGAAAGCAAAGCTGTTCTGGCAAATATGCGTTTGAATGCTTTTGTTGATGAAACAGCCAGCGAATCTCCTGCTCCGGGTGGCGGATCTATTGCTGCATATTGTGGTTCATTGGGTGTTGCACTTGCAACCATGGTAGCCAATCTTTCTGCGTCCAAAAAAGGATGGGAAGAACGATGGAATGAATTTTCTGACTGGGCTGATAAAGGGCAGAAAATTAAAAAGCAATTGCTTCATTTGGTTGATGAAGATACAGTGGCATTNNGTTGCTGAAGCCACACGTTATGCAATTGAAGTACCCTTATCAGTCATGAAAATTTCGCTGCAGTCAATGGAGCTCATTGAGGCAATGGCAACTAATGGTAATCCAAATTCTGTTTCAGATGCAGGTGTAGGAGCAATGTGTGCAAGAACTGCTGTTTTAGGGGCAGGTCTTAATGTACGGATCAATGCTGCTGCATATTCGGATAAAACTTTTGTTGAAACTGTCTTAAAACAAGCTGCTGAGATGGAAAACAAAGCAATTGCCAATGAAAAAAATATTCTGGATGTAGTAAATCGTAAAATTTCAGGACTTTAGAACCAAATTAATTGTGAAGCGTATAATATAGTTGAAGATGCAGTAATGAATATTAAAGACAGACTAAAAATTTTCTGGCTTTCTTTTCCTGTTCAGTTGGTAATAATGCATGTAAAGAAGAGCCAACTGCTGTTAGTCTATTGGTTGATTTTGTTTGCCTGTGTAACGCAAAATTTTGGTAACCGCTTTGGTATTCCCTATCTTTTTCTTGACCCGGAATACATGGGTAAAGTAAGTTGGCTTGCTTTTTTTATTATTGGAATTTGTCTGGGTGTTTTTATTATGGCATATAATATTTCAAGTTATATGCTCAATAGTTTCAGATTTCCTTTTCTTGCATGTTTATATAAGACGTTTGAGAAATACTGCTACAACAATGCTGTGCTTCCCGTTCTGTTTATTCTGACTTATATCGGAGGCATCTACTATTTTCAGCTAAAAAATCAGTTGCTTCCAATAAGTATTGTCACCATTCAGGTAATAGCTCTTTTGATGGGAGTTGGCTTTGTTATCTTCTCAACATTAAAATATTTTCAGCATACCAATAAAGATATTTATAAACTTTTTGGTGTTGCTACACACGATGGCGACCATGATAATGTAAAATTCGTTTCACCAATTCGAGATAATAAACTTAAACGTCAGCGCAGACGCGGATGGAAAGTTGAAACGTACTTAACATTTCCGTTTAAACTCCGTTTAGTCCGAAGTACTTCGCACTACAAATCTTTTATGCTTGCATCGGTGTTCAGGCAAAACCACATTAATGCAGCCGTGCTTGAAATGATTATTTTCCTTCTGTTTATTTTACTCGGATTATTCCGTGATTACAGTGTATTCAGAATTCCCGCAGGGGGAAGCATATTGTTGCTTTTTACCATGATTATTATGATTGGTGGTGTTTTTCGTTACTGGCTTCGTGGCTGGGCATATACTGCATTGGTCGGTTTGTTTATTCTAATAAACTTTTTATCCGGTCTTGAAGTTTTTAATTTCAAAAACAAAGCATACGGTCTTAATTATGATGGTGCACAACCGGAGTATTCCATTCCGAAAATGGAGGAAATTCTAAGCCACTACCGTTTGCAGAAAGATTACGAAACAGGTTTGGTAAGTCTTAATAACTGGAAGAAGAAATGGCATGATGCCGGAGTTGAAAAACCAAAACTTGTTGTTCTGAGCGTTAGTGGTGGCGGTGTTCGTTCTGCTTTATTCACCTTTAATGCAATGCTTGAGTTGGATAGTGCACTGAATGGGCAGTTGCTTAGATATACTCAGTTTATAAGTGGATCATCAGGAGGATTGATAGGAGCTTCTTATTATCGTGAATTGTATTTGCGAAATAAAGGCTCACAGAAAATACTGGAAAATAAGGAAACCTATCTGAAGAACATTTCCAAAGACGTATTGAATGCTACGGCATTTAGTTTTATCATTAGTGATTTGTTTCTCAATTTTCAGCAGTTCAACTATCATGGTAAGACCTATCTTAAAGACCGCGCTTATGCATTTGAAGAACAATTGAATGAAAATACCGGACATATACTCGATAAGCAGTTAAGTGAGTATTATTTACCAGAGTTAAAATCCGAAATACCGAGATTGGTCATTTGCCCCACAGTGGTGAATGATGGTCGTTTCATGGTTATTTCTCCACTGCCATCAACCTATCTTCTAAAAAGTAAAAACAACAGTAATTTTAAAGAAGCCATTCCTGATGGAGTTGACCTGATGTCATATTTTGAAAACCAAGGTGCAGGTAATCTGCGTTATCTTTCTGCATTGAGAATGAATGCAACATTCCCATACATAATGCCTGTTGCACAGATGCCATCAGAACCAACCTTTCAGGTTATGGACGCAGGCGTTCGTGATAACTATGGTGTGCAGACTTCTGTTCGCTATCTCATTGCTTTCAGACAGTGGATAATGGAAAATACGTCAGGTGTTGTATTTGTTCAGATTCGCGATAATAATAAGTATGAGCAAAGTAAGATGAGAACAATACGCTCGTTATGGGAAAAAGTAATGTCCCCTTTTAAAAATCTGAGCAGTAATTTTATTGTAATGCAGGATTATGTAAACGATAGTTTTTCTGAATACCTGAAAACAATTTATGGCAGACAAATTCGCTTTATTGATTTGCAGATGAATCAAAAAGAAGATCGTGTTTCATTAAGCTGGCATCTTACCCAGAAAGAAAAACTATATGTTGTTCAGGAAGGAAACAATGAATTAAACAAATTCAATATTGCTGCATTTTGTAATTTACTGACGGACGATAAGTCGTGGTAAAAGATTTTTGTTCTACTTCGCTAATCCGTCCTGCGTCTGAAAACTGTTTTCCCGTTTTTCCTCTCTTTGCTTCGTTGAATTTATTTATATTTTGATTTTGTAAATTGAGGTATCCTGTTTTTTGATTCTTCTTAAATTTCTGATTATCGGATTTTACTATTTTAAACCGGTCAAATATAGTATCTGTAGAGGTTAAGAATACTGCTGACAAGGTATCGGCATTGACATCAATTATCATGGATCCGTAATGCTGTTTGGAATAAGAACACATTGCTTTATGCGGCCAGTCGCCTTGAGTTTTTACATTGCCTCCCTGCCCACCAACACCATTCACTACATAAACGGTCCCTTTATAAGCGGGTGCCGATTTAAGATAGTATGGTGAATTTCCATCACTCTTATCAACTATCATATCTTGTGTTAATGTGGCTTGTTTGCCATAATGTCCATGTAACAAAAATGTGCGTTCATAATCATGTGCATGACCACTCATAACCAAATCAACTTTATTCTTTTCAAGTAATGGAATAATGTTTTGACGTATATCGGTTGACTCTCCGGGCTTATCAGAATTGTGTGTTCCGCGACTGTAAGGCGGATGATGAAAATAACAAATAGTCCAGCGTGCATTATTAGCTTTCAAATCAGCATTAAGCCATTTATACATTTCACTTTCTTTATCTGAACGTGCTCCATAACTGTCTAATACAATGAAATGTATGTTGGCATAATTGTAGGAATAATATTTTTCTGTTTTACTTGGCACACCACCACATTCGCCTTGAGTAGGGCAGTCAAGAATCTTAAAGTAAGGAAAGTCGGTTCCTAACGAAGCACTGTCAAGGTAACCTTTCTTGGCATAGTCGTGATTGCCAATAGATGGAAAGACAGGCAGATGCTTGAGTATGGTTTTGTAAGGATTAAAAACTTTGTAGGTGAATTGTGCATCATAGCCATAAGAATAGGCATCATCACCAAGCCAGATCCAAATATCTGCAGGATGGTTTTTAGTGTAACGTAAATATGAATCGCGTACCTGCAGCTGTGGTGGTTTACCGGTACCAAAGTCTCCAATAGACCATATTCTTACCGGTTGAATGGTTCCGGTTTTTGGTGCTGTAATAAAATAATTCTCCTCATCGCCTTGTTTATCTTTACTCGTTGAGCCAACAGTGTAGAAATATTTTGTTCCCGGTTGAAGCCCTGTTAACAAAACAGTGTGCTCATTAACATTTACAGTATCCTCTTTAATTTTTCCATATTGCATTGTCTTGCCAAAACGTACGCTGCTGTTTTCAGAAACAAAAGTTCTCCATCTTATGACAACACTGTTTTCTGTTAACATTTGCAGATAGGCACCTCTCACGATTGAGTCTTTAACGCTGACGTGTTTGGTTGTAAATGAAATTACATCACTTTCACTACTTGTGTCATCTCCACAAATTGACCTGATTGAAACCATGTAGGTTGTCATTGGGTAAAGTGCAGTTAGCTGTAAGCTGTTGTTTGAAGCAAGTAAAGTGTTTGACTTTCCTGATGTAGTAATAATTTGTAGTTGATATGATGAACCTGGCTTAACTATATTCCATGAAACTTGTGCTGATGAAGAGGTAACATCGGTTATTGTAATATTTACCGGAGGCTTACAGTCTGATGCAAAAGTTAGAACAGGAAAATAAAAAAGAAGAATTGTGGTCAATGTTTTCAGAAAACTATGCATAACTTGATTTGATAAAACAGGCTATAAAGTTAGATAAGAATATTATTATGAATCTGACTTTTATCAGTTGGCTTAATTAAATTATCATTGTTTCATACTTTCGCAACATGAAAATTATAAATACAACAATGGCGCCCGCACCAATTGGGCCATACAGTCAGGCAGTGCAATGCGGTAATATACTCTTTGTTTCAGGGCAAATTGCTCTTGATCCAGCAAACGGACAACTGATAACTACCTCTATTTCTGCTCAGACCACACGCATCATGCAAAATATTGAAGCTATACTTCAAGCAGCGGGACTAGATTTTTCCAATATTGTGAAAACAACAATCTTCCTTTCCGCTATGTCGCATTTTGATGAAGTAAATAGGGTTTACAGCAGTTACTTCAAAGACAATTTTCCTGCTCGCGAAACGGTTGCTGTTGCCGGTCTGCCAAAAGGTGTTGATGTTGAAATATCTGTAACAGCAGAAGTTTCATAATAGAATCTAAAAATTTTGTGAAGGGTTTTGAATTTTTGTAGTGCAATGTGTCATGTGTAATGATTGGAATGATACATTTGCAGTGAAATTTTTCTGACTAACATTTAAAAACTAAATATTATGGGATTTATAAAAGAGTTTAAAGATTTTGCCATGCGCGGCAATCTTGTTGATTTTGCTATTGGTGTTGTAGTAGGCGGTGCTTTCGGCAAAGTTACTACATCGTTTGTTGATGGCATTGTGATGCCTGTTGTGGGTAAATTAGTAGGTGGTGCAGACTTCAGCGAGCTGAAATACAAAATTCAGGATGGCAGCAAGGAAGTTTTAGATGCTGCAGGTAATGTAACTACTAAGGCTGTGCCCGAAGTGTATATTAAATACGGTGAGTTTATTACTGTCTGTTTAAACTTTTTAATCATTGCTTTTGTAATGTTTTTAGTTATTAAAGTAATGAACAATTTGAAAAAAGAAGAGCCTGCACCAGCACCTGCCGGACCAACAAAAGATCAGGAGTTGCTTGGCGAGATTCGCGATTTACTAAAAAAATAAAATTTATGAATAGGGGGGAGGGGTTGACAACAATCCCTCTTTTGCTTTATATAATAGCTTTAAAAAATTAAAAATTAAAATCATTACAATGAAAAAAATTATTACAACTGTTATTACTGTTGCATTTGCAGGCAGCACCATGGCGCAAACTTCTACACCGGTTGATACTTCATGGAAAAAAGGTGGTATGGGGTCAATTAACTTCAATCAGGTAGCATTAAGTAACTGGGCAGCAGGTGGCGAAAACTCAATATCCGGAGCTGCATTTTTAACACTGTTTGCCAACTATGCAAAAGACCGTCTGGCTTGGGATAATCAACTTGATTTGGCTTATGGATTGCTAAAATCGGGTGATGCTAAAGTCAGAAAAAATGAAGATAAAATTGACCTTAACTCAAAGCTGGGATATAAGATGTCGCATGACAGTAAGTTCTATTACACTTTTCTTTTCAACTTCAAAAGTCAGTTTGCAAATGGATATGATTATAAAAACGATACTTTGCTAAAGTATCCAATCTCTAAATTTTTAGCTCCCGGTTATTTGCTTTATTCAATCGGTATTGATTACAAACCCAATGATGCTTTTAGTTTGTATCTGTCGCCATTAACAGGTCGCACAATCATTGTAAATGATGATATGCTTTCTCAAGCAGGTGCTTTTGGTGTTGACCCGGGTAAAAAATCATTGACGCAATTAGGAGCTTACTTACGTGCTATGTATAAGAAAGATGTATTTACAAATGTGAACTTCCAAACCAAGCTAGAGTTGTTCAGTAACTATCTTGATAATCCACAAAATATTGCTGTAAATCATGAAATTCTGATTGCCATGAAGGTCAATAAATACATCACTGCCAACATAGGAACGCAAATGATTTATGATGATATCATTCCTGTGACTGTAATCAAAGAAAAAAGCGGAGTAAAGGAAGCTAAAACAGGTCCACGTCTGCAGTTCAAAGAAGTTTTCGGTATTGGTCTTTCCTATAAATTTTAATTACATAACTAATTGAATCACAATATAATTACTAAAATAATGCCCTGTCAAAGTATGGGGCTTTATTTTTTTTAGGAAATTAAATATTATAATCAAATAAAAACCTATCTTTGCGCACTTATTTTACAAAATCATAGTCTATACCAATGATAGTTACATCTGAAAGAAAAAAGGAACTGTTTAAACAGTTTGGCGGAAACGATAAAAATACCGGTAATTCTGAAGCACAAATTGCCATGTTTTCTGAGCGCATCAATCACCTTACTGATCATCTTAAAATTCAGCCAAAAGATTATGCTACACAACAGTCGCTGATTAAGCTTGTTGGAAAAAGAAGAAGTTTGCTGAACTATCTTCATAAAACCGATATTACCCGTTACCGTAAAATTGTAGCTGACCTCGGTTTAAGGAAGTAAAAATTAAGTTGAATACAATAATATTTCAAAAAGGCAATGGTAAACAATTGCCTTTTTGTTTTTAAATAATACGATAAAATGAATTTAGGAGTTAAACACACATTTACTTTACCTGATGGTAGAGAGATTTCAATTGAAACAGGCAAATTAGCCAAGCAAGCTGACGGTTCAGTTGTTGTAAGAATGGGCGATTGTATGCTTTTAGCAACAGCATGTGCCAAGCAAGATGCTATGCCCGGAGTGGACTTTATGCCCCTGACAGTTGACTATCAGGAAAAGTATGCCGGAGTTGGCCGCTTTCCGGGAGGATTTTTTAAGCGTGAGGCACGACCATCAGAATATGAAATTCTTATCAGCAGACTTATTGACCGCGCACTGCGTCCAATGTTTCCTGAAAATTTTCATGCCGATACACAGGTATTGGTTACATTACATTCCGGAGATAGCAATATTTATCCTGATGCGCTTGCAGCACTTGCAGCTTCTGCAGCATTAACCATAAGTGATATTCCATTTAACGGACCTATTTCTGAAGTTCGTGTCGCACAAATTGATGGTGCAATGGTTATCAATCCGTATATTTCAGACATTGCGCGTGCTACACTTGATTTAATTGTAGCCGGCTCAATGGAAAATATTGTGATGGTAGAAGGTGAGATGAGTGAAGTAAGCGAAGCCACCATACTCGAAGCAATAAAAGAAGCGCATGAAGCAATTAAACTTCAGTGCAAAGCACAGTTGGATTTACTCGAAAAAATTGGTGGTAAAACCAAGCGTGAATACAACCACGAAGAGCATGACGAAGATTTAAGAAAATTGGTTCGTGATGAAACTTATCAGCAAGTTTATCAGGTGGCCTTACAAGGTAATCCAAATAAAAACGAAAGAAAAAAATCATTTGAAGCAATTGTAGAAGCGTTTAAAACCCGTTTTACAGAGGAAGAACTGGAAGAAAAATCAGCTTTCATAAACCACTACTATCATGAGGTGGAGTATGATGCTGTTCGTGAAGCCTTATTGGCAGAGAAAAAGCGTCTTGATGGCCGTGGATTAACTGATGTTCGTCCAATTTGGAGTGAAACAAACTACTTGCCAACGGCACATGGTTCAGCTGTATTTACACGTGGTGAAACGCAGTCGCTCACTACAGTTACTCTTGGTGGTAAAATGGAAGAGCAGATTATTGATGGTGCCATGATTGAAGGAACGAAAAAGTTTTTGTTGCATTATAACTTTCCTCCATTCTCAACAGGCGAGGCAAAGCCAATGCGTGGAACAGGTCGCAGAGAAGTTGGACATGGTAACCTTGCATTAAGAGCATTAACAAAAGCACTTCCACCGGAATCAGAAAATCCATATACCATCAGAGTAGTATCAGATATTCTTG
This sequence comes from Bacteroidetes bacterium UBA6661, assembly GCA_002455375.1. Taxonomy (GTDB): domain Bacteria; phylum Bacteroidota; class Bacteroidia; order AKYH767-A; family OLB10; genus OLB10. The sequence continues at coordinate 21,571 of DKKR01000060.1, forward strand.
AATCGAACGGATCAAGTTCTATGGCAACTGTATGTGCAGGAAGTATGGCATTGATGGATGCAGGTATTAAAATGAAATCAACTGTGGCAGGTATTGCTATGGGATTGATTAGCGATGGAAAAGGACGTTATGCTATATTAAGCGATATACTTGGTGATGAAGATCACTTAGGCGACATGGATTTTAAAGTTGCAGGAACACGTAATGGTATCACTGCAACACAAATGGATTTGAAAGTAACAGGGTTGCCGTATGAAGTAATGGCGCAGGCACTGGAGCAGGCACGTCAGGGACGACTACATATTATCAGCGAAATGGAAAAAACTATTTCAGAGGCGCGTCCTGACTATAAACCGAATGCACCACGTATTGTTGAGTTTACAATTGATACAGATCAGATAGGTGCAGTGATAGGACCCGGAGGAAAAATTATTCAGGAGATTCAACGTGAAAGTGGTGCTACCATCACAATTGAAGAAAAAAACAACAAAGGCTATGTGCAGATTGCTGCTGTAGGCAAAGAGAGTATGGATAAAGCATTAGAGCGTGTAAAAGCCATTGTTGCTGTACCCGAAGTGGGCTCAGTATATAAAGGAAAAGTAAAGAACATTACAACCTTCGGTGCATTTGTCGAAATTATGCCCGGTAAAGATGGCCTGTTACATATATCCGAAATTACACATGAGCGTTTAGCAACTATGGATGGTGTTTTTAAAGAAGGTGATTTAGTAGAAGTGAAATTGATTGGTGTAGAAGAGAAAAGTGGTAAGTTGAAATTATCCCGCAAAGTGTTGTTGCCAAAACCTGAACGTCAACAAGGTGATGCCGGCAAGCCTAATGACGGCAAACCTCGTGAACGAAGAATGCCCAAAGAGAATCAAAACTCATAATATCTAAACCGGTCGTAAGGCCGGTTTTTTTTTGACTTGTTTTTGAGGATGTAAAAACTTTTTATTGTCCGTTGAATGATTTTTTTATATTTGTTTGATAAATCAAAACAGTTTGAACCACTAAAATCAAAAAATTATGAAAAAGTCTTTACTCTTTTTTGCATGGGTTTCACTTTGTCTTTTAAGTAATCAGTTAGATGCACAGCAATGGATCGTGCAACCCTCAAACATCAACCCAAACAACTACGTACAGTTTATTGATGCAGTTGATACCAATGTGGTATGGGGTTTAGCTTCTGATCGCACTTCACAGCAAAATCCCGTTCAGGAATTTACACGGACAACCAATGGCGGTCAAACATGGACATCAGGTACCATTACCAATGCAGCCAATCATGGTCCTTCATGTATTATGGCACTCAATGCCGATACCGCATGGGTAGCTATGTTTAATGTCAGCGGTGGAGGAAGTATTTTACGAACCAATGATGGTGGTGTTTCCTGGACAAAACAAACAACAGCAACTTTTACAGCACCTAATGGCTTTCCCAATGTCGTACATTTCTTTAATGCGAACGAAGGCTTTTGCATGGGTGATCCTAATGGTGGCTATTTTGAAATTTACACAACAGCAGATGGTGGCAACAACTGGATTCGTGTGCCGCAGGCAAACATTGCAGCAAACCTGACCGGTGAATTTGGTATTACGGATGTTTATACCAATTTTGGCGACAGTACCGTTTATTTCGGAACCAATAAAGGGCGCATTTATAAGTCTGCTGACAGAGGCGCTAATTGGACAGTAAGCAGTACACCTTATACCGGATATATTGGTGCAATAACCTTCAGAGATGCAAACTTTGGTATTGCCTGTGAGGCTGATAATGCAACCACATCAACAGATTTAATTATCACTAATGATGGTGGTGCAACATGGAATCTCCTACCTACCTCATCTGCCGGATTTACAATGAAACAATCCATTCGTTTTGTCCCCGGTACCGATTCCACCTTTGTGATTACTTCACCTTATACAATCTTCGGCTCAGCATTCAGTGTTGATAATGGTAGTAATTGGCGTCTCATGGATAACCTCATACATTCTGATTGCGACTTCGTAAATGCCACTACCGGTTGGAGTGGAGGTGGTGAACTGAATTCGCCTATTTACAAATGGACAGGTCCCATGACTATTGCTGCCAATGATGCAACCGTTAAGAGTATTGATGTCCGCAGTGCTGTTGGTACAGGCACTCAAACTCCTATGGCAACGGTTTTGAATAATGGACTTACTACACAGACATTTAATGTCACAATGGATATAAGTGGCGGATATACATCTACTAAAACAGTAAGTAATTTGGCTTTCAATCAAACACAACAAATTAGTTTCGATCCATGGACACCCGGAGCAACAGGAAGTTATAACATTACTGTTTATTCTCAATTAGCAACCGACAGCGACTTATCAAATGATACATTGAATAAATCTACAACTGCTTTTAATGAACTTCCAAACTATGGATGGACAAGTAAAACATCAGCTGCAATAGCAACTTTCGGAGGAGCATCGGCATTTATTCCTTCTGTAAATGCACCTTTAGATTCAGGATATTTATTTTCTGATGGCGGTAGTGATCTAAGTATTATTCAACCTAAGAATGAACGATTTGATGAGATGACAAACAATTGGACTTCTGCCACGGATATGCCTATTGGAGTTTATCAGTTTTCAATGCATGGCATACAAAATATGATGTATGCAATTGGTGGTTATAGTAGCGGCTTTGTTCCTTCTCCTACCAACTATATTTATAATCCACAGACCAACAGTTGGACATCAGGTGCGGTAATGCCACAGCCGGTGGGTGATTATGCAAGTGGCATATATAACGATTCATTAATTTATTTTATTGGCGGTTATGATGGAACTAATGATTTGAATACGGTTCAGATATACAACCCGGCAACAGACAGTTGGAGTATGGGTACACCTAAGCCCGGAACGGCTGTGTCAGGCTTCAGAGGAGGAATTTATAATAATTTTATTGTAGTAACTTGCGGTTACAGTCAGACTTTACAAGATGCAATTGATGAAACATGGATAGGGCAGATAGATCCTGCAAATCCAACAAGTATTGTATGGCAGGCAGCAGCACCATATCCCGGTGGCACAATGACACGTTTTGCAGGTGGTGGAACATTTAAAAACAGCTTGCCCTATGTAGTATTTGCTGCAGGTGATCCTACCGGTGTCGGCACAGAAGTAAAAGATGATGTGTGGGCTTATGATTTGAATAACAATGAATGGCTTGTGGGTCCGCCAAAACCAACTGCATGTAGTAACGTAAGTAATTTTACAGGTGTAGTCAGCAATGACAGTTTATATATGGTTGTTGTTGGTGGCTACAATGGAGTTGGAACAACAGGAGCAAATGAATGGCTTAATCTGGGAGCTTCACCTTTTGTAGGAGTGAAAGAATTGAGTAGTCAGTTGGTAGTTGCTGTTTCGCCAAATCCGGTTTCTGATATATTAACAGTGCAAATTCCGTCACCGTTGGAAATGACAACACTGGCTGTGTTTGATTTAAATGAAAGAGTAGTGAAAGAGATTCAGGCTAATAGTAATAAGGTTCAAATTGTTGTCAGAGATTTGGATAATGGCGTTTACATATTAAAGATGTCAGATAAAAAGAATTCAAGCACTGCACGGTTTACGGTGATGCATTAATTTATCCAAACAAACTTCCTGAAGCGTAGGAGTTACTTTTATTACAAATATTCTTAAAATCACACGGGTAGGGCGAATTACAATGTTCGCCCTGTTCTTTTACAGGCATTTTTTTGTTACGAATGATTTCCTTAGCAGATAAAATGTTGTCTTCAACAAATTGTTGTTGTGACACACAATACTCTTTTACACTTTCGGTCACAAACAAAGCACCTATATCATCAGCAGGCAAATCTTTATAATCAGGCCTAAGGTGTATGATGCTGAAATCTTCCAATCCATAGCCTGCATTGGTTATGACAAAGTATTGCAGTGCTGCATCATTGAGTATGGCAGGATGGATGGCAGTAGTACTTTTTACTTCAAACGCATGGAGTAACCCACCTTTGCGCACCAGAATATCCAATGCCACAACCACTTCATTTGCAATAAAGGCAGCTTCATAAATTACAGGTTGCTGTTTGAGCAGTAAAGCTTGTGTTTGTTTTGCAGATGTTGCATACTCAAATGGAGTAGGCGGTGAAACATCAATGCCTCCCGGAAATAGCTGATGTGTAATTTTTCCGTATTGATGTCCGCGATCAAACTTAGCTTGCTGCTCTGCACTAATTGGATCCCTGTCTTTGTAGTGAAACTTATAGAAATATAAAGACTTTAGACATTGCAGGCTGCGAATATAACTCGACTTGGACAATATGTGTTTCACTGCAAAATATATTTCTGTAAAAATAACTAATTAAACGCAGCTAAAATTTCATTACAAATAAATTCAGCAGCTTTACCATCACCGAAAATGGGTGGAAAATTTAAGGATGCAGTTTTTAGTGATTGATAGGCAGCAATAATTTTTTCGGAATCGGCACCTGCAATAATAGCTGTGCCTGCATCAACCAACTCTACCCATTCTGTTTCGTTACGTAAAATGACACAAGGTTTTTTAAAAAAGTAAGATTCTTTTTGAACCCCACCGGAATCGGTAATGATTAAGTTACACTCACTCTCCAAACGGATCATGTCTAAAAAAGAGACAGGCTCAATAATTTTTATCAGATTGTTGTTTTTAATTTCTTGCCACAACACATCTTCCTGATTTGCTGCAATGGCTTTTGCCGTTCGCGGATGTAGTGGTATGACAATGGGTTGATTTGCTGACAATGAAATATTGTTTAATGCTTTAAAAATAGCCTGCAGGTTTTCAGCAACATCAGTGTTGCTGTCGCGGTGAATGGTGCATAAAATAAACTGCCCGGATGAAATGCTTAAAGATTCAAGAATTTTTGATTTAAGCTTAGCTTCAGCAGAAAAATAAAGAGAGTTGTCGTACATCACATCACCGCAGGCAAATATTTTTGGATTGTTGATAGAGTAGGGTGGATTTGTTTTGGCAGAAAACCCTTCGCGAATTAAATTTTTTATTCCGGTTTGTGTTGGCGAAAACAGAAATGTGGAAACGTGGTCGCAGCATATACGGTTAATCTCTTCAGGCATTAGTTTGTTGAATGAGCGCATACCGGCCTCCACATGTACTAAAGGGATATGAAGTTTACTTGTAGCCAAAGCACCGGCAAGGGTTGAGTTGGTGTCGCCATAAACCAATACGGCATCGGGTTTTTCATGTAATAAAATAGGCTCAAACAAACGCATGATTTCTGCTGTTTGCACGGCATGACTTCCTGAACCGGTCTTTAAATTATAGTCTTCTCCCGGAATCTGAAGTTCAGAAAAAAAGACAGCCGACATTTTTTCATCATAGTGCTGCCCGGTATGAACAATAACCTCTTTTATTCTTGTACTGAACGAATTTTTGATGGCTCGGCTGATAGCAGCGGCTTTAATAATTTGCGGACGTGCGCCAATGATGGTTAATAGTTTAATCACTAAGTTTTTTTTAATCCTACAAAGAAAGCAAATAGCATCATTGAAACTAATGGTGGGTTTATCACAATAAAAAAATTTGCATTTTCAAAAACAAGCTTTATATTTACAAGCGAATATTAAAATCCTCTACCAATGAAAAAGTCTTTTACCTCCCCCCCGCAGCAGCAGTTACTTTTGTAATTGCACTCTCTGTTTTTGTTAACACATTTTCTAATGCACAAATGCAGGCCACACTCAATGCATCTAATTTCAATGGCTACAACATCAGTTGCTATGGCATGCAAGACGGCACACTTACCGTCAACGCCAGCAGTGGTACTGCTCCATACAGCTACACCTGGAGCAATGGCGACACATTAGCCACAGTTGATTCCTTAGCAGCCGGCTACTATTCCGTTCGGGTGCGCGATGCTGCCGGTGGCGACACCACGTTGCAGATAACACTCACACAGCCCGAGCAGTTGGCCATAACAGAAATGACACCCTACTACTATGCCAACGACTATAATGTGAGTACTTATGGAGCCTGCAATGGCAGTGTCACTACACAAATCAGTGGAGGTGTGCTGCCCTTGACTTATCATTGGGAGCCCGGGCAGCAAAACATCCTTGCACCATCCAACCTTTGCGGGCGAGAAAATACACTAACAGTAACCGACCTCAACGGCTGCAAAGCCAGCAGCAGCATCAACCTCAAAGAACCACAGCGAGACGACTGGACTATGTCGGGAAACTGGGGTAGCAACCCTACTGATAATTTTATTGGCACCAACGATAGTATAGACCTGGTGTTTAAAACAAATGGCAACGAAAGGTTGAGGATAGCAGCTAACGGAACTACAAACTTTAAAAACAATATCAATCTTGAACAGTCATTATTATTTAAAAACAATGCAAAAATTGCATTCAGGCCAGCTACTACAGGCATTCCTGATATTTTGAGTTTTGGTGCCGACCCTGATGTTAACCTACTTTCAGTAAACCCCAATTGCAATCCAACATTAAACACGCCATTGATAAATCAATTTAAAGGCACTATTCAACTTTACGATTTTATTACCAATAATAATAATCCATTTAGCACTTTAAGTATTTTGGAAATGGGTTTTGATGGGTTCAACAGTATCATTGAGGCGCAGGGAAACAATTCAGCCTCCAACTCAAACAGATTATTGATAAACTATTACTGTGGCAAAGATGTTTTTGTTGGCAAAGCCAACAGTGGCGACTTAACAGCAAACAACAACCTGCTTGTAAACGGTAAAATGGGAATTGGCATCAGTCAGCAGGATTTAAATGTCATCAGCAACTATAAACTGATTGTAGAGGGCGCAGTTGGTGTACGAGAAATGCGCATTGTTAATCCGGCACAATCCTGGCCAGATTATGTTTTTGCAGACAATTACAAATTAAAAAGCCTATCTGATGTAGAACAATTTGTTGAAAGCAATAAACACCTGCCAGGATTTGCACCGGCTGCAATTGTGGCATCAGAAGGGCAAAACATTGGACAGTTGCAGGTATTGCAACAGCAAACTATTGAAGAGATGTACCTTCATATAATTGCATTGGAGAAGCGTATCAGCAAATTAGAACAAGAGAACAAAAAGCTCAAATCTCAAAGACCATGAGCCGTTATTTTTTAGTTTTAATAGTCTGTTTGATGCACTACTGCGCAAATGGGCAGCAGGTGGTGCAAAAAATGTTTTGGAGTCAATATTTGGACAATCCAAACAGAATTATTGAAGCTGCAAATGGCGATTTTTTATTTACTCACAGCCTTATTAGTACCTCAATGTTAAATTCAACATCTTTGACAAGGTTAGATTCAACTTTAAACATGATTTGGTCAAGACAATTTGTACTGCCAACGCAGAAGGTTTTTCTTTGGTATCATAAGGAAATTACGCCTGATACAATTGTGATTTTGGGGAAAATTTCAGATTCTTCTAATATCGTGGTCAGTACATTTTTACTCAAGATTGATGGGAGTGGAACTGTTATATCTGCAAAGATCTTACACGACCTAAACAACTTTTATATTCGTGACATTATCTGGAGTGATGTACAGCAGAAGATGGTATTGTATGGTAAAAAAGTAATAACGGGTTTCTATGACGAGCGAATGCAGATATTAACTTATGATAAGGATTTAAACTTTTTATGGGGGAAAGAATATGCTTATGGTTTTCAGGATGATATTATCTCTGCTGATTTTTTTAGTAATAACGGTTTAATTCTGCAAGCTGATGTTAATCACGATATTGATTCGTCCTCTACAGAACCTTGTTGTGGTACGCTTTTGATCCGCATTGACTCCATAGGTAATGAATTATGGACAAAAAGAATAGGTAATATACCTAACTTATATTCCGGGAACGGCAGTATCCATTCAGGAAAAATACTTGTTTTGGACAATCATGAAATAGTAAATGTTTATCATACTACTTATTACAATAATAGTCCAAAGAATGATATTGTTGTTCAAAAAACAGATAGCTTAGGAAATGAAATAAATTCATTAAGGATATCTAATGCTACAAATAATATTCATAGTTGTCAGCAGATTATCAAAAATCAAAATTTAATTTTAAGGTTAAACAATTTCACCAATTTTATTTTAGATCAAAACCTTAATTACATAGATTTTAAACGAATAGTTCCATCAAATAATCAAGTAACAATATTAGATCAACAAATATGTACAAATGGACAGACGGTTGTATTAGGACAGTATATGCCTAGTAAAAAAATAAGTGTTATGCTTACAGACAGTATGTCTAATATCGGGTGTTATCAATATCCTTTTATTCCCTGTCCTTATCAAACTGTTTCTATGCCTAATACTAGTGCATATTACACATTAAATACCACTTCTTTAACTGTTTTGGATAGTACAGTTGCCATAAGTGCTTCCAGCAATTGGATTTTACAGGACAGTTTACTTTGTTTATCATCAACAGTGGTTTCAGAAATTATTTTTGATGAAATAAAAGTTTTTCCAACAATGACCTATAATAAAGTATTTATCGAGTCTTCTTTGAACAATCACTTCATGGCAGAAATATATAATTCAGTTGGACAAAAATTGGAATATTTTGCATCATTACCTGAAATGGTTGATTTATCTCACCTTCCGAAAGGGGTCTTAATTTTGCGGATAATGAGTAAGACCCATTTAAAATCATTTAAACTAATCCTCCTATGAAATATTATTTAGAAAGAATTAAGTACTTTTTAAAGCTGACAATTTGTACAGCATTAATATCGTTCAACTTGTATGCGCAAGATGTCGTAAATTTTTATAAACAGCCACCAGTAAATTTGTCTGATTTCTATATTAGCAACCAAATAAATTCATTTTCTCGTGATTTTATTTTTAATAGCCAGTTTTTTAGGGACTACAACAACGGTATATTTTTTAGTTCACAGAATTTTGATGGTGAGTTTGAAGTGTGCTTAATACTACACCCATGGTATTATTTATTTGTTACGCCTGTTTTAAATATAAACCCACATCCTNNTGTGCCTATTCTAATGGAGCAATTTGTGAAGAGTCTGACCCGGATTGTTCTACACATAAAAGAGAGTTGACATTACCAATAGAGGACAATAATCACTTTGCCTATTATCCAAATTTGGGATACATGCAGTATGTCAACCCTCCAACTCCAACAGCTACAGACAAACTGTTTCTGAAAACACCCATTCAATCATTTACTGATGTTTTTTCAGACCCTGTTAATGCAACTTTAATTAGCGCCTGTTTTAAAACTGATGGTGGGATAGTTTCGCAGCGACAAGCATTGCCACATAGTGTAATAAAGATTGCACTAAATCTCCATTGTGGCCCGACAGTTGCTGACCCCATCATTAAAACACAGACATTCTATTATGACAACACACGAGGTAGAATGCGATTCTATCCTTTTAAAGCCTGTAATAATAAGATATTCGGTGGTGGCATAAACACCAGTCAACATGATGTTGTATTTTATCCTGAAATAATTTATGATGAAAACAGTCCTCCCGATTATCAAAATACAAATAGTTACAGTATTTTATCCAATGGCACTTTAAATTATTTTCCTGTTAGCGAAAATACATTACCATCTACATGTACTACATCAACCAACATACCGCTGCCAACAGATTTTTACGACCCTCATACTATTTTAAAGAGTAATTTAAACACGTATTCAAATATAGCAGTAAATAGCTATCTGATGTTTCCTGCACCCTACACACTACAAAGTTGTCTTTTACGTGGGGTGAATGGATATTACCCAGCAGGATATGATGCACCTAGTATCGATCCAAATGTATTAACCCTCAAACCCGGCATCCGCCACAGTTACTTTATAGACCAAAACACCGATTTAAACATCATCAACCCAACAGAAAAAGAAATTTATAACCCCAGCGAGGCTACCAT
>DKKR01000019.1:0-12033 GCA_002455375.1 Bacteroidetes bacterium UBA6661
TTCGTTAATCCCTTCTTCGTTATCGGAAACCCGTTGGCGGCAGTGCGAACTTCAAACTGTGTAGCATTGAACGAACTGACGGTTGTTTCCGATGACTGTTTTAACAACTTAAAAACAGTAAACGGAGATGGGAAAAATTTACACTTTCAGAGAAGTTACCGACAAAGAAGAACTTGAAAAGTGCTTTCTATTGCGCTACAAAGTTTACTCTGAATCTGCCAACAAGGTATTCATCAACGAAAACATAGACAAAATTGATGTTGACTTTTATGATGTTCATGCAAGACATTATTGTTTGCAAGTTGACGAAATTATTGCTGGTTATTTGAGGGTTGTCTTACCAAAAGAAGACATAACTAATGAAACTGTTTTTGGGATTGGAGAAAAATATTCTTGGTTTGAAAGAGCTGATTATTTTCATCAAAATGGTAAAGCGCCATTCCCATTCTTGAGTTACTCAGGTGTTCCTAAAAGTCAATGGGATTTTTATCAAAATCTTTTTGAGAAAAAAGAAAAGCTGACTGAAGCAAGTCGCTTAATAATTTTACCAGAGTTCAGTTCAATCAAAGTTTCACGGCACTTAGTAGAATGTGCGGTTGTTCTTTATGTCTTAATTTGTATTGGACAAAGCCATGCAATTATCAACTGCTTGGAAGAGCATGCTGCATTTTATGAATCATACGGTTTCATTCCTGTTGCCAACGGTGAAAAATATTTTCTAAATGGAATGAACAGAATGTGTCTTTCTCTTTCTCTTTCTCTTTCTCTTTCATCTGTTCCTAAACAGTATCATGAAAGGTTTGAAGCAATGGCTGCTGAGTATCGTAGTACTGGAAAAATCGTAAAAGAGTTATGAAAAGCAAACTACCATCCATTTGTGTTTTCATTCTTGCTGCTTACTGCATACCTTTGATTGGAAAACCCAACCTTTACCTTTCGTTGCAATTACTTCTGCTACTTTTAATAGCAGTCATTTTATTTGTAACACAACCTGCAATAACAGTTTCAGATACGAAAAATCAAAAGTCAAATGATAAACTTTCTGTTCTCATCATACTGCTTGCTTCTTTGCTCTCACAAATTATCTCTGTTGTTGAATGGGCATATTATCGTGAATCATTTCACATTTTCAAGATTGATTCATTTACCTCCCTTGGTTTAGTACTTCTTGTTGGAGGAACAACATTTCGTATTTGGTGCATAAGAACACTTGGAAAATATTTTACTTCAACTGTGCAGACACAAACAAATCAAAAAGTAATTACATTAGGTGCGTACAGCGTAATCAGACACCCAAGCTATCTCGGTGCTTACCTTGCTATTGTTGGCAGTGCTGTTTTGCTTCATGCCTATTTCGGAATAATTTTTTCTACACTGATTATGCTTGCAGCTTATTGGTATCGGATAAAAGTTGAAGAAGAAACTTTGGTGCGTGAGTTTGGAGAAGAATATAAATTGTATCAAGCACGAACGAAAAAGTTATTTCCATACATTTGGTGAGATGCTAAAATTGAACGACACAAATTCTATTGCACAGTCGGGTGATTCCGATAACATAAAGATTAAACGAAATTTAAAAAAGAAGGGCATTATCGGTTATCAAACAGTTGTGCATCTAATGCAGTGTGTGCAAGTGCAAAAAATGCGAACTACTTTATGGCATAAATTTTTTGTCTATTTGTTCGCATTTTTTGCGGGAACATTTGTGCTTCGTATCCCTTCTTTTTTAAACTTCGTTAATCCCTTCTTCGTTATAAGCAATGCGGGCAGCAGTAATAAATCAAAATTTCGCAAGCACTCTCAAACAAACTGCAATGCAGGCAGAGCCTTGTTTGCTATCCTTCGCAAAAAAAATAGAGAAACAACGCAACTGCGCATAGCCAACCGCTATGTTGTTTCACAATTTTTTTTGCCCAACCACACCATTCCATTTCCATTTAAAATTATGTAACTGTTCATAAATTTATTTGGTAAAGTCCTAAAATAGGATTTATTTTACTTCTCGTTTTTAATTCCTGCATTTGTATTAAATCTAAAAACTTTAAACATGATGAGGAAACTTGTTTGGTTGCTTTTATTTTTTTTCAGTTCTTTTGAACTGCCTGCTCAAAATATTTATCCAAATGGGGCGAAGTGGTATTACAGCCAACCTTCATTTCTTTCTCCCGATACAAGCTTTAGCACGCTTGAGGTTATTTCTGATACAGTAATTAACACTATCCAATGCAAAAAACTTAACAAATTATCTGGGTGCGATTTTTTACCTGCAACCGTTTATATTTACTCTGATAGCAACAAAGTTTATTTTTATAATAGCTATTTACAATCATTTAAACTACTTTATGATTTTGCTGCTACTCAAGGCGGTTCTTGGATTGTCTATCCTGAAAGCCCAACTTTTGATTCTTTAATAGTTACCGTAGACTCAACCTCAAGTGAAGTAATTAACAACGACACGCTTAAGGTTATCTATACTGCACCTGTTTTTTCCTCACCTAATTGTTTTGGGTTTGGTGGAAAAATAATAGAAAAAATAGGAGATGTCGGTTATTTCTTTCCTCAGTATTGTATCTGTGATCCCAATAGCGGACCCTTAAGATGTTATTCCGATTCAGTTCTTGGATTATATGAAACAGGAATTGCTGATTCTTGTGATCAAATTATTCTTGGTGTTACGCATATTTCCTTTGAAAACAGCATTTCTGTTTTCCCTAATCCGGTAAATAATAATCTTTATTTAAAGCTGCCCAAACATTTTAAAAATAAACAAAGTGTTTTTGTATTTTATGATTCCCTTGGCAGAATCGTATATAAAGAAGACATTTTCTTTTCATTAAATCCTTTTTCTTTGGATGTTAAAGTACTATCATCTGGTTTTTATCATTGCAATTTAAGCGTAAATAACAAGTTATATCATTTTAATTTTTTAAAATCAAACTCAAATGAAAAATAAAATTATTCAACAAAAAACAATTACCTTAAAAATCTCTTTGGTATTTACTTTATTATTTTTTTTCTTTCAGGTCAATGCTCAACTTGAATGCTTCACCCCTGATAATCCGCCAAGCAATATGGTCTCTCAGCCCCCATCTTGTACAAATTATGTAAACTATGAACCTGATCCAACAAACAATTACCAAAACACACCCGTGATTACCTTTAAGATTAATTTTCATTTCTTTAGGAAAACCAGTGGGTGGGGTATAATTCAGCCAAGTCCTGCTTGGACTTCTCAAATGCAAGCATTTGTTGCAACCATGAGTAGTATGTATCAAAACATTGGTCCCCCCACCCTTCCTGTTGCACCTCCTGCACAAAATATTAATGATAGCAGAATAAGATTTGAACTCAAAGGAATTTACTTTCATGATAATGATAATTATTACTATGGAACTGAATGGTGTGGTTCTTCTTATTATAACGCTTGGGGAATTAACAAATGCAATGAAATAAATGTATTTTGGTACTACACAGGTGGAGGTCATGGTGGGTGCGGACCCTATGGTTATGTAAACTTTAGGATGGATTCCTTGAGTAACCCAGCAAATACTTTCACTTGGGCTTGGGCACAAGTATTGGCACATGAATTAGGGCATAGTGCCGGAGGGCTTTCTCATACCTATGGTGGATGTAATCAATTTGGCTGTTGCACTGCATTTCCAGCGTGCGTGCCTTGTGGTGACGATCAATTTACAGACACTTATGCTCCTGATTGTAATTTAGCTTGGACAGGTTGCTCAACAAATTTTATAGGAAGCAACAATTGTGCAGGATGCACATATCAGGTTTCCAATAATATTATGGGATATAACATTTGTAGAAATTACCTTTCTCCCATGCAAATGGGATATTTTCACATGAACGCAAATACTGCCAATCCTTCCTACAACACAACACGATTTTTAACCTATTGCGATTATGATCCTGCCAACTCAATCACAGTAAATTCTTCTCAAACATGGACAACCTCAAAAGCAGTTGGTGGTGATATAACAATTACAAGCGGAAATACCCTAACAATACAGTGTAGTGTTTTTATGCCAGCAGGTGGTAAGATTTATGTACAACCTAATGCGCATCTTATAGTTGATGGAGGTAAAATCTCGAATGCCTGCTGCTCAATGTGGGATGGAATTGTTGTTTACGGACCCAATGGCTCCCTATTAACACAAAATGGTGCAATAATAGAAAATGCAGTTCTTGCAACCTCTACACCTAATGGCGGGATTATTCAAATTGATGTAAATACACACTATACTGAGAATGCAACTCATGTTGATATAGAGGGAGTAACGAGTTCAGCATATTCTGGTTATATTAGAGGGTCGCTTTTTGATTGCCCTTCGGCAATTCAGAATCCTAACTACGGTTCTACAACTGGTTCAGCTATCATGGTCAAGAACAATACTGGAAATGTTACAATTGGAGATGACGCGAATATTGCATTTAAAAATACGATCAAAGATTTTACACTTGCAGGTGTAAGAATTCAGGATTCAAAAACAACTGTTATAAACAATTTTATAAACTCCAACAATATTTCTACTGCTTCAAGAGGAATTTACGCAACAGGAGTTAATGGCAACGCCTATGAACTTAATATAGGCACAAAGATGGGATATAGTTCAACACTATATTCTGCAAATCAGTTTGTAAATCTTTGGATGGGAATTTATATTTATAAAAACTTTTCACCTCGCATTGCTGATAACGATTTCCAATCTATTCGCATCAGAGGCATATTCATTAGGGATTGTTTAAGAAATATAGACTTATTGAGTTTACAAAGCCCATCTGGCAATTATATTCATAACTCTCCTAACATACATGAAGGAATTTTTATTTTATACAATCCCCGTGCTACACAAATTCGTGTCCTTCAAAACAAACTTGATCTTCATAATAATGCAGTAGCTATTCGCGATTTAGAATATTCCTGTACAGACATACATCGCTTATTTATCAGAGGCAACGAAGTTAACGACACCAAATATGCAATTTGGGTTCAAAATGAAGGTTTCCCAACTATTGATAACAATCGCATTACATTTTTCACAAATCCATCTAACAATCAAGTTGGCTACGGAGTTTATACACTCAATTCATGCTTCCCTGATATTACCAATAATATTGTTGTTAGTCTTTCCAATCCTAAACCCGTTTACGGAATTTGTGCCGAAATGTGTAATTCACCTTATATATGCGGGAACTATGTTAACGCATTAGAAAGAGGAATTCTTTGTCGCGGCAAAATGATTGGTGCAAAAGTTAAACTAAATATTATGGATGGAAACTATTACGGCTTCTATCTCGAAAATGGCGGAGATATTGGTGAGCAGGGTAATTCCCTTTTAGGTGATGTGTCCGATAATCAGTGGACAAATAATCTTTATTTTGATACCTATGCTGCCGGTTTTTCAAATATCAATGGGGCAACATTTTTTGATGTACAAAGCCCTGGTCCTCCTTACTCAATAATTACTCATGCTAACGATGGAACTACTTTGTTTGACGTTGTTTCAAATATCTTGAACCCATTTAACCCTGCTGATTGTAACGACCATAAAGGCTGGCGTGTTATTGAAGATACGGAAGCTGGAATTACAGATACCATTCACGATAGCTTACTTACGGATGAAGAACGCTGGATTAAACAACGCCAAATGTATAACGTAGCCTCAAGTGCAAACATTATCACTGCTCCAACCTCAGTTATACAAGATTTTATTCAGGATGCACAAGGTCATCCAGTTGCCGATTTTAAAGATATTGACAAGTACATTTCAAAAGCATTTCTCGACACAATCATTAATGACCCCGATACCATACAAATTGACAGCGCAAAAACGCGCAACCTTGCTGTTACAGATACTAAATTGATAGAGTTCTACTCCAAAATTATTAATGATATTTACCTCTCAACTGTTGCTCGTGGCAATTATGATTTCACACAAGACCAGTTAGACTGGATATATTCGATTGCTGCCTTATGTCCATTTGAAGCAGGACCCGCTGTTTACCGCGCAAGGTTATTGGCTTCACTTGTGGACGACCAACAATGGTTTTACGATGATATCTGCGACCCCAACTCATATCTCCGAAAAGCCAATCAACATCCTGAGACATCTGTTCAGTCGCAATATTTTAACTTATACCCCAATCCAGCTAACAGTCAACTTTACTTGGATTATTTCTTGCCCGAAAATAAATCGGCAACAATCAGCATCACTGATATTTCTGGAAAAGAATTAACAAAATCAAATCTCAAGCAATATTACAATCACCTCATTTTACCATGTGATAAATTCAATGCTGGAATTTATTTTTATAAAATCAGTGTAAATGATTCAGTAACTAAGTCAGGTAAAGTTTCAATAATTCACTAATTTTATTTCAAGCCCCTGAGAGTTCTTTTCAGGGGCTTTTGAATTATGAAACAATTCTATTTTATTTTTCTTTTTATTATTTTTCTTTCTTGCAAATTATTCTCGCAGGGAAAAGGTGATACATGGTGCTTTGGCGATTCTGTAACATTAGCATTACAGTCAGGAAATTTTGTGAATCAATCTTCTTCAAATATTAATTCAATAGAAGCAAGTGCTTCTATTTCTGACAGCATCGGTAATCTTTTATTTTATTGTGGCGGCTATACAAATAATACGGTTGGTTACATAAATGTTTGGAACGCCAGTCATCAATTAATTCAAAATGGAGATAGCATATTAGGTGATGGAACAATTACCAATGGTTTAATTATTATTCCATTCCCGTCCGACAGTGCCAAATATTATATTTTTTCAATTGGCTCTGTCAGGTTTTTATATTATTCTGTAGTAGATATGAGCCTTAACTCGGGTAATGGAGCAGTTACTCAAAAAAACGTGCTACTTTATAACGCTTCATCTTTATCAGAAAAACTTACTGGCATCAAACACGGTAACGGGCGTGATTGGTGGATAATAACTCACCAATGGCAATATAATACCGCTTCAACAGATACATTTTTATTGTTTTTAACTACACCTAATGGAATTTCAGCACCTTTTAAACAAGCAATAGGCACATTCTACAATCAGAATTACCCGTTTAATGGATTGTCAGGTGAAATACAGCCTTCAAATGATGGGACAAAACTTCTTTGCGTAGGAACAGATATGATTGATTTGTTTGATTTCGACAGATGCACCGGAATATTTTCTAACTATCAGAACATAACTCCCGCAAGTCCACTGCCCCCTTTAAATGGGTATTACGGTTGTTCCTTTTCATCGGATAATTCAAAAGTCTATGTTTCAAATTGGCACAATGGACTAACTTCAAACTTATCATATCAATTATTTCAATTAAATCTCCTTACTTCTAACATTCCAAGTTCTAAATCTATAATTTTTTCTACCACAAATCCATCAACCCCTTTGGGTCAACATCAAATAGCTAATAATAACAAAATCTACATAGCATCCTCTTATGGTACTTCTTTTCCTAACAATAATTATACAACACAAAACATGAATCTTAGTGTCATTAATTTCCCTGACTCTGATGCAGTTTCATGTGGCTTTTCCCAATACAGTATCTCTCTTGGAGGTCGAAAATCCATTCTTGGCTTACCCAACATGCCCAACTACAACCTCGGTGCCGATGAAGGCAGCCCTTGCGATACACTTACATCTATTACCGAAATAGAAAATAATTTTCATTTTAATATTTTTCCAAATCCTAACAACGGCAACTTTTCAGTATCATATTCATTGCCGGAAAATAAAAGTGGAAGAATAGAAATTTTTGATGTCACAGATAAAATTATTTATTCTCAACCATTACCCCAATCAACCATTACACAAAATTTTTCATTGCCAAAACTTGCAAACGGAATTTATTATTGTATTCTCAAAACCGATAGTCAAACTATCTGCAAAAAAATAATAATAATTCCTCGGTAAAAAGAAACAAAAAAAAACGCCCCAATTTCTCAGAGCGTTTCCACAAAACAAATTCTATTTTCTTTTAAACAACAGGAGTAGGCGGTATCACCACATCTTCCCGCTTAGTAACACCCGGAGATAAATCAACCTCATCCTCCGTCAAAATCTGGTCACCCTGTTTAACAATTATCATGTCATTACCACTGGCTAACTTATTTCCAAAATCAAACGCACCATCAGCATCAGTAACCACACTCATATTTCCATTTTCCAATTCAACTATTAAACCCGATTGCGGCTGTCCGTCTTTTGTTACAATACCCTTCAAACCTGCTGCACCAAGCGGACGAATCGTTTCACTCATCTTTTCAAAACTAAACTCACCGCGTTTAGTATCATCGTCTGCAAATATTTTTTGCCCCACTTCACAAATCTTATCAATCACCTTTTCATATATACTATTGTTCGCATCAATCTTTAAATCCGTTCCTTCTGCTGCCGTGATTTTTGCAGCAGTAAACGCATTCAATTTCCCGGTATAAACCTCAACCGCAGATTTAAAGTTATCTTTAAAATCAGGAGGCATATTTTCATTCGCAGTCAATTCAGCCAAATGAGCATCTATATATTGCAATGCCTGTGCATACATAGCCTGCGTCTGGCTCCAGTTCATATCCGTGTTATACATACTCCAACCCGCACTGTTCCAGTTTATCAACCACAAATCCTTCGGAAATGCAAGCGATATATAACTTTTCAAAAACATAAACTTCTTTTGGCAATCTCTGAACAATGGCTTCAACTATTCCAAAAGCTGACTATGCTCCTGCGCACGCATTTCTTCCGAAGGAAGTGCCTCTGCCGAATCCACCTCTAAATTTAAATTGCTTAAAAAAGTATCATTGTAAGCAGGCGAAAACGATAAAAATTCTGACTGCTTGTTTCTGCAATTACTAATAAGCAAACGTAAAGTTGCATACATTAACCATTGTGCTGTGGGGTAATTTGAATTTTTCATTTTTGATTATTTTTTTATTTGTGTTAGATAAATTACTTTTTAGTTCAACTTTTTATTTTCAGATTCCTATTTTTGATTTTTGAAATCTGATTGCGAATCTTACAATCCCGATTTCAGACAATATTTACGGCACTGGTTTCATAATGTTTCAAAATAGCTAAACTTTTTTTTGATACTATATATATATGTATAAAACTTCGGCACAGTATATGCACAACAGTAATACCAACCATTTTACTTAGCGCCCTTTGTGTTCTCAGTGCCTTAGTGGTTGATTTTTTTTCCTAAAATCCCGATAGCATAATTTAACCAGCCCTGCTCTTTTCATTCGTTAATTCGCAAAAATTCGTATTCGTTGATGGCATTTCCTTACATCCTTTGCCACATCGTCATGTAACTTTTTCTAAAAACATTAAGCTACCTCACAACCAGTTTCTTACAAAAAAATCAAAATTTTAACCCCTGACAAATCTTCCCCTTTTTGGTTTCCAAGCAGCACTTTTCCGTTTCCAAGCACCCCTTTTTTATTTTGGGATAAACATTTTTTATTTTGGTGCATCACTTTTTTATAACTGGCTTCATGGCAACGGTAACTGCCTTCATCGAAATCATTCCGGTGCATCTCTTTTTAATAACTGGCTTCACATATATAACAAAAGGACATCACTTTTTAGTTTAGGTCTTTATCAAAATGATAACTTTTGTCAGAAGTCATTGCAAAAAGCACCACCAAAATGTAGAAGCAAATCAAACCTGCACAATTTCAAAAGCCAACCCTTTTGCTTTCACAATTAAAAGTCGCACAACCCCACGCTCCACCAAAACTTTTAATAGAGAAAGCAAACCAACCACACAGGATACTGCAAGTTTTCCGGTCTGCTAAACTCAAACCGACAGAGCCTTGATTAATCGAGATGCACTGCTTATAACAATAAGATTAAAAGAAATAAAAAAAAGAAGGGCTTTATCCGGTTATCAAACGGTAGTAATTCTAATTAAATGAGTGCAAGATAAAATTTTTGCAACCTACTTGTCGGCAAAATATTTATCTTTATGGTTGCAAAAATTTTAACAAACTATGGTAACTTTTACTCCTTCTTTTTTTTACTTCTTTAATCCCTTCTTCGTTAGCTGCAATGGTATGGCGACAGTGCAAGCATTGAACTTTCTGGCTTTGAATGGACAGTTTTTGAAAACTAAGTTTACGGACTGACCGCCTTGAATGCCTACGCTTCAAAAAATAAATTTGTAAAAAAGTCCACCGCACCCAACCGCACAAAACACACTTTCATTTTTTTGCTCACACACGAACCCAACGCAGAAAAAAATGAAAGAGTGTTTTCTCCAACGCTTTTAGAATATCCTTATTCAGAAATGTATCTTTGACAATCACAAATACTAACGAAAACAGCAGACAAATTTCTCATGATTAAAGTAATTCATATTTCAGACCTGCATTTAGAAAGTGCTAATCCATCTTTTGAAAAGAAAGACATTATTGCTGCATTAGCTGAGGACATAAAAAAGTATGTTGACGATTCAACCCTTTTATTTTTCACTGGTGACCTTATTCATAAAGGTGGAGTTGAGTTTAAAGAGGATAAGCCAAATGCTTTCAAAAGATTTGAAGAACTTTTTATCTCCCCAATTCTCATAAGCAACCCAACTTTAAAAAATAAAATTTTCATCGTTCCCGGAAACCATGATGTGTTTAGAGATAAGATAGACCCTATTTCAGAAGACGGACTAAAAAGCAACTTGACTTCACACAAAAATGTAACAGAGTTTTTAATCAACAACAGAGAAAATTTAAGGCACTTAGACAGAATTTCAGATTACAAAAGTTGGGAAAAAGAATTTTACTCTACCTATCCAAACAACACACTCTCACTTTTTGAGAACACATTTACTTTGAAAGTTGGTATCCTGAATGTGGGAATAAGTTGCTTGAACTCTTCTTGGCTTTGCAAGGACGATAATGACAAAGAGAATTTAATTATTGGACGGAATCAAATTGAAAACTCTTTGGACAAAATAAAAAATTGCCAAGTGAAGTTGGCTCTATCACATCATCCGTTGGAATTTCTTACAGAGTTTGACAGAGACCCAGTAAAGATTGAACTCTACAAAAATTACGATATTCTTTTTACTGGGCATGTTCATGAGTTAGCATCTTCATACACACAAGATTTATACGGGAATATTTTTATTTCTATTGCCAACTCTACAATTGGCGACCATCCTAAAGAAAGAAAATTTGTAAACGGTTATACAATTCTTGAACTATCACCAAACGAAAAAATAAAGACCTATTATAGAAAATACATTGAAGACCACAAAAAGTTTGTTCCTAATACTGAAATCGGAACAGAAGACGGAACAAAGGAATGGCAGATATTAAAAGATGAAAAGCTAACCAAGTTTGAAATTGTTGCAACGATTGTTGACGGCATTGCAAATAGACATTGCGAGAAATTAAATGAGGACTTGATAATGGCAACCAATAGCACGAATGCACCGTGTTCTATTGACAGTTTGTTTGTTGAGCCAACTATTTTAAACTGTCCTCAAAATTCTTTGAAGGAATCGCAGACTATACACTACAACATTGAAAAGATACTTTCAAGGAAAGCTAACTTTCTTATTTATGGTTTAAAGGAATCAGGCAAGACGATCCTTTTGGACAAACTTTTTTTAGAGGCGATTAGAAAGTTCAATCAGTTCAATAAAATTCCCATCTACTTAAAGTTTAGCGATTTTAAAAACAAAGATATTGAAAAAATAATTCGGGAATATCTTGGGCAACCAACAAAAGCAATTCAAGAACTACTAACTGAAAACGATTCTATAATTTTCATTGATGATTTATCATTTTCAGAAAAGAATGCTACTCAAATTTCGGCTCTAAAAGAACTCATTCAGAAATATCCAAAGATTCAAATTATCGCAACTGCTGACCAAGCAACGGAGAATGCAATTCCGACTGACTATTTAGACCACAACGATGTTTTGAATTTTGAAGTTGGCTTTATTCAGAATTTGAACAGCCATGAGATAAAGGAGTTAATAGGTAAATGGTTTGTAGGTAAG
>DKKR01000019.1:12120-12263 GCA_002455375.1 Bacteroidetes bacterium UBA6661
TAATGGAGACGAAGAACTTAGTTACTCTGTAAACTATGTAAAACTTTTAGAGTTTGCAGATGAGTATTTGAAAACAAGATTTCCTGGGAAACCTCAAAAAGTTATTGATGACCTTATCAAACGAGGAATCCTTTGCTATGAGG
>DKKR01000005.1 GCA_002455375.1 Bacteroidetes bacterium UBA6661
TGCCGTTAGCGGCAACCTTAAATAACAGCCTCCACTTATGGGAACATGGGGAACTAACATAAAAGAGAACGACACTTCAGGAGACATCTACGACAGCTTTTTTGAACTTTACAATGCTGGACAAAATCCGATTGATATTTCTGCAAAACTTATTTCAGACAATTCTGAGTTAATTGACAACCCAGACGACTGCAATAATTTTTGGTTTGCTCTTGCATTGGCACAATGGGAGACAAAATCTTTAGACGCTAATATTTTTGAAAAAGTTAAGACACTTATTGAGAGTGGTAATGACTTGCAAATATGGAAAGACCTTGATGCTGATGATAAAGATATTGAAAGCAGAAAAGTTGATTTGCAGAATTTCTTGAAGAAAATTCAAACTGAAAAAGCGAAGCCAAAACCAAGAGCAAAAGAAAAAGCAAAAAATGTAAAACCAATTTTTTCCGTTGGCGACTGTTTGACATTTATCCACGAAAATGGAAATTACGGTGGTGTTATTATTTTAGGAGAGATTAACGACAACGAAACTGGATTTAATTTAGTTGCAGGAACAAGAATAAACCAACAAAGCAAACCTACATTAAAGGATTTTGAAAATGCTGAAATCCTTATTAGAAATTATGCAAACTGGAAGGACAACCCAATTATAGTCTGGACATACCCTGACAGTTTCAAAAAAATGTTTTCAAATTTCTTTGAACTTATTGGCAAACTAAAAGTTGACAGAGAATACAGCACAGAAAGAGATAAATTTGGTTACGTTGCTGATTGGGGGATTACAAAATCAGCAGCCGCGTTACAATTTGAACACGAGAAGACTAATCCAAAGCCTTTAAAGAAAATTATGGTTGCGGAGTTGACGACAAAAAGTAAATGGTGGAAATTTTGGTAGTGAACGTTGCCTTGACGACAAGGCAGCCGATAACATGCGCATTTATGCAAGCCTGGCTGAAGTGTTAACAATGAGCAGTGGTGCATCTTTCAGCAGTAGTCCCGGCTGAAAAAGCTATATTGAGCGATAGTAGTAACAATAAACTTTTAGTTATAAATTTGGCAACGGTTCCGGGCTGACGGAATTCTAATTCCAGTCCTGCATAAATGCGTGGCCGTTATCGGCAATTTTTGGGCGACCTGCTAACATCAAACTGACTGCAAGAAACAAGTAATTGGATGACGACAACTAATAACAAAGATAAGGGTGATGCTGGTGAGGATTATGTAAATCAGTTGGCGTTTAAATCTTACTTGCGATACTGGTGCTATCCCAACCCTATTGATATTGATGGTGACAAAAAGGAGATTTGCGATTTACTAATTTCCTTTCGTGACATTCTGCTAATAATGTCAGTGAAAAATCATAATTATGATGGCGACTATGAAAAGTATAAACGAAAGGTAATTGCGAAATCAACAAGTCAGCTAAATGGTGCACAGCGAAAACTTTTCAATAGTCAGCGAGAAATATTTATCAAGCATCCTGATAGAGATAAAGAATTATTTGAACCAAGCAGGTATAAGAAAATTTATAAAATCACTGTAAATGTTGGAGAGCAGTTTGAACACTATGAATTTTCGGACGAAGCAAATTCAAAGGGCTTTATTAATATTTTTAACAAAGACACCTTTGAAACAATCATTCAAGAACTTGACACAATAAAAGATTTTGTTGTGTATCTTGATGAAAGGGAGGGTATTCTAAGTTCAGGAAAAAGGATTGTTGTGAATTGTAAGGAGAAGGATTTGTTGGCTGAGTTTTTAACCAACGCAAGAAAATTTCCCATCAATTATAAAGCTGACCATGTTGAAGAAATAATTCTAAACCTAAGTGGTGCTTGGGACACTTACAATTCAAGTGAAGCAGCAGCATTAAAGAGGAAAGCAGACAAAGCAAGTTATTTCATTGACCATTTAGTTCAAACTGATATTTTAAAACTGCCAAACGGGGAAATTATGGCAAGAGAATTAATGAATCTTGGACGAACTGAAAGAAGAATGCTATCTAATACCTTGTTTAGTTTAGTTGCCAGATATGAAAAACAAACTGGTATTCTTGCAAGGAGATATTCTGAATATAATGGGATTGGACATTTGTTGATTTATTATCCACCTGACCAAAACGAAAAAACAGTTGATTGGGTTATACAACAAGCTATGCAAATCTATTCCTACAAGACAAATTTTCGTGAAAAAGAAATTATTGCTTTAGCTGCTACTAACGGACTTAAACAATGGAAGTTTGGAATGTTTCAAGCAGAGCCACCAATAACAGATGAAGCCAAAAAATATCTTGACGACTTAATTGAAAAATTTGGTTGGTTTAAGGACATGAAAGCATACTACTACGAAGAGAAAGAATACCCAAACGAAGTTGATAGAGATTAACTGCAAATTAAAAAAGACAAAGCAATGAAAGTAAATCGATTCGGACAACCTGCTTACGAACTTCGCCTCGCCACTTGGGATACCTACTTTTTTTACTTCTTTAATCCCGCATCTGTTAGCGGATATGCTTTCCGTTTCGAATAAACTATAGTGCTAATTTGAAACTGAAATGAAGAAACTCATTTTAATTTTTTCTTGGAATTCCACAATTATTTATGCAAGTTTCTTATGGCATCAACATAATGATCAACTGTGTGTGCTGCGCTAAGTTTAAAATCTCCTATTCGTGTACGGATGAGTGAACTTAAATAAGAACCCGAATTAAGTGCTTTGCCAAAATCGTTGGCTAAAGAGCGAATGTAAGTTCCTTTGCTGCAAACAACACGAAATGAAACAACAGGCATTGCTATTTCTGTAATCTCAAAGTCATGTATATTTATTTTTCGAGGGGTTACTTTTACTTCTTCGCCTCTTCGTGCTTTTTCATAGGCACGCTCGCCCTGAATGATTACTGCAGAATGTGCCGGTGGCAGTTGCTCTGTTTCTCCAATAAAAGTTTGCGCTGCCTGATGAATTTGTTCAGTGGTGATGTGTGCTATATCAAAGGTT
Organism: Bacteroidetes bacterium UBA6661; assembly: GCA_002455375.1. Lineage (GTDB taxonomy): Bacteria > Bacteroidota > Bacteroidia > AKYH767-A > OLB10 > OLB10. The sequence continues at coordinate 2,995 of DKKR01000005.1, forward strand.
TTGTTTACCGGTGTTTCTGCATCATAAGAAGGTGTGGTAGCGCCCAAGGTAAAAGTTCCTGTATATTCTTTTTCGAGCCCCATTAATGTTTCAATGCTTTTGGTAGCCTTACCGGTGCATACAATAAGTAAACCCGTTGCAAGTGGGTCTAAAGTTCCAGCATGTCCAACTTTTATTTTTTTGTATGGTCGGCTTCCGTCACTAAGTTTCAAATGTTGCAAGGTGCCTCTTAGTTTGTTCACCACATCAAACGAAGTCCATTCCAATGGTTTGTCAACCAAAAGTGTTTCGCCCAGTAAAAAATCAGGCATTGCGACTAAAGCATTTTAAGTTCAATGCCTGCAAAGTGCAACAGTAAAATTGCAGCACCAATAATTATTCTGTACCAGCCAAAAATTTTAAAACCATGTTTGGTGAGGTAATTAATAAATGATTTGATAGCAATGGCAGCAACAATAAAAGCTACTACATTGCCTACAGCAAATAATTTTATTTCTTCTGTAGTGAAACCTCCGTTCAATTTATAAAAGCCATACATTTTGTATAGTGTTGCTGCAAACATGGTGGGCACAGCCAGAAAGAACGAAAATTCTGCAGCCGCTTTTTTGTTGAGTCCCTGAGCCAATCCACCAATGATGGTGGCTGCCGAACGCGATACTCCCGGAATCATGGCAATACATTGAAACAATCCTATGTAAAAGGCAGATTTATCTTTTGAGAGTTCTTCGGATCCGCGTTCTTCCGTTTTTTGAAACCATTTGTCCAGAAGTATAAAAATAATTCCGCCAACAAGCAGCATGGCTGCAACAACAAGTACATTTTCGAGCAAGGCATCAATGTAATCGTCAAGCAGCTTACCCAAAACAGCTGCAGGAATAAATGCAATCAGTAATTTTTTGTAAAAATTAAAATCAATTACTAAAAACCTGCGCCAGTATAAAAATACCACAGATAAAATAGCACCAAACTGAATGGCCACGGTAAAAGTTTTGGTAATAGGTAGTTCGGCAATGCCCATTACGGACGAGCCGATAATCATGTGTCCGGTAGAAGATACCGGCAGAAACTCTGTGATACCTTCAATAATGGCCAAGATGATAGCCTGCAGTGTATTCATTAAAATATTTGGAAGTGTGTTTAATCTTTTGCGTTCACAACAATGGCTAATACTTCAAGGGCATAGCCAAGCACTACCATTATTGGAGCTACTGTTAATCGTTGTGTATCAAAAATGGCAGGATTAAAAACTTTCGGATCAGCAGAACCGCCACCACTCATAAGCATGTAGCCAAGCAGTATAAAAACAATGCCGCCAATCATAAGCATGTAATTTATTTTCCCGAAAGCCAATTGTATTTCCGGTTTCGATGCAGGTTTTGCTGTGGTATTTTTGGTTATGGTTTTTTCCTTTGCCATGAATTTGAATTATTAAAAGATGTCTTCAGTTCGTTGGCGAAGATATTTATTTACTGCAAAATAGGTGCTGAATCCTGAAATAAAAATACCTAAAAACACCACAATACCTAAAACGATGCTCAAATTCACCGGATTTTCAAATGCTATGATTTCAGGAATCTGCTTTTTGGCATAATAAAACACCATTAAAATCATGATATTAGCAATGACAGCACCAATGAAACCCTGTAAAATTCCTCTTACAATAAATGGTTTTCTGATAAAATTTCTTGTAGCCCCTACCAACTTCATACTTTTAATGAGCATTCTTTTTGCATAGAGTGCAAGCCTGATAGTGTTATTGATTAATGCACCTGCAATAAAAAACAGCACAGCACTGAATCCAAGTATGATGAGACTGATATTTCTGATATTTTTATTGATGGCATCGAGCAACGATTCCTGAAAATAAACTTCTTTAACTATGCTGTTTTTAGAAATAAAATCTTTTAGCTGTGAAATATTATTTTCTTCAGTATAGTCAGGTTTAAGTTTAATTTCTATCAGGGGTAGCAATGGATTAAATCCTAAGAAAGTATTAAAATCTTCGCCCAGTTCTTGTTTTAACTGTTCTGCTGCCTGTTCGCTGCTGATGTACGATACTTCTTTAATAAAAGCATTACCTTCTAATTGTTTTTTAAGATTCTGAATGTCGGCATCAGAGGCTTCCTGCTTCATCATTACTGTTAAGATTACATTTTCTTTTAAGTAATCAGAAAGTTGTTTGGCATTGATGAGCAATAATCCCAGCGAACCTATCAGAAACAGTACAAGTGAAATGCTAATTATGGTAGAAATGTTTGAACTGCGAAGTGCCTTACGTGCCAGTTTATTATCTTCACTCATGGCAGCAAATTTAATAGGTATAGCACTGTTGTAAAGACCTTAAACAGAAACTATTCAACAGGGTTATTAAACTTTTGATAGTGGTGAAAGCCTGTGGCAACGTATTAACTTTGAAAATAATAGTCGGTGTTTTTTATTATTTCATTAACATCCATGTCATTCATGCAACGGAAATGCTTTTTAGGACAGGTATTATATCCTATTTTAGAACATGGTCTGCATTTTAAATTCTTCACTTCATTGATGCTGAAAGGTACACTGTTTAAAGGCAGATAGGGATACATACCGAATTCAGGGACGGTATTGCCCCAAACGGAAACAATTTTTTTACGCAAGGCTGCAGCAATATGCATCAGTCCGGTGTCATGTGTGATGACTGCCTTACTTTGTTTGATGAGTGATGCCGACTGACCAATACTTGTTGTTCCGCAGGCATTAAAAACTTTTTCCGGAAATAATTGCTGAAGTGTTGCTCCTTTTTGTTTGTCTTCAAATCCACCAAGTAAAACAACCTGATATTTCAGTCCGCTGATGATTTCTTTCATTTTTTCAAGCGGCAGGCATTTGGTAGCATGCTTGGCACCAACAACAAAAGCTACATAACCCCGACTAAATGATGCAGGTAAAAAAGTGTTGATATCAACTTCGTCAAGTGGGTTGATGAAATAGTCAAGCCCCTGCCCATCGTTTACCACACCCATTGGATTGATGGCATCAAAATAGCGGTCAACAATATGTTTATGTGGCAACTTGTTTATTTTGAAATTGACATAAATCCACTTTTCAATATTGAGTTTGTTAAAGCTGAATTTTTTTGCTCTTAATGCCCTTTTTACTTTCCATGAACGCATGTTGTGATGTAAGTCAACAATATAATCATAGCCAACCATTTTTAGCTGTCTGATTATTTCCGGAAGGTTGTTATCAACATAAAAAGTATTATCAATGTAAGGGTTGTTTGCCAGTACATCACTAAAATCCCGCTTGGTAAGAAAATGCACTTCTGTGTTGGGCAATTGTTTTTTTATACAACGCAAAACAGGTGTTGTTAAAACAATATCACCAATAGAGCTAAAACGGATGACTAAAACTCGGGACATACTGTGGTTTTCGAAAAGATGTCTAATGCCATTGTTTGCAAAGGTAAGCATTGGTTTAAATACTTAAATTCGATTTACTTTGCATCATGATTTTTACAGATACACACACACATCTCTATGCCAGTGAGTTTGATGCAGACAGGAATGAACTTATGCAACAGGCCATTGATGCCGGTGTAAGTCGTTTTTTTCTTCCCAATGTTGATAAGTCAAGCATTAACGCCATGCTTGAACTACATAATCAGTTTCCCGGAAATTGTTTCCCTATGATGGGGTTGCATCCCTGTTCAGTCAAAGAAAATTATTTGGATGAATTGGCTTTAGTTGAGTCTGAATTGTCAAAAGGAAATTATTTTGGTGTTGGAGAAATTGGTCTTGACTTTTACTGGGATAAAGGTTTTATCAAAAAACAGGAAGAAGCTTTTTTAAAACAGATTGCATGGGCATGTGAATTGAATCTTCCCGTAAGCATTCATTCGCGCTCAGCAACTGCTCGCGCCATTGAACTTATACAGTTATCAGGGCTTAATGTAAAGGGTGTTTTCCATTGTTTCAGTGGAAGCATAGAGGAAGCAAAGGCAATAACTGACATGGGAATGTTTTTGGGAATCGGAGGTGTAATTACTTACAAGAATTCAGGGCTTGATAAAATTGTTAGTCAGGTAGCATTAAAGCATATTGTATTAGAGACTGATTCACCCTATTTGCCACCGGTGCCACATCGAGGTAAAAGAAATATTCCGGAATATTTATTGCTGACAGCACAGAAATTAGCGGTCATAAAAAATTGTTCATTGGCAGAAGTTGCTGAGCAGACTACAAATAATTCTAAAGTTATTTTTAAACAATGATAAAGACAGACAAGAAGAACCTTCTGGTAATTTATACCGGTGGAACCATAGGTATGATACATGATGAAGAGACAGGATCATTAAAGCCCTTTAACTTCGGCAGGCTCAGTACCGTTGTACCTGAGTTGAAGAAGCTTCCCTGTAAAATAGACTTTCATTCATTCGACCCGCTGATTGACAGCTCCGATATGCAACCTGAACGATGGATACAAATTGCAGAAGTCATTGAAGAGAATTATGGTAAGTATGATGGATTTATTGTGTTGCATGGAACCGATACCATGGCATATACTGCTTCGGCATTGAGCTATATGTTTCAGAATCTGAACAAACCTGTAATACTCACCGGATCGCAATTGCCAATCGGTGAAATCAGAACCGATGCAAAATCCAATCTTATTACCGCTGCTGAAATTGCCTCTGGAAATGTTGTGGTTCCTGAAGTTTGTATTTGTTTTAACAATCAGTTGTTCAGAGGTAACAGAGCAGAGAAATTTACTTCTTCAAAATTTGATGCCTTTCAATCTATAAACTATCCGTCTTTGGCAGAGGCAGGCACTGAAATTAATTACAACCACGATGCTATTCGTGAGGTTAACAACAATGCATTGAAAGTAAAAGCACACTTCAATAATTCGGTGATGATTTTTAAATTGTTTCCGGGAGTAAATGAGAAAGTTTTGTCAGCAATATTAAAGTCAGGTGCATTAAAGGGATTGATTATAGAAACGTATGGCTCGGGCAATGCACCTAAGGATGAAAAGTTGCTTAAGCAACTAAGTGATGCTGTAAAAAATCAAATGGTAATTGTAAATGTTTCGCAGTGTAGCGGAGGCGTTGTGCAGATGGAAAAGTATGAGAATGGACTTGCATTAAAGCGTGCAGGTGTGGTCAGTGGCTATGATATGACTACAGAAGCTGCCATTACCAAGCTGATGTTTTTATTGGGTAGCGAAAAGGATTTTCAAGAGATAAAAGTGAACATGCAACTTGATTTGGCTGGAGAACTTAGTCGTGAATAAATGTGTTGATAACAAACTACGCATTGGCGCAGTTATTCTGTTTGTCAACCTACTTTTGATTCGGTTTTAATCAATCTGTTGACAACGGTCAAAAGATAGGTTTGGTTTTAGGTTCTCAGCCTGTCGTATTTTTTTTCGGCAGGCTTTTTCTTTAGCCATCATGTTAATTTGTTAGCTTTGCAGGCTCATAAAGGAGAGGTGTCCGAGTGGTTGAAGGAGCACGCCTGGAAAGTGTGTTTACGCCAAAAGCGTAACGAGGGTTCGAATCCCTCTCTCTCCGCAAAAACATTTATCATTATGTACACAGGAATTTTGCACACACACACACTTGTAGTTTCACTTTTTATTGTTTTATACCTCATTAAAGCAACCTTATTAGTGTTGAACAGGCATGCTGCATTAGACAACTTTGTTAAGAAAACCAAGGTTGCAGAAATGATTATCAGCACATTGTTTTTGTTAACCGGAATTTATCTGGCTGTCAACACAGGCAACAAGGGAACATGGTTGTGGGTTAAATTGTTTGTTATTGCCTGCACCATTCCACTTGCAGTAATTGCCTTTAAAAAGAAAAACAGCTCATTGGCATTGATTTCACTCATGGCATTGATTTATGCTTATGGCATTTCTGAAACCAAATCCATATCCATGAAAAAAGCAGATACTGCTTTAAATACAGAAGGTCTTGAAGGTGTTGCTGCAGGTAAGGTTATCTTTGAAAGCAAATGCCAGTCTTGTCATGGTGCTGATGGAAAATTGGGATTGAGTGGTGCAAAGGATCTTACCCAATCTGCTTTATCTCCTCAAGAAAAAATTGCCATCATTACCAATGGTAAAAAAACAATGTCTGCCTATAAAGATCAACTAACACCGGAACAAATTACAGCCGTTGCAGCGTATGTTCAAACACTGAAATAATTTATTTCAGTTTAATTTATTGATGAAAGAAAAAACCGTTTTTAAGCCTCTTACTGATGTTAAGGAGCGTGCCGTTTTAGTTGGTATAATATTAAAAGATCAGCCTGTAGAACAGGAGTTGGAGTATCTTGATGAGTTAGCTTTTCTTGCAGAAACTGCCGGAGCACAAACATTAAAGTCGTTTACACAGAAGTTAGATCATACCGACCCGCGCACCTTTGTGGGTTCAGGAAAACTGGCCGAGATCAATGAGTTTGTCAAAGCGAATGAAATAAACCTTGCAGTTTTCGATGATGAGTTGTCGCCTTCGCAGCAACGCAACATTGAAAAAATATTACAGATAAAAGTGTTAGACAGAACACAACTCATCCTTGATATTTTTGCACGAAGGGCACGTACAGCACAGGCACAGGTGCAGGTAGAATTAGCACAATACCAATACCTGATGCCACGCCTCACTCGCATGTGGACACACCTGGAAAAGCAGCAGGGTGGAATAGGTAACCGCGGCCCCGGTGAAAAAGAAATTGAAACAGACAGACGTATTGTACGCGACAGGCTGGGTAAACTGCGCGAACGTTTGAAAGAAATAGAAAAGCAAGGTTTTAATCAGCGTAAGGCAAGAGGCAATATGGTGCGTGTGGCATTGGTAGGTTATACCAATGTGGGCAAGTCAACAATCATGAATCTGCTTAGCAAGTCTGATGTGTTTGCAGAAAACAAACTCTTTGCAACATTAGATACTACAGTCAGAAAAGTAGTGCTTGATAATATTCCATTTTTACTGAGCGACACCGTTGGATTTATCAGAAAGCTGCCGCATCATTTAGTTGAATCATTTAAGTCAACACTTGACGAAGTGCGCGAAGCCGATATTTTAATTCATGTTGTAGATATTTCTCACCCTAATTTTGAAGCACAGATAAATGTGGTGAATCAGATGTTACAGGAGCTTCAATCTGCAGACAAACCTGTAATTCTTGTCTTTAATAAAATTGATGCATTTACTTATATTGAGAAAGAAGCTGATGACCTTACACCCCTGACTCGTGAAAATATGTCGTTAGACGATTTACGAAAGACCTGGATGAATAAAGGAAATGTAGAAACAATTTTTATTTCTGCTACAGAAAAAGAAAATATTACCGAACTGCGTAGCTTGTTACTCGAAAAAGTAAAGCGTATTCACTTGGTTCGTTATCCCAATAACAAAATCAAAAACGATTAAATTCGTTTCAGTTTAAATTTCCCTGATGGCTTAACCACCAAAGGAACATTTTCTACTGTAACAGAACTGGTGTCAAGTCCAAATGCTTTTGATTCCGGTAAGCTCAGCATTTTTAGAAAGTCATAAGCGTTAAGCACAAATTTCTCGTAAAAGGTGAGTTTGTTATCGTAAGAAAGCGTTTTCTCAATAACAACAAAACGGAAATCACCAATTACATTCTTTTCTTTAAGTGAAGTGTAACGACTCGTGATGTCAACTTCATTATTTTTCACAAGCTCCTCAACAACCTGCCGAAACATCTGATTAATACGGGGCTCAATCCGGAATCCAAGACGGAAGTCAATATGTATTACTTTATCATTCACCATTTCTTCTACTTTATACTCCATGGTGTAGGGTTCATCAAGCACATCAACGTGTACAAACCAATAAATATCGGCACGTTTTGGGAATTTTTGTAAGAGAGAATACATCACTTTCGATTCTATTTCATCTCTGCGGTTGGCACTTGTCAGATATACCAGGTTGGTGGCATATTTTGGAATAGATTCGTCTTTACTCAGGTTGGTTAATATTTCCAGAAAATCTTTAACCTTGACAAAATCCACAAACTGGTTCCTGATTTTTCTTGCTGCATACCAAACATACATGGTTACGAATAAAAACATGGCAAGAATCATGGTAACATATCCACCATGTTCAAATTTTATTGAGTTGGCTACCAGAAAAGCAATTTCTATAACAATAAATAATAAGAATGTAAGCGTTACTAAAGGTAGTGGATAGCGTTTCAGATACAGATAAAACGAAAGCAGGATTGTTGTCATCATCATGTTTATGATAATTGCTAATCCATAGGCACCTTCCATATTGGAAGAGTGTTGAAAAAACAGAATCACACCGATACAACCGATACATAAAACCCAATTTACGGTTGGAATATACACCTGCCCTCTGAGGTCGGTTGGATAAACAACTTTTAGTTTTGGACCAAAATTCAATCGCATGGCTTCGTTCACCACTGTAAATGCCCCACTGATGAGCGCCTGACTTGCAACAACTGCTGCCGTGGTGGAAATAATGATACCAATCAGCAGAAACCATTCCGGCATTAACTGATAAAAGGGGTTCACATCTATGGTTTTTCCTTCAAACTTCAACAGATTTGCCCCTTGACCGAAGTAGTTTATCAAAAGGCAGAACTTTACCATTGTCCAGGTGACATAAATATTTTTTCTGCCTACATGTCCCAAATCGGAATATAATGCCTCGGCACCTGTCGTACAGAGAAAAACAGCACCTAAAATCCAAAAACCTTCAGGATAATTGACTAAAAGCTGATAGGCATAATAAGGATTAAC
>DKKR01000017.1 GCA_002455375.1 Bacteroidetes bacterium UBA6661
TATTAAAATTACATCGTGAATATAAGCCGGATATTACTTTTGTGATTGGATATAGCCCGGCTACAATTAAACTCTGGTTCTACTCCTTTTTTCTGAATATTAATTATTTTATCTGGTCAGGCTCTGTTAACTTTAAAGGCAGAAAAGATTCTGTATTAAGAAAACTGCTAAGAATGATATTAGTTAGAAGAGCTAAGGGATTTATTGCTTATGGTACAAAAGCCAAAGAATATCTTACCTACATTGGCGCACCCGAGAAAAAAATTCACATTGCAATTAATACTGTTGATACTCATTTTTTTAATGAAATAGCCAAAAAACGAATTAACAGAAAGGCTAACCTTAGCAAACAATTACTTTATCTGGGCTATTTAACTCCGGGTAAAAAAATTGACGATCTAATAAAAACCATCAATGAATTAAGGAAACTAAGAAATGACTTTTCGCTTCGTATAATTGGTGATGGTCCTGCCGCTGACAGTTTAAAAAACTTGACTAAGGAATTAAAGTTAGAGGATATAGTCATATTTGAAGGATTTAAACAAAAATCCGATCTTCCACCTTATCTGGAACAGACAGATTGTTTCTTATTTCAAACCGGATGCGATATTTGGGGATTGGTATTGAATGAGGCAATGGCTTCAGGGCTTCCATGTATTGTTTCACCTAATGCAGGTGCCGCACGCGATTTGATTTTTGATACTAAGAACGGATTAATTCTGGATTTTGGATTTCATCAAGATGCTGCAATACGAATTAACGAACTTTTAGATAATGAAACTTTGCTTCAAAAAATGGGTGTTGAAGCCAATGAGTTTATTGAGAATAATGTCACTGCTGAAAAAAGTGCCAAAGGATTTCTGTCAGCTATAAAACAATACTGTCAAAATGCTTGATTTTTATTTAACACTTGCATCATACTTTGGGTTAGCCACTCTTCTTATAGTTGGCCTTTTCTTTAACCGCCATTTCTTTTTAACTCTTTTTTTAGTAAAACCATTCATTGACATGACTGTAAATGTCAACATTATTGGGGAATTTAATGCTCTTGAAATATCAGGAGTATTTTCAGCACTTCTACTATTAATTAAGTATCTGAATAAGCCAATTTCTTATCCAACCTTTAATGAGATTTGGATTTGGATATTTATCGGATTACAAATATTTTCTTTTTTTCTTAACGTTTCTGTTGATACAAGATCTATATTTATAAGCACAAAAGTATATTTAAAAATGCTTAACTCTTATTTGATATACTTCATGGCGGCAATCGAGATGTTTGAGAATTTTAAAAAAAGAGTCAACTTAATAAAGGTTATCTGGCTAACAACTTTAGCTGCAGGTGTTATTACGATACTTGTGTTCGCATTAGGACTATCAAATTTTGATACCACACGTGGTGTAGTCAGATATAACGGATTGTATAATGACCCTGGTACACCTTCCTATCTTTCTGTAATTTGCTTGTTGTTTTGTAATCTATATTTTTCAATAACGCTAAAAAAACCAAATCACTTTTTTAAATTTCTGAAAGTACTTACTATAGGTGTAACAGGCGTCATTTTAGTTATTACCATGACAAAAAGTGCATTGGTCATGTTTTTAATTTATGTCATAATGTGGTATGGAATTTATGAAAAGCATATGTTTCTGATAATTCCGGCATTAGCAATTTCAATTTATCTGTCTTTTAGCCTTTCTGATGATCTGAATACACGCTTTGAAACGGAAATTAATTATGTTGATTCAGGTGGTGATGCAGATGCTGCTAAGTCTATAGGTACAGGTAGGGTTAACAGATGGGAAACCTTATTTGATGTTTATTTTAATGAACTTGGTCCAGTCAATCAGCTTTTTGGAACTTCCAAACATTGGATGGCCCACAATCAGTATATTGCATATTTAATGCAGGTAGGAATTGTTGGTCTGACAATATTTTTAATATTCTTAATTCGCTTTATTGTTAAGCTATTTACTATTTATCATAAAACACATAACCCTTCTGTGTTCGCTGCATATACACTATTAATTATGTATGTATTTTATGCATTTACAGGTCACCCTTTTGATTATACCACCTTACTTTGGTACTTAATGATTCTACTTTCAATGATAAATGTTTATGATGTGCATCAAATGCGATTAAGGCATCAGAAAATTAAGGAATTAAATGAAAGCAATCTCTTATTAAAAAAAACACAACTTAATATAAATAATATCAGATGAAAAATGTACTAATTACCGGTGCAGGAGGATTTATCGGTTCACATCTCACAGAACAATGTGTAGAAGCCGGATATAATGTCAAGGCATTTGTCAGATATAATTCAAAGTCTAATTATGGCTGGCTTGAAGGTTCTAAATATGCCAATCAAATTGAATTTATTACTGGCGATATCAGAGACTACGATAGTGTACATCATGCTGTTAAAGGTTGCGATACTGTTTTTCACCTTGCAGCATTAATAGGCATTCCGTACAGCTATGTTTCTCCGATGGCATACATTAAAACAAATGTTGAGGGCACGTATAATATTGTACAATCATGCCGTGAACATGGTACAGAAAATGTTCTTGTGACATCAACAAGTGAAACTTATGGTACTGCCCAATATATTCCAATTGATGAAAAGCATCCATTGGTTGGTCAGTCACCATATTCAGCTTCAAAAATCGGTGCTGATCAAATTGCATTAAGCTATTTTCTTTCATTCAACACTCCGGTAAAAATTGTAAGACCATTTAATACTTATGGCCCACGTCAAAGTGCCAGAGCTGTAATTCCAACTATCATTACTCAATTACTAAGTGGTAAAAGTGATATTAAATTAGGTCACATCACGCCTACCAGAGACCTTACTTTTGTTAAAGACACTGCAAACGGATTTATCACAATAGCTCAATCAGCAAAATTTACCGGATCTGTTACAAACATTGGCATGAACAATGAGATCAGTGTTGGTGATCTTGCTAAACTAATTGCAGAAATGATGGGAAAGAAAATTAATATTATTACAGATGCGCAGCGTGTTCGTCCTGATAACAGTGAAGTAGAACGCCTCTACTGCGACAACACCAAACTCGTTACCAACAGCAACTGGAAACCAGCATACAATATTCAATCAGGTTTAAAAGAAACTATTGACTTTCTCGAAAAGCATTTGCATCTTTACAAACCTGATATTTACAATGTTTAATTTTAAGATATGATAGCAGTATTATTAGCAGGAGGAAAAGGTACACGATTGGCACCTTTTACTATTAGTTTACCAAAACCTTTAATGCCCGTTGGCAACAGACCAATTTTAGAAATATTAATCAAACAACTTAAAGATGCAGGTGTAACCAAAGTTGTTATTTGTGTTGGTTACCTTGAATCATTAATCCGCTCTTATTTTGGTGATGGTTCAAAGTTTGGGGTTGAAATAATCTATTCAAGTGAGACAGAACCTTTAGGCACAGCTGGTCCAATGAAACTTATTGAATCTTATTTAACAGATTCATTCTTTTTTATGAATGGCGATTTGTTTACCGATATAAATCTTGAGGAAATGTTCAGGTTTCATAAAGACAATAAAGCCGTTGCTACAATCGGCTTAACACGCAGAACGGTTGATATTGATTTTGGTGTCATAAAGATAGACCAAACTAATGAATTTACCGAGTGGAAAGAAAAACCTACATTGGAATATTTGGTAAGCATGGGCATTTATGTTTTTGAACCGGCCGTTTTAAAATATTTGCCTGATGGCTACTTTAACGTTCCTGATTTAATTATAAAGCTCCATGAGGCAAAGGAAAGTGTAAAAGGATATCAATATAAAGGAAATTGGTTAGACATTGGGCGCTTAGAAGATTATCAGCGTGCATGCCAGCAGATGGAAGAAATAGAGAAAAAGTCAAATGGCTAATGCTACAATTGCAATAACCGGTGCCGGTGGATTTCTTGGTAAAGCATTAACTGCTTTATTAAAAAAAAATAATTTTGAAGTAGTCAGTATTTCAAGATCCTATGGTATTGATATTACAAAAGCAGAAACATTAAATACAATTCCCGATTTCGATTGCCTTATACACCTTGCAGCGCATACTTTTGTTCCGGATTCATACAATAATACAGCTGCATTTTTCTCCATTAATTTAAATGGAACACTCAATGCTCTTGAGCTATGCAAGAAACGTAATGCGCGATTTATTTTTTCGGGATCGTATGTTTATGGCCAGCCAAACTACCTTCCTGTTGACGAGAATCACCCTATAAACATGTGGAATCCTTATGCTTCAAGTAAGATAATTTGTGAGCAACTGTGTCATGTTTACAATAAAGAATTTAATGTTCCGGTTGACGTTTTACGAATTTTTAATATTTATGGACCGGGTCAGAATTCTTCTTTTCTCATTCCCAAAATCATTGAAGGTGTTTTTAAAGGTCAGCTTAATCTTGAAACGCTTACCCCTAAACGCGATTTTGTGTACGTAAATGACGTTTGTAATGCATTCCTGCAATGTTTGTTAACTCATTCAGAAGAACGCACATTTAATGTTTATAATATTGGCAGTGGCAGCAGCTTTAGTGTGCAACAAATAGTCGACAAGGTAATTTCTTTCACCGGAAAAAATCCAACGATAACATGTAACGAAAAAAGACGTGCTGTAGAAGTCGAGGATGTAAAAGCTGATTACTCTAAAATTAAGCGTGAAAAGAAGTGGCATCCTTCCGTTTCTTTTGATCAGGGACTAAAAGATATGATTGAGATTTACCGGAAGGAAAATGATTTATAACTTATAATTATTGCACTGAAATTCTTTCAGCTACAATAAAAGAACAAGCATACTTATTGTTTTCATCAGGCACAACATCTTTTCTTGATATAATGTTCCATTGCTTCCAGTTTATTTCAGGAAAAAAAACATCACCATTAAACTGATGATGTATCAGGGTAATATAAAGCTTATTCGCAAGATACATTGATTGTTTAAACACTTGCCCACCACCAATTATAAAAAGCTCCTTCTCCCCTGCCCTGCTTGCTATTTCAATACCTTCTTCAATGTTTGAAATCATAATAGCACCGGGAAATTGAATCTTAGAATTTGATACAACTAAATTCGTTCTACCTTTTAGCGGTCTGAATTTTTCCGGAATACTCTCATAATTTTTTCGACCTGTAAGAACATAATGGCCCAAAGTAGTTTCTTTGAAATATTTCATGTCCACAGGTAAATGCCATGGCAAATCATTTTCAGAACCAATTAAACGATTCTGATCCATTGCAGCTATTATTGAAATAATCATTTGATTAAACTGCCACCTGTGCTTTTATCGCAGGATGCGACTGATAGTCCGAAAAATAAAAATCTTCAAACTTAAACTTAAAGATATCCTTCACTAATGGATTCATTTGTAATGTTGGCAAAAGATAAGGTGTTCGTGAAAGTTGAAGTTCTACCTGGTCAAAATGATTTGAATAAATGTGTGCATCGCCAAGTGTATGAATAAATTCGCCAACCTCTAAATGACAAACCTGTGCAATCATATGAACAAGCAAAGCATAAGAAGCTATGTTGAAAGGTACACCAAGAAAAATATCAGCACTACGCTGATAAAGCTGACATGATAATTTTTTATTAGCTACATAAAACTGAAAAAGTATGTGACATGGTGGCAATGCCATTTTTGAAACATCAGCAACATTCCAGGCACTCACAAGCATCCTGCGTGAATCAGGATTGCTTTTTATTGTATCAATCAAGGTACTTATCTGATCAATTCCATTACCATCAGGTGTTGACCATGAACGCCATTGATGACCATAAACCGGACCGAGATTCCCGTTTGCATCAGCCCATTCATCCCAAATTGATACACCATTCTCCTTTAAATACGCTATGTTGGTTTCTCCTTTTAAAAACCATAGCAACTCATGTATTATAGATTTGGTATGAAGCTTTTTTGTTGTGATGAGTGGAAAACCCTTCTGTAAATCAAATCGCATCTGATACCCAAAAACACTTTTAGTTCCTGTACCTGTTCGGTCAGATTTTTCGACCCCATTGGTCATTACATGTCTGAGTAATTCATGATATTGATTCATTTTAATACAAATATTTTAACGGCTTCAAAATTAAAATAAACAAATGGATAATATGTCTGCCAACATATCCTAAGAGGTTGTTTTTATTCACAATATTACATCTGATACTTATACTATTTGTTGGCAAATATTTCCAAAAGCAAACAGCCGTTAAAATCTTTTAATGACTTTAACGGCTGTTATATTTCTAACAATTTAATTTTTACATAAATTTATCTCAGCAAAGTAATAGTTCCATTGAAATCATGTCGTTTACCTCCTTTATTGGTAACGCTAAGTGTATAAACATAAGTTCCTTGTGGCGCTATTTCACCTTTACCATTAGTTCCGTCCCATGGTTTTGATGGAGAATCTGACTGGAACAGCATTTGTCCCCAACGGTTGAAAACACGTAAATTAAATCCTGAATATTCCATTGCAAAACCTGGATCAAAGAACACTTCATTTCGTCCATCGCCATTAGGTGTAAATGCATTGGGTAACCAGAATGGATTAATCACAATAGTTTGTTGTGTTTCATCTTTACAACCTGAAATGTTCTCAACCATCAACTTAACCGGAAACTCTCCAATCTCAGGAAAATAATGAGTGACATTCTGATCATACAATGTATCTCCTTCACCAAATACCCACTTCCAACTTACTGCATAAGCAGATTGGTCTGTGAAACTTACTGGTCCGTTAAAAATATTTGTCACCATTGGGTTTGCTGTAAATTGTGCAACTGGCAATGGATAGAATATTACTTCAACAGGTTTTTCAATAGAGTCTTTGCAGCCAAATGGATTAGTGACTACTAATTGCACATTATAGGTGCCGGGCTGACTGTAAATATGTGATGGATTAACTTCATTGGATGTTGCATTGTCGCCAAGTATCCAACTGAATGTAGCACCGGGCTGATACAATGACTGATTAAAGTAATTTACTCTAGGAACCTGACAGGTCTTGCTGGTGTCGTTGGTAAAATTCACCACAGGATATGGATGTGCAATGAATGCAAACGAAGGTGATGTGTTCTTACATCCGTTGTTATCTGTCACCTGAACCGTATAGTTTCCTGTAGCTGTAACTGTTGTTGTACTTCCTGTTCCTGTATTTGACCATTGATAACTTGTATATGGCAATGTAGTTGAGAGCACAGATGGGGTACCTTCACAAACGGCATTGACACCGGTAATGACAGGCTGTGGCAATGGATTAACTGTAATATTTGCCAGACCACTTATTTGAGTTCCTGGACAATTCTTATCACTTATTGCAGTCAAATTATAGGAAGTTGTTGTTGTTGGACTAAGATTTATGGTTAATGGATTTTGAGATGTTGTTCCATTATTAATCTGACCGGTAACATTATTCTGATAACTATAATTAAATGGTGCTGTTCCTGTAAATTGAATCTGAATAGGTGCTATTTCATTGAGACATATAACAGGATTGCCTGAAATAACAGCTTGTGGTAATTCATGAACTGTAACAGTTGTTGATCCGGTTGCAGAAGTCTTACATCCTAATAAACCTGTAACAACACCAGACAATGTATAGGTAGTAGTTGCTGTTGGTGTAACAGGAATTGTTACTGAATTTGATGTTGATGTTACAGGGAAGTTAGATGTTCCGTCATTGTAAGTTACATTGTAAGGTCCGTTTGCAGTAAAGTTAAGCGTAATACTTCCCGGATTTCCTTTACACAATGAAGGTGTTGCTGTGGTAATAGCAACCGTTGGATTGTCCAATACTTTCACTCCAATATTCTGATTAATCACTGCAGGGCAGTTATTATCCGTAATGTTGGTCAGCACATATGATGTATTGCTTTGAGGCGACACATAGAATGTATGAGGGTTGGATGTTGCATTCGAAACTCCTTGTCCCTGTAGCTGATAAGTAAATGGTGCAGTTCCTGTAAATTGAATTGATAATTGAGTACTATCACCTTTGCAGATAGAATCTTTAGCAGTTGTAATTACGGCCTGCGGTATAGCATTAACTGTAATCATTGCATTTCCGGATGCCGGACCGTTACATCCATTTCCATTAACTGTTGCCGGAAGCGTATAATTTGTATTGCTAGTTGGGCTCACAGGAATTGTTACAGAAGTATTATTGGTTGTAAATGGTCCCACAGAAGTTCCACCGGCTAAGTAAGAATAAGTATAGGGTGCTTCTCCTGTAAAATTAAGAGTAAGATTTGTAGAACCTCCGCTGCATATTGCATTTGTTCCTGAAATAGTTACTGTCGGTATAGGTGTTACTTTCATGTAAACCGACTGATTGATATTACTGTTGGAACAATTAGCATCAGAAATACTGGTTGACAACACATACGTTGTATTAACATTAGGTGCAACAGGGATTGAAACAGAGTCAACCGGAGACGAAAGGCTACCTGATGAAACACCATTTGTAGTATAACTATAGTCGAATGGCGGTGTACCCACAAATTTAATTGCAATGAAAGAACTGCTTCCTACACAAATGGTATCATTTCCAAATAATGTTGCAGTTGGTTTTGGATTAACTTTCACAACAGATGATCCATTCAACGCTGTTCCGGTACAATATTGATCGGTAATGCTAACAGGAGTATAGGTTGTTGTGCCTACAGGCGGACTTACTGTTACTGTCAAAGGATTTGTACTTGTTGTTCCGTTAATGTTCGCTGTTCCATTAAAATAACTATAATTAAATGGTGCAGTACCTGTAAAAGCAATGTTGAAATTTGCTGATGTGCTCTCACAGATTATTGGACTTCCACTAATAGTCATTGTTGGCAATGGCCTAACGGTAATTAAAGCAGTTGCCGGATTAACCGGTGCATTACATCCATACATGCTATTAACATTTCCAACTAATGAATAGGTTGTGTTAACTGTTGGTGAAACAGGAATAACAATAGAATTTGTATTACTTACAACAGGTGTATTCACAGTTCCGTTTGAATATGCAGTGGTGAAGGGTCCATTACCTGTAAAGTTTATGGTAATACTTCCGCTAGTACCAACACATAAATTTGGAGTAGTTGTTGAAAGTGTTGCTGTCGGTAAGTTTAGCACAGTAACTTTTATTTGCTGATTAGTTGTACTTGTACAAAGCTGATCATTCACCTGAACCAATGTGTAATTTGTCGTTGTTGTTGGATTAACACTGATTGTAACAGGATTGGTAGCTGCATTCTGCACTGCTTGTCCTTGCAACTGATAACTGAATGGTGCAGTACCTGTAAACTGAATTGTTAAGTTAGTGGCATTGCCATTGCAAATAGTATCGTTGCTGGTTGTAAATGTTGCTGTTGGTAATGGTCTTACTGTAACACTACTAATTCCATTGACACTTCCTTTACAAACTCCGCTAAACACAGAATCGAGTTGAAATGTAGTAGTAGCTGTTGGACTAACAACTACCTTATAGGGATTATTACTGGTTGTAACCGGACCATAAGTATTTCCTAATCCATCTTTGTAATAGAATGTCCAAGGCGCATTGCCTGCAGTAAAGTTGACTAACAATGTATCATTTTCTCCGGTACAAATAGTCTTGTTACCACTAATAGATGCCTGTGGCAATGCGTTAACCGTTACAATTGCTGTTGCAGGATTGGTGTTATTAGAACACTTTGCATCATTAATTGTAGCACTTAATGAATACGTAGTTGTTGCACTTGGCGAAACATTAAAAGTGTATGGATTAGCTGATGTATTAAAATTAATTGTACCACCGGTGCTTGCAACACAGCTTCCTGTAAATGGGCCTGTTCCGGTAAAGTTAATTGTCAAAGTAGCCGGTTGACCTGCACATATTGTTGTTGTTCCTGAAAGGACGGCAGTTGGCAATTGATTTACTGTTACAGCAACTGTATCATTGATATTTGTCTTACTGCAAAATGCATCAGAAACTGTTGTAACTATATAATTCGTGTTGCTGATTGGATGTACATAAAAATAATATGGATTCGAAGTTGCATTTACATTTGTTGGTGCTCCTGCATTGGTCACTAAACCAAATGAGTATGGTGCTCCATTACCTGTAAAACTAACTTGCATACGCACACTGTCATTTTTACAAATTGTTGCATTGGTAACACTTGAAATGTTTGCTGTAGGAATTGCTTTTACAGCAACAACAATGCTATTTGATATGGTACCTGGGCAAGCCTTATTCGAACTCGTGAAATTCTGGAACGAATAAGTAGTGGTTGAATTTGGTGATACATTAAGCGTAATAAATGTTGCTGCTGTATTTACCGGTGTTAAAACTCCAGTTGTGTTGTCTTTAATATTTCCAACAAATGGGCCTGTTCCGGTAAAGTCAACACGAATTGTTGTTGAGCTGCCGCTGCAAATTGTATCGTTTCCTGTAATAGACATGGCAGCAGTCGGCACTGGCAGAACAACAATTTTTCTGGTACCTGACACTGTACCTATACAAGCATCTTGAACACTAAACAATGTATAGGTTGTAGTGGAAGTTGGTGAAACATTAATTGAAACGGGGTTTGAAGCCGTAGTTGCTGTAATATCAGGACCTGTGTTGCTTTTAATGACATAATTCCAAGGCCCTGTACCTGTAAATGCCAGTGATATTGTGGAACCACCTCCATTACAAACGGTATCATTTGCTGTATTTACAACACTTGCAGTCGGCAATGCTTTAATTGTTGCGTTTGCACTACCACTGACAGTGCCTGCGCATGCACCCATTACAGAATTGAGTGTATAGTTAAAATTACAATTAACAGGCACTCTCACTATTACCGGTGATGAATTGGCTACAGCATTTACAACTGTTGTTCCAACACAACCCGGACCGGGAACATTATAACTGTAAGTATAAGGCGCACCTCCTGCAAAAGTAAATTGAAGATTTACACTATCACCGGGACAGACATTACTTACACCTGAAATTGCAATATTTGCAGTAGGCCCCGGAGTTAAAGTTACAACATGTGATGGTGTGGTACTTGTACAGCCACTTGGGCTTTGTGTTATAACAGCAGAATAAGCGCCTGCATTGCATGCAGTAATGGTTGCTGTTGTTGCACCGTTACTCCATAGATAGGAAGTTGTAAAACATGCAGGACTTGGATTTGCAGAGGCTGTAATATTGACACAATTGGGGGGACAAAGATTTGTTGGTCCTGCAGGAGAAATATTTGCAGTGAATCTATTATCTATAACTTTCTTTATGACATTAGATTTTGAGACACATCTGGTAATTGTAGGCGTTGGAATAATGATGAGAGTATCATCAATGGACACATAATATTTCACACTATCACGACATACTGTTTTAGAAAAAGGATCGGTATAAGTTGCATTTGGCCATGTGTTAGGTACAGTTGCAATTTGAACAGGAGGTGAACCAATTGGATGTTCTCGATAAATCTTATAAACTAAACCCGCTGACCCGGGATAAGCATGATTAAATAAAGAATTCCAATTTAACTGCGTTTCACAATTAACAAGAGTGCTGCTGACAAACATGGTACTGATAGTGTCAGAAGGGACAGAAGTGCTATCACCATTACACAAAGACTTTGTTTGAACATAAAAATAAACAGGACCATTATTTGCATTTGCACCTATTAATGTATTCAATTGTGTTGCCGTAATGGTATCACCTTTTTGTTTGTAAAAATCTTTGTTTCCTGCAACTGAATCAACCAATGTGAACGGACCGCCAAAATTATTTGATGCATAAATCTGATAAGAATTGAATACATGATGTGTATCAAGCTGATTTACTACACCGGGTGTTTCCCAATAAAGACCAACATCACCAGCAGTATTTAAAACGGATGCCCCTCGAACATGTGGTGGTTCTAAAGGTTTGGATTGAATTACTGTAACACTTATTGTAATCGTACTTATGGCAGGCGCATTGCAATAGTTATCTTGTGCCTTAATGATAAAATAATAGGTATTTCTTTCGCGCAAACACCCCGAGGGTTTAATAATATGATCGCACGTGGTGACCCATTCAAAATTGATAAAAGCTGCTAAAGGTGAAATTACGGGTGTAAGTTTATCAAATTTGGCACATGGTGGATATTGACACCCGCTATTGGTATTTATAGGGCTCCCAAACTGATCTCCATAGGCATCAATTCGAATGGTTTGAAAAGCAGCTCCGGAACCAATGTTCTTTTGAAAATCCGTAGCATCAATCCTGAACCTGACAGTATCACCAACATGAACCGTTGTATCTTTCACTGTTCCACCTGCAAACGGTAAATTAATGGCAGGCGGAAGATTAATTGTTGGTGGATTTTGTACAAAACAATTAGTTATAAGCACAACACCATAATCCCTGAAAATTTCTGCAACTTTTTGATTACATTTATAAGCTGTAACTTTTAAACAAGTCGCGAAATTTCCGGTTACTCCTGAAGCTGTAGTCACAAAAAAAGTAATCTCGCCAGATTGATGGTTCATAGTAACATTACCGGGCAATTGACTGTTCACTGTATAAGGAGCTGTAAAATTTATTATTGGTGCATTGAAGGCTGCAGGTGGTGTAGTTGATGGTAGATCTAATGGATAAGCCCAATCGCTATAAAGTGAATCCAATTCAGGATCTACTGCTGTTGGATTATAGGTATAAGGATAACCAATACAGATATAGGTGTTGGGTCTTTCTTTGAAAAATGGTGATGAATCATAGCAAGGATTCATATTCTGTCCATTAAATGGATACATCACCGCTCTGATGGTGAAGCCTTGTCCACCACCACCAACATTCACCAATGAATTTCTACAACAATCATCAATAGCAAAAACCCAGCCTGTTGCAGGAGGTGTTCCATTTAAAAATACAGGGTTGGTTTTCATAATAAATTCCTGAGTAGCCCCGTCAGAAGGATTTGCACATGAGAAACCACAGCCTGCGGGACTTAAATCAGTTATTACTGTTAAAGCAGCATTAATTGGAATGGAAGTTACCAATGGATTTCCATAAACTTGAATTGCTGATGGTGGAGTAAAAATCACCCCATTACAATCTCTGTAAACCTTTAAGGTAAATTGAAATTTACCTATGTCTGGTCCGGACTTAATGCAGATCCAAGTGATTTCACCACCAAAAAGGTGACTTGCTTTGACATTCAATGTAGATAGCGTACAGAATATCAAAAGTGCTAAAATGTGTTTTCGTATCATAGCTTCATTAAATTTGTTTGCACAAATATAAAACTATTCTTCATTTCTACATCATAAATTTAATATTTAAACGATATTTTTTTAACAGGGTTGTCACCGTAAAAACTCATTTAACTTAACCCACAGAAACTTCAGTCATTTCATTAGAAAAATAACGATTCGCCAATTCAATAAGCTGGTCAGAATTTGTAGAATTCATGATTTGTAAATATGTATTTAAAACATTGAAATCCTGATTGTATAAAACCGTAGATCTTATTCTATCAGACACAAGCATTGGACCGTCTAAACTTCTTTGATAAACACCTGTCATATAATTTTTTACGCGATTAAGCTCATTGTCAGAGATTTTTTCTTCAAGAAGTCTTTTAATTTCAAGATAAATCTGTTCTATTGCACGCTCCCTATGTTGTTTACCCACTTGGGTTGAGATTAAGAAGTATCCGTCATGAAGCCAAGATACTAATGTACAACCAACTCCATAGGTATAACCACGTTCCTCCCTTAAATTACTCATCAGCCTTGAGCCAAAATACCCGCCTAAAACTGTTGATAAAACTGTTAATGGAATATAGTCGGGATGCAATTTGTTAGGGGCATGACATCCAATCCGAATAGCAGTTTGTAATGCATCATTTTTTTCAATATACTTTTTTTCAGGCTTATAATTTTCAACAGAAAAGTTTTTCTCAATTATTTTACCCGGTGAAGTATCTTTCCACTTTCCAAATATTTGATTTAAAGATTTAATAGCATCCTCATTAAAACGCCCACTAAGAAAAATCAAACAGTTTTGAGGTTGATAATATTGATTATGCCATAAAAGTAAATCTGCAGAATTCAACTTCTGATAATCTGCTACTGAAGATGACCTGCCATAAGGATGATCACCCGGAAATAACATTTTGTTAAAATTATTTCTTGAAATATAATTAACCTTTTGACTATTGATTTTTAATTGCTGAATACTTTGATCTCTTAATATTTTCACTTCTTCATCAGGGAATATTGCCTCTGAAATAATTTCAAGTAACAAAGAAAAAGTTTCAGGAATAAATCGTGATAAAGTAAAAAGTTTTACTGATGCTGTATCAAAATTACAAGTGGTATTCAGATAGGCTCCATATTGGTCAAACGACTGCGAAATTTCATAGGCTGTACGTTTTGCTGTTCCGGAATCCAGTAACTCATTCACATTAGCAGCTAATGTACTAAATTCACCATACCAATCCCCTGCCCTGAAAACTATGTCGAGCTTAGTTACTTCCTGTTCTCCAGCATTAAGAACAAATACTTGTATGCCATTGTCCAGAACAATCTTTTCCGGCAATGTAATATCAATCTTACTAATTAATGTCAACGCAGGCTCTGCTACCCTATTCATAAAGTGACTCCTTTCTTGCAATAATAAATTGAAGATTCATTTTCTTTTTTTAAAATTGTTTTTGCCACTTGCTGTACATCATTTGAATTAACAGCCTCATATTGCTGTAACTGTTTATTTATTTTTTCTGCACCACCTATCATCTCAAAATATGCAAGATTTAATGCTCTGTTACCAATATTTACCTCCGAAAAAATTAACGCAGATTCTGTTTTTTGTTTTACAATCTTCATTTCTTTCTCCTGAACACCATCATCAGCTACTTGTTGCAACAAAACATCAACAGCATGATCTGCATTTTTTACTTCAACGCCATCATTTACTTTTCCTTCAACTACCATCAATCCATTATCCAAGTCACCTGTAAAATAAGCATTGATTGAATTAAACAGTTGTTGTTCTTTAACTAAAGTATGATATAACAAAGACGATTTGCTTCCACACAGTATATCGGTGAGTAATTCTGTAGCATAAAACTCATCATCAAATCGCGAACAAGTGTGGAAAGCTTTGTAAATAGAATTTGCAGGAATATCTCTTTCTAAAATAATATTTCTGTACTCATTTTGCTTAGGTTCTTTTGGCAAACTCTCCTTAGATAAATCATGTGCATTTATTTCGCCAAACCATTTTTCTGAAAGCTTAAAAGCGTATTCCGGTTTAATATTTCCTGATAAGGTGAGGATTGCATTGTTAGGACAATACCATTTATGAAAAAAAGCTTTTACATCATCCAGTGTAGCATCTTCAATATGTTTGATGTCTTTACCTATTGTTGCCCATTGATAGGGATGAACTTTGTATGCAAGTGGTCTCAAATTGAGCCACACATCACCATAAGGTTGATTCAAATAGCGTTGTTTAAATTCTTCAATTACCACATTGCGCTGCACATCTAAACTTTTTTCTGAGAATGCAAGACTTAACATGCGGTCGCTCTCTAACCAAAAAGCTGTTTCAACATTCTGCGAAGGGATAGTCAGATAATAGTTGGTAAAATCATTGTTGGTAAATGCATTATTCTCTCCTCCGGCACGCTGCAAAGGTTCATCATAAGAAGGGATATTTAAAGACCCCCCAAACATTAAATGTTCAAACAAATGCGCAAAACCGGTTCGGCCTGCATCTTCATTGCGTGCACCAACTTTGTACAATATGTTCATTGCTACCAAAGGTGTTGAAGGATCATAATTTACAATCACAGGCAAACCATTGGGTAAAACTATCTTTTCAAATTTCATCATAATTTAAAACAAATTAGCAATTCGGTTTTTTTCTTTTAAAAATTCATTCCAAATATTTTTCACAATGTCGCGGGCAGGAATAATATTTTTTATTTGTGACGACACCTGACCAATTTCCAATTCTCCTTCATTGAGGTCTCCTTCAAACATTCCCTTCTTTGCTCTTGCACGGCCGAGCAACTGCGTCAATTCCTCGCGCGTTGCACAGCGCTGTTGCGCCTGTTCAACTTGTTCACTAAATTTATTTTTTATCAGTCTCACCGGTGTCAGTTGTTTCAATGTTAAAACTGTTTGCCCCTCTGATGTATTAATAACCTTGTCTTTAAAGTTAGTATGTGCCGATGACTCCACGCTGGCTACAAAACGTGACCCAACCTGCACACCTTCTGCACCTAATGCAAATGCAGCCATCATAGCACGACCACTACCAATTCCTCCTGCTGCAATCACCGGAATCTGTAAAGCATCTTTTACCTCCGGAATCAAACACATTGTAGTCGTTTCTTCACGACCATTATGACCACCGGCCTCAAAACCTTCTGCAACAACAGCATCAACACCTGCGGCTTGCGACTTTAAGGCAAATTTTACATTACTCACAACATGCACCACAGTTATCCCTGCTTGTTTTAAATAATTAGTCCAAGTGGCAGGATTACCCGCAGAAGTAAAAACTATTTTCACTCCACCTGCAACAATAATTGCCATCAGTTTCTCTATATCAGGATATAACAATGGAACATTTACACCAAAAGGTTTGTTGGTGGCTACCTTGCATTTTTCAATATGCTCTTTTAATACATCCGGATACATACTTCCTGCACCAATTAAACCAAGCCCACCGGCATTGCTGACCGCTGAAGCCAGTCTCCAACCACTGCACCAAATCATACCTGCCTGCACAATAGGATATTCAATTCCAAACAACTCTGTAATTCTGTTTTTCATTTTTTCTGTTATGATGCAACTATACAAAATATTACTTAAGAATATTCATCTGTATTTCTAAAGTTATTCAAGTTGCATATTAAAAACTAAAAGGCATAACCAATACCGGTTTCAAGAAAATCGGCTTGGCCAAGGTTGGTCTTTATGTAAACACCAGCATAAAAATTACTTTTGTGATAGATGGTAGCATCTTTAAGATAATATTGAAAACCGAGTCTTGCCGTTATCCAACCTTTTAATTGCTTTTTAAAATTTGTTTCGTTTTCTCTTCTTAACTTCTCATGATAAACGGGATTATAGAAATATATACCACCATTTATCAGCATACTAAAATGACCAAATAAAAATTCATTGCCAACTACTGCCTGCCATGCTGTTGAACGTAAATGCTCTTTATCATTGTAATATCGCTGACTGGTGATAAAATCATAAACGCCACTGTTATACCAGCCTTCTACGCCTAAATGTAATTTATTTACCGGAGTCAGATAACGAGTCACATAAAATGCTCCAAGATATATTGGATATCTTGGACCATTCACAGGAAATGTACTTGCCCCTTGTTCGTTATATCCAACAGCAAACCGTACTTGAAAATGATAGCCGGAATCCTTCTCAATACTGCGACTGCCCAAAAGCAAATTAAGCGGCCTGATATGATAACGAAGTCCTGCTGATGCAAATGGCAAGTTAATACCCAGGTTAGGCAATTGATAATGCGAATTGGAGCAATGATAAACACCTGCACCTGCACTGACAGACCAAAATGGATTGATATAATATCGCAGGTTGAGCCGCGCTGCCGCACAAAATGTAAATGCTGAACCTATGAGTGTATTCTCAGGATTCTTATCTGCATGAAATGGTTTATTAAAATATGCAATACCAAATGCAGGCGTAATTTCTGTATAAAATTGATCATTCAACTTGTAACCGAATTCTAACCTGTAAAGCAATGCAGAGAAATTTCCGAGAACTTTATTACTACCTAAACTGCCATAAGCAAGTTCGAATGATGCATTAGGAAAATTATAATAAGGATGCCATGCCTTAATGCCATTTAATCTGCTGCCTATTATAAAACTGTTGACTCCTGCTAATTTTCTTTCAGGAAAAACAGGATAGTTTTTAACTACCCTACCAGTACTGAAACTATATTCAACAAATGCAGGTTGACTTAATGATTGTGCTTCAGAAAATAAGCTGCAAACCAAAAATGCAAAAAGTAAAACACTTTTGAATGAATTACTCATTCAGTTAAAATGATTTTATAATCGAAATAAAACTTCTGGATTTTAAAGATGCCCCTCCAATTAATCCACCATCAACATCAGGTAAGGCAAACAGTTCTTTTGCATTGTTTTCATTACAACTTCCTCCATATAAAATTGAAGTTTCAGAGGCCTGTTCACCAAATTGTTTCTTCAAAACTTCTCTGATAAAGTGATGCATTTCCTGAACTTGCGCAGGTGATGCTGTTAGGCCTGTCCCAATTGCCCAAACAGGCTCGTAAGCAACAATACACTTCGCAAATTCGTCAGGCGTTAGTTGTGAGAGTACATTTAATATTTGCTTTTCTACACAGTCAAAATGGCTATTACTTTCTCTTTCTGCCTTTGTTTCTCCAATACAGAAAATTACCTGAAGTCCATTCAGTAATGCCTGTCTTACTTTTAACAACAGTACTTCATCGGTGTCAGAAAAATACGTCCTTCTTTCACTGTGCCCAAGAATAACATATCCGGCACCACATGAAGTAATCATAGAGGCAGAAACTTCACCTGTAAAAGCACCAGAAGCCTGTGCCGCACAATTTTGTGCAGCAACTTTAATTGCAGTATTATTAGTGAGTTTACTAACACTATTCAAAAACGGAAATGGCGGTGACAATACAACCTGTACATCAGAATTAATTTCATCCTTATACATTCCTGCAATTTCAGATGTCAGTTTGATGGCATCATCTAATGTACCATTCATTTTCCAGTTTCCTGCTACAATTTTTCTACGCATATTTTTTCTGCTAAAATAAAATTCTTTTTAATCTCTACCACCTTGTAATGAATCTGACTTTACAGAGTCATTTTCAAGAATCATCAATTCGGTGTTTATTAATGAATCGTTTAACAATGAATCTGCTGCTTCAAGTTCAATATCATCATTATCACAATATATTGTTTTAGAAATTTTCTTTGGCTTTTTGAACTTTCCAAGAACAACACCTGACTTGGGATCCTGATAAGCTTTCTCTAACATTTTTCCGAATATAGGAAGTGCCAGTCGCGATCCCTGACCTGATGAATTTCTGAAATGCACACTTCGATAAGGAGCACCAACCCAAACACCGGTAACTAAATCATGAGTAACGCCCATATACCATGCATCAGAATAATTTGAAGTAGTTCCTGTTTTACCTGCAACATCATTCCCATTTTTAAAAATAGAATAGCCCCATAATGCCTGAGATGTTCCTCCAGATTCCTGAATCGTACCCTGCAACATATATAACATTAACCATGCATTCTCTTCTGTTATTACTTGCTTGAATTCTGGAACAAATTCCTTGAGCAAAGTTCCATCGTTTGCACAAATTCTCTTCACTAAAATGGGTTCAACACTCTTACCCCCATTCACAAAAGGTGCATAAGCACAGGTCATTTCGTAAACACTAACATCACTTGTACCTAAACAAATTGACGGCACAGTATCCAAACGGCTCTTTACACCTGCCCTATGTGCGCACTCAACAATTTTATCCCATCCAACCAATTCGGCAATTTGAGCAGTAATTGAATTGACCGACTGTGCCAATGCCCGTCTTAATGTTTTGCTTGAATAAGTAAATGCACCGGTACTATTATAAGGCTGCCAGATTTGACCTCCATCATACTCTATAGATACCGGTACATCGTCTAATCTGCTGCAAGGACTAAAAGTATCTTCAATTGCTGCTAAATATGCAAACGGCTTAAACGTTGAACCCGGCTGACGTTTTGATTGCACAACATGATCAAATTTAAAAAAATCAAAATCCACTCCGCCAACATATGCTTTAATTTCACCGGTGAGTGGATTCAGTGACATGGTTCCAGCATTTAACAAGCGAGCATAGTATTTCAACGAATCTATGGTTGACATCACTGTATCTATTGAACCATTGTATGAAAACACTTTCATGACCTTTTTCTTATTAAGATAATAAGTTATAGAATCAGGCGATGAAGGAAATTGTTTTTTCAAACGGTCGTATGACTGCGTAAATGCCAAAGCAGTATTTGTAAAGTTCATTATTTCTCTTCCATTATCGTCACGCCATGGGTTTTGTTTTCCCCAATGCTCATCAAATTGTTTTTGCACTTTTTTCATATGATCCTTAACAGCCAACTCTGCATAGTTTTGCAGATGAGAGTTAATGGTTGTATAAATTTTCAATCCATCTTCATTAATGTTAATGCTATTTTCATCACAATAACTTTTAATAATTTTTGCAACTAATTGTCTCAAATAAGAATCTTTTGTTGCAGGGTTATTGGTTGGGCGTTTAAGATTCAAGGGCAATGGGCTGATAGAATCATAAGTTGCCTGACTGATATATCCATACTTCTGCATCTGTGACAAAACAATATTTCTTCTGGTTAATGAGCGCTTCTTATTATTCAAAGGATTATAACTACTTGTAGCTTTAAGCAAACCAATAAGCATAGCTGATTCCTGCAAATTGAGTTCCGATGGTTGTTTACTGAAATAGTTTTGTGCAGCAACCTTTACACCATACCAATTATTACCAAAATCAACTGTATTAAAGTACATTTCCAATATCTCATCTTTTGAATAAAACATCTCTAACTTAACGGATGTTACCCACTCCTTTGATTTACTTACCAATGTGCCAACAAGAGGAATATGTTGCAGCAAACCTTGATTGACTTTTTTGCGGGTGCTGTACATATTTTTAGCTAACTGCTGTGTTATGGTACTGGCCCCACGTTCATCGCCCTTGGCTGTGGAATATGCGCCACTGATTAAAGCATAAAGATCAAGGCCGAAATGTTTATAAAACCGCACATCTTCAGTGGCAATAAGTGCCTGCACTGCATAAGTTGAAATTGAATCAAACCTCACAGGAGTTCGGTTTTCATGATAATACTTTCCAATCAGCACACTGTCTTCGGTATAAATTTCAGTAGCAATAGCCACTTGCGGATTTCTGACTTCACTCATTTTAGGCATATATCCAAATAGCCAAAGAAAGTTTATATGCAATAGAACAATATAATAAACCATCAGCATAAATAAAATGGCAACACCTCTTAAAGCCTTGTTCTTTATGATTTTCAGATAGGAAAAGGTTATAAGCGATTTTAAAATCAGAAATAGCTGTTTATAAATTCTTTGAAAAACTGAACTTCCCTCAGGCATATATTGTGGCATTATGTCAAATACATTAACAAGTTGCAAAGAAATAAACCTTTCTGTTTAATTTCATCTTTTAGGCATACATTTGTCAGCAGTTTTTAACCATACATAAATGAGCTTAACAGAACAGTTTAAAGAAGTCGTAAATAAAGAATATCAGTTTAAAGGCGATAGTATTGTGCTCGGTGCACCGGTACTTAAAGGTGAAACGTTGACAGGATGTTTCATCAAAGCACCATTAAAAACTTTTAACCGACATGGTTTAATTGCAGGTGCTACCGGTACAGGAAAAACCAAAACCATGCAGGGAATTGCAGAATCGCTTTCTGCTAAAGGTGTTTCATGTTTATTGATGGATGTAAAAGGAGATTTAAGTGGCTTGGCAAGTCCCGGAACAACAAATCCAAAAATAGATGAGCGCTATCAGAAATTAGGACTTACCTGGAAGCCATTACAATTTCCGGTTGAGTTTTTAACATTATCAGATGAAAAAGGTGTACGATTGAGAGCAACAGTTTCTGAATTTGGCCCTGTTCTTTTTTCAAAAATCCTTGACTTAAATGATACACAGCAAGGCGTTGTTTCGCTTATATTCAAATATTGTGATGATAAGCAAATGCCTTTACTTGACTTGAAAGATTTTAAAAAAGTATTGCAGTATTTAACCAATGAAGGAAAGGATGAAATTAAAGCCGATTATGGAGCCATCAGTAGCGCTTCAGCATCTACCATTATTCGAAAAATTATTGAAATAGAACAGCAGGGAGCCGAGAAATTCTTTGGTGAAAAATCTTTTGAAGTTGAAGACTTGTTAGGAATTGACGAAAATGGCAATGGTAAATTGAATATCATCAGGCTTACTGACATTCAGGATAAGCCAAAATTATTTTCAACCTTCATGTTGAGTTTATTGGCTGAGGTATATTCAACATTTCCCGAAGTTGGTGACCCGGAAGCACCACGATTGGTAATCTTTATTGACGAAGCGCATTTGATATTTAACAATGCATCTAAAGTGTTGTTAGACCAGATTGAAACAGTAATAAAGTTGATTCGATCAAAAGGTATAGGAGTATTTTTTGTTACCCAATCACCGGAAGATATACCGGCTGCCGTATTGGCGCAGTTAGGATTAAAAGTGCAACATGCCTTCAGGGTATTTACTGCAAACGATAGAAAAGCCTTAAAACTTGTTGCTGAAAATTATCCGCTTTCAGATTACTATAAGGTTGATGAGTTGCTGACTACTTTGGGTATTGGTGAGGCGGCAATCACTGTTTTAAATGAAAAGGGTGTGCCAACACCAATTGCACATACTTTGCTTTGTACACCGGCATCACGAATGGATATATTAACACCGGATGAATTAGCAAAAAGTATTTCTAAATCGCGTCTGACAACAAAATATAATGAAACACTTGACAGAGAAAGTGCATTTGAAGTACTTTCTAAAAAATTAGAAACACAAGTTGCCGAAAATACTAAAACAACTAAAGGAGCGGAAGCAAAAGAAGAGCCTAGTCAGTTAGATCAGGTGCTAAACAGCTCTACAGGAAAACAAGTGATGAGAACTGTTACCAGTGTACTTACAAGAAGTTTACTTGGAGCATTAGGTTTAGGTGCAACAAGACGTAAAAAGTCTGGTTGGTTCTGATATTTCATTTACCAAGCTATGCCATTACCTAAGTCAGAGTGGAAATATGATTTAATATCAACCATATTTCCAAGTAAGTTTTTAAAACGTGAAGTACGAATTGACTATTATTTGCCTTCACAATACGCTAAAAACACGGGGGTATTGTTTATGCTTGATGGTCAGGATGCAGAATTGCTGCAACTAAAAGATACACTTCAGCATTTGACGCAATTAAAAAAAATTAAACCAATCATAGTAATTGCAATTCATGCAAATAAAAACAGATTGCAGGAATACGGTGTTGCAGGTAAGGCTGACTATTTAAAGAGAGGTAATAAAGCAAAACAATTTTCAAAATTTATACTTGACGAACTGATTGCACAGTGCAGCAGTTTTACAGGGATAGAATTTACACCATCCAAGACCGCAATAGCAGGATTTTCATTGAGTGGTTTAACAGCTTTTGACTTGGCATGGAACCATAATGCTGTTTTTGAAACTGCAGGAGTTTTTAGCGGTAGTTTCTGGTGGAGAAAAAAATCGTATGAAGATGGTTATACTGATGATGACAGAATTATGCATCAGGTTATAAGAAAAAGTAAATCGGCACCGTCAATCAAGTGTTGGATTCAGACCGGTACTAAAGATGAAACTGCAGACAGGAATAAAAATGGTGTTATAGATTCTATTGATGATGCCCGCGATCTGATAGTTGAAATGAAACAAAAAGGAGTTCCTTCAAAAAATATTCAATATGTTGAAATTCCCGAAGGTCAACATAATCAGGTGACCTGGTCGGCAGCCCTGCCTCTGTTTTTGTGTTGGGCCTTTGGCAATAAAAGAAAAGTTGATATTTATTAATTACACACCTTGATGGGAGGTGCTTAATCTTTCTGCAAAAGATTTTAAATCTAATCCGTCAAAGGTTCCTGAGCTCATCATTAAATAAACTACTTGCTGCTTATCTTCTGAGTTCAGATAATTCATCAACTGTATTGAGTCATTCATAATCTTTATGTCGCTTCTGCCAAATGACTTGAAAATTTTTTCAGAAGTAATTGGAGGCAATTTCTTATGCTCAATTGTTTTGGGATTAAAATAAACTACTGCCACCTCTGCTTCATCCATTGTACCATTATATTCTTCCAGAAAATTCTCATTCAAACTGCTGAATGTGTGTAATTCCATGCAGGCAATAAGTTTTCTCTCCGGAAATTGCTTGCGTACAGCTTCTAATGTGGCTTTAAGTTTTGAAGGCGAGTGTGCAAAATCTCTAAAGACGGCAAACTGATTACTCTCAGAAAGCAACTCAAGTCGTCTGGCTGCGCCTTTAAAAGATCTTATTGCAGAATAAAATTCATCGTTACTAATACCTATTGCGTTGCATACCATCCTTGCCCCTTCAAGATTCATCAGATTATGCTCACCAAAAATCTGAAGTGGTACCTCATTGTTCCTGTCATCATAAATTACTGTCTTACCATTTTTGATGCTGTGTTTTGGAATAGTGTAACCGGATTTTAATGCTTTCACATCTTCGGCTTCACAAACAGTTTTAACAGTTGCATCATTAAGACAATAAAATAATTTTCCGTCATCTGGAATTTCTCTTGCAAAAATTCTGAATTGTTCCTCATAAATCTCAAGGGAAGGAAACACGTTAATATGATCCCAGGCTATACCACTGATGAGTCCGATATGGGCATGATACAAATGAAATTTTGGTCGTCTGTCAATAGGCGAAGACAGATATTCATCTCCCTCTAAAATAATAACCTTTGCATCGTTTGATAGCTTAACCATGGTGTCAAAGCCTTCCAGCTGTGCGCCTACCATAAAATCAAAGTTAATTCCTGATGTTTTCAAAACATGCAGAATCATTGAAGTAATGGTAGTTTTTCCATGGCTGCCACCAATTACAACTCTGGTTTTATTTTTTGAATGCTCATATAAAAATTCAGGATATGAAAACACTTTTATCTTTTTCCTAATTGCTTCTGCAAGTTCAGGATTATCGGCACGGGCGTGCATACCTAAAATAACGGCATCAATATCAGCATTGATTTTTTCAGGAAACCAACCTGTTTTCTCCGGCAATATTCCTACCTTGGCTAATCTTGTTTTTGCTGGTTCAACTATTTCATCGTCACTTCCCGACACGTCATGACCAAGGTGATGTAAGGCTAATGCCAGATTATGCATAGCGCTTCCTGCAATAGCAATAAAATGATATCTCATTTCTGAATTTTATCGCTAAAATACATGGTCATAAAATGAATATTTAAATCTTTCAAACTTTTTATTAACGATTAACATCTCTATTCTTGTTACAAAAGATAAGTGATTTAATTTAGTTTTGCGCCAAATAGTTTGCATTGAAAGTAAAAATCTTAGATCTCTACATCATCAAGAAGTTTTTAGGCACATTTCTGTTTGCCATAGGACTAATTATATGTATTGCCGTTGTGTTTGACATTTCTGAGAAAGTAGATGATTTTATTGAGAGAAATGCCCCATTAAAGGCTATTGCATTTGATTATTACCTCAACTTTATACCTTATTTTGCCAATTTATTCAGTCCATTATTTGTTTTTATTTCAGTCATTTTTTTCACTTCCAAAATGGCCGGACAAACAGAAATTATTGCTATTTTAAACAGTGGTATCAGTTTCAACCGCTTTCTCCGACCTTATATTATTTCTGCAACAGTCATTGCTATTGCATCTTTTTATTTAAACAACTGGGTAATTCCACANNCAAATTAAACCGGGTGAATTTGTTTACTTTGAAAGCTACGACAATAAAGCTAACACAGGTTTTATGTTCAGCATTGAAAAATTTGAAGGAGGAAAGTTGGTTACCAAACTCATGGCTGATAGAATTACATGGGATTCACTAGCACAAAAGTGGAGTATTGAGAATTATACCATCAGGAATATTAATGGCATGACAGAAGAATTAAAAAAAGGAGTAAGATTAGATACTACATTATCAATACATCCATCTGAATTTAACAGAAGAATGAACTTTATTGAAGCAATGGATTTTTCGGAGTTAAACAACTATATTAAGGAAGAAAAACAACGTGGATCAGAGGTCATTCCTTTTTACGAAGTTGAAAAATACAGACGTACATCCTATCCTTTTGCAACATTCATACTTACATTAATTGGTGTAGCCATATCGAGTAAAAAAGTTCGTGGCGGTATAGGATTACAATTAGGGGCAGGAATTTTATTAAGCTTTACATACATTATGTTTATGCAAGTTAGCACAACATTTGCAACAAACGGAAATGTGCCTGCCGTTGTTGCTGTATGGATACCTAATTTAGTGTATGCATTTATTGCTATCTACTTATTACGTAAAGCACCCAAATAATAAGAGGCTGCCAGATTAATGACAGCCTCTTCTACCTAACGGATCAAATTTTATTTCACCGTATCAGCTGGATAATCAGCCGGATTAAATGCTGTTTCCGGGTGGTTCATTCTATAACGATAACCTATAATCGGCACCGCTATTGATTTTAATGGTTTGTTTGAAGGCATCAACCTGTAATAGGCAATTTTGTTTTCCAAAGGCGTTTTATCAACAAATGCATAAGCACGCAACACTTCTGAATTTCCATTAGCTTTAACAACTCCTATTTTTTGATATTCAATAGCATCAACAGAGCGTTCAACAACAAAGGAGTCTATATCCGTTTCGCGTGATGTGTACCAACTTACCATGACATGATGATCACGAGCCTCTGCTTGAAAAGAAAGCAAAGTGATTGGGAGTTGTTGTACATGTGTGGTGCTACGAATAATAAAATTATCAAGAATAGTTTTATCTGTACCGCCACCGTTCATATTCTTTGCAATTACAATATTGTCAGAATTTTTCCAGAACATTGATCTTTCTTTAGGTCCCTGATAATTCCAAACCACAACATCATCAACCATAATTTCACCCTTTCCTGTATTAGGATTATAAACAAACCGGTAGTTTCTGAAATCATTATCTTTTACCAACTCATAGTTAGTTGTTTCATTCACTGAATAACTTCTACCCTTTTCGAGATTTACACGGTAGGCAATGACTAATTTTCCGTTTTTCATACCAAAGTTAAAATAACGTCCACGACTGATGAAGTCGCAATTATCATCTAACCTTTTGTAATCAAAACTAATATCAATTCCATCAGTGTTAAAATAATTATCAGTTGGAATAGTCAAATCAATTCCGTCTTTACCTTTACCGGCACTCAACCCGTTTGTACCTTCAACACCTTCTGACATTACCACAGCAAATGGGCTTACTTTTATTGCATCAGGTCCTTTACTTGCCTTTGTGGGATCATCACCATTCCAGTCAAATGCACATATTACTTCTCCATTATTTACATCATAACCCTGAATCATGTTGGTAAGTGCTCCAGCACGTGAGTCGGTCACATTGGAAGTATTCATAACGACAGTAAGATATACTGCCAATCCCATTATTGATGTTCCGGCAGTAACAAAAATTGCCTTATGCATTAGGGACATTTTTTGTCGTTGACGGAGTTTTAATTTTCTTGCCATAATAATTAATTTATAGAATGAACCTTACGATTATACTCTTAGAAACTAAAAAAGGTTGTAAAAACTATAATCGAAATTTCAGATTTCTTACATTTCATTACTACCGCATTATTTTCCTTGTAATGGTTTGCTTGAAACCGGTTACCTGTATAAAATAGACTCCTGTGGGTAAATTACTCAGGTCACTTAGCGTTAGTATGCTTTTTCCAGCAGAAACTTCAAACATCTGCTTTCTAAGTTCACGGCCATCAGAGCCTACAATTGTCATGTAAACCACACCAACAGTTGGTGCATTAATGTTCACTTTAAGAAAATCATTAAAAGGTACAGGTGAAACCTGATCTACACTAAAAGTACCCTGTGAACTATTGTTTCCGTTGGTATTATCGGGTATTTTAAGTCCTGCATTAGCGCAGAAAGCAAAAACTGCGTTAGCATTAATATTTGTTGCATGAATAGAAATTGGATTTTGATCATCACCTATTGTACTGAACGGTGTTACCTCCCACTGCCCCATATTTTTAATAAGAACTAAGGTATCACCTTTGTTGAAGTCAAGAATTTCATTCTTATCGAATTTAAAAGTAATATTTGCCTTAACCTGTGAATAGAAACCAACAATACGTTTCGCAAATGATTTATCGGTAACATCTTTTCCTTCGACCATAAACGGTTGTATTCCATCAGGCAAGTTTTCGGATATCGGATTTGCAGAATAGTTATACATGGAAACATCACCAGTAACAATCGGTTGTACTAAAACTTTTGAAACAACCTTGCCATCGCTTGAGAAGGGAATTGAATACATACTTCCACCTTTCATATTTTTCCAGATGAGCTTATCTGATTCTGAAACACAAATCAATGAGCCACCCGATGATGACAATGCATTGGTGTTTTCACTTTCTATGGTCAAAGATTTTTGATTCAGCTTAATTGTTGAATTGCCTAATTCGATACGGTTACGAATCTCAATGTTTGATGCCAGAATGCCACTTCCGCTCACTCTTAAAATTCCATACTTAAACTGCTCTTTATTGATAACGCCAGAACCCGATCCTGTTATCAACTGATTATTTCCTGCATAATCAACGATACTGTTTTTATCAAGAAAGTAATTCATATTTCCATTACTGCAAACTGCGGCAGTGCCCAACGTGTTAAAAAAACCTTTAGCATTCGCAGTCATAATTGTACCGCCTGCATCTACTGTGAGACCTGAATTCTGATACTTTAGATTAGACTTTATTTGCGTACTTAGTAAATTCAATGTTGCTCCGGATTCTACTTTTAAAAAGTCAACAGCAGGCTGGTTGTGACTGCTGATTAATAAATTTCCATCCGTTACTTTAAGCCTGCAATTTGCTACAATATATTGTTTAATCTGATCAATAACAGATGCTGTACTCCGTTGATAATTCAGATCACCATTTGTATTATATAAAATAGCTCCAAAAGTACTTCCGGTTCCGGCACCTGCTCTTGTAATCAAAGAGCTGCCTTTGGCAATAAATTCATTTCCCTGAATATAAATTACAGATTTACCACCTTCAGGATTGTCATCAAAGTTGATGATACCATTCCACTGTCTGAATGAATTTTTAAAGTAAACTTTTATAGAATCATCTGATGCAGTTAATGTATTCGAATGTAAATAGAAAACACCACCGGTCTGTGAATATGCACCATTCAACGTAAGGTCAGACTTTCCTTCATGACCTTTTAAAATAAAATTGCCTGATTGCAATGAGAAATTCTTATTTAAGCTAACTTGTAAAATTCCCGGGGTTCTAGAAAAACAGGTGTTTCCACCATTTATGTTAACGTCTCCATTCACAGATAAAACAACAGCATGGCTTCCCATGTTGAAGTTACTGTTTAGTCCTGATATATTCACATCACCTTTGATTCTGTTTTCTTCTGCACCTACACTTCCACTTGAAGTAAATTCTGCTGCTGCATTACCGGAAAGAATCAGGTTACCATCAACCTTTAGTAATGAACGCGACTTGCTATACGAGCCTGCTAATGTTGTAAGTCCATTAACTCTGAATTTATCTGATGCATTTGAAAAGTTAAGTATCATATCACTTGTAACAGTAACAGAATTTAATGCACCTGTTGCATTACAAGCATAATAAGCAAAGAACAACCCACCTGTTATTTCAAGTGAATTAAATTTGAACTCTGCATTTCCGGCAGCTGTTGAAGAAAGATTAAAGACTCCTCTAATGTCTCCATGTGTTTGCATGTACTTGCCTCCAACATTGAGCTTTGCATTTCCATTAGCCGTATTTAAAGTTCCTTTATTGTAGATTAACTCTACATTTCCCATATTCAGAAAGCCACCGTTTACATTCAATGTAATATTGCCTTCCCCATTAAGAATACCTGTTATTTCACCACCAATGTTTGCAATACTGTCAGTAGTAACCTTGAATGATGATGGATGACTACCACTATGAAACTCAATTATGGAATTGACATTAGGCAAGATAATTTTACCAATTTTAGTATCCGTAATACTACCTGACTTATCCAACACAACCCATCCATTGCTTATGGTTAATGCACCTTTAATCTGATGACTTTCGAATAGATTATTCTGATTCCATTCAAACAAAGTGCTCCCCACCTGAGTGCTGATAGTGACATTCCCAAAATTACCTGTAACTACAGCTGCCAATGGTACAGTTGCATAGGAATACCATTTTTTGATTTCTAAAGTTGAAGTTTCATTGAAAAACTCAA
The DNA here is from genome assembly GCA_002455375.1 of Bacteroidetes bacterium UBA6661. Taxonomy (GTDB): domain Bacteria; phylum Bacteroidota; class Bacteroidia; order AKYH767-A; family OLB10; genus OLB10. Next base: position 30,203 of record DKKR01000017.1, read on the forward strand.
CAGAATTCAGTAAAAGTGATGCACCGGCCAACGTGTTATCTCCAGGATTCCAAATCAATTTGCCTGAAGCACCAATCTGTAATGCTGCGTTAACAAGAAGTTGCTTAATGTCACCACCATGCATATCAAGTGTACCTGCTATGTTGACACTTCCATTTATCTGAAGTAATTTTGATGGCGACAAACTAAGTACAGCATTTCCTGAAATAATAAGTGATTTGCAAAATGATGGTTGTGATATTGTTATACTATGTGCAGATGAGATAACAACATCATCAGAAGAAGCAGGCACTCCGGCAGGTGACCAAATAGCAGGATTACTCCAACTACCCGAAGCTGTTGTAGTTTTTGTAACAGCAAATACAGAATTGCTAAATGCAAAATAACAAATCAATAAAAAGACAGAAAACTGTATTTTAATTCGTGACATGCTCATCCCTCATCTTTCTTACTCTGATACCATTAATAGTTTCTTCTCTGAAATTTTGCTTCAAATCAGGAATATTAAAATCTACAGGTCTTTGCTCTGCATCTGATGTTGTAGTACTTGCCTTTGATTTTTTGGAGTTGGAGATATTAAAATAGATTATTCCGCCAACAACAACAGCCATTGTCATTGTTGCAGTAACGGCAATTAAACGATAAGACAGTCGTAGCTTAGTACTTTGTCTTAGCCTGTTGGGCAGGTGTTTCTTTCTTTTCTTCCTCATCTGCGTAAATCCTTATATGTAAAATCGCTAAAAAGGTTGCATAAAAAAAGCCGCATTACGGTGCGGCTTAATAATATCATTCAGTACTGATTTATAAATTAACAAACATTAAATCATCTACAGAAATAGTAGCATTATCTGCAAGAATAGCTGCTCTTTCCATCACAGCTTTAAGTTCACGAATATTTCCGGGCCACTCATAGTCAAGCATAAATTTAGCTGCTTCATTGGAGAGTTGTGCCACAGGAGTTTTATTAGCCTGAGCATAGAGGTCAAGGAAGTGCTTTGCAAGCAGAATAATATCATCACCTCTTTCTTTCAATGGTGGCAAATGAATCAGGAATCCCTGAATCCTGTAGAATAAATCTTCTCTGAATCGTCCTTCTTTAACCTCAACAGCCAAATTTCTGTTAGTGGCTGCCACCATTCTGAAATCGAGCTTAATTGTTTTATTACTTCCAATGCGTTGAATTTCTTTTTCCTGTAACACACGAAGCAATTTAGCTTGTAAGCTTAAAGGCATCTCACCTATTTCATCAAGAAAAATAGTTCCTTCATTAGCTTCTTCAAACTTTCCAATTCTGCGTTCGCGGGCATCAGTAAATGCTCCCTTCTCATGACCAAAAAGTTCACTTTCAATAAGCTCTTCAGGAATGGCGCTCATATTAACCGTAACAAAATTTTTACGGGCACGAGGTGAATTATAATGCAAAGCGCGTGCAACAAGTTCTTTACCTGTTCCGCTTTGACCTGTAACCAGCACCATCATATTGCTCTTTTCAACTTTCTGAATCAGACGTAAAATTCTTAACACAGCATTGCTGCTACCCATTATATTGCTGTACTTATGACGGTCAATAATCTGGTCTTTTAGCATTTCATTCTCCTTCTTCAACACCACATTCATGCTCAGATTTTTTACTGAGTTTTCAAGATTCACGAACAAATTATCATTCTTGATTATGTAGTCCTGTGCTCCGCTTTTATAAGAATCAACGACCACTTCAAGGCTGTCTTGTCCAGAAACAAGAATGCACATGATGGATGCATTATAATCTTTAATTCTTCGCATCAAGCCTACACCATTCATTCCCGGTAAGTGATAGTCAATAGTTATAATGTCAGGGTTAAGATGCAGATTGTTTAAACATTCCTCTGCCGATTCAAAATGCTGAATCTCGAAATCAGGATTTTTTGACAATGACTGGCGTATCAGTGTTGCCACCATTGCATCATCTTCCACAATAAAAATTTTAGCCATAGTTTTATTATTTATACTTCTACATTTTTTAGTTCACTCTCAAGTTCTATACAGGCAACGCTACATTCATCAGAAATCTTTTTAATCATTGCCGGATAATCCTCTAAATTCGACTTCTCTCTGGCGTACTTTTCCAATGTTGCTACTGTTTCGTACGTATCCTTTAAACCTACATAATTCAAGGAAGGTTTCATTTTATGTGCAGACTGTCTGATTTTTTCAAAGTCCTTATGTTTCAAACCATCTTCTAGTTCATCAATGGACACCGGTATGTTAGTCAAAAACAATGATAGAAACTCTTTAATAAAATCTGCATTTCCGCCCGACATTTCATTCAGAAAACTAAGGCTTGTCAGTTTTGTTGTAGCCTGAGAACTACTTTGACTATTGGCAGTTTCTTCAATAGGCTGCTCTGTAACAGACTCATTAGCCTTGCCACTAAGTTCAATAATTTTATTTTTTACTTCAGTGGGGTCAAATGGTTTCGAGACATAATCATTCATTCCGGCTGCAATACATTTTTCTTTTTCGCTTGCAGAAACGTGTGCTGTCATGGCTAAAATTGCAATCTGCGACTTATGACCTTTCATTTCTGTTCTGATTTTTTCTGTAGCTGCATAGCCATTTAATTCAGGCATCTCTATATCCATCAGAATAACATCATAGTCATTGGCAGACAATTTCTCAATTGCTTCCAAACCATTACAAGCTTCATCATGATCAAAACCCCAATCTTTAATGTGCTTATTTATGATTAAGCGATTGATGTCATTATCTTCCACAACCAGGATTTTTATCTTTCCGCTAAAACAGGCATGTACATCAGCAACCTTCTTCGCTTCTGTTTCCACTTCTCCGGGTGCAGGTAAATCAAATGGCATTTCGAAAATGAATGTTGTGCCATGATTCAATTTACTCTCAACTCGTATGCTTCCATCCTGTAGTTCTACTATCTTTTTTGCAATACTTAAGCCCAATCCTGTTCCGCCATACTTACGTGTAATGTCTGTTCCAGCCTGAGAGAATGAATCAAAGATTGTAGCAAGTTTATCTTCGGCAATGCCAATACCGGAGTCAATAACTTTAAACCTTATGCTAGCCTTTGAGTCGTTAATATTAATGAGTTCCGTTTTAAGTGTTACAGATCCTTTATGTGTAAACTTTACGGCATTGCCCATAAGGTTATTAATAACCTGACTCAGTCTAACAGGATCGCCCTTTAACAACTTTGGTAACTGCTGATCGAAGTCTGCTATTATCTTAACGCTTTTATCTGTCACACGAGCTTTAAACAATTCATTGATGGTATTAATAAGATCAAACAGATTGAAACAGACCGATTCGAATGTCATTTTCTCAGCTTCAATTTTCGAGAAGTCGAGAATGTCGTTGATAATTACTAAAAGATTATCTGCTGATTTTCTTATTGCATTTAAATAATGCGATTGGTCTTTATCAAGCTGTGATTGCAGAACAATTTTTGTGATACCAATAATTCCGTGAATAGGCGTACGAATTTCATGGCTCATATTTGCCAGAAACTGCTCTTTCATTTTCTGAGCTTCGCTCGATAAAATAATTTGCTGTCGCAATTCATCTTCCTGTTCCTTATGACCTGTAATGTCAGTAGCAATACCCATGATTCCGGTAAGAACACCTTCGCTATTAACTGATGGCATGTAATGCACTTCAAAAAATCGGCCTTCAAACTCCATGTTCTGCTTAACCTCTTCTCCAAGCAATGCTTTCTTAACGTCCTTCAGTCTTACGGGGAGTTTATTCCAGATTTCAAAAACAGACTTTCCAATTACATCTTCTTCTGACAAACGGATTGTGTCCATTGCCATACCTTTAAACAAGGTAAATATGCCTGACTCATTGATGCTGAACAGAATTAATGGCGACTTTGAAACCACTGCATTGAGAGTTCTCTCTGTTTGCACAAGTGCAGTTTCAATATTGCTATGATTGTTTTTGGATGCTTTCGATTTTAATGCACCCTTTAAGGAACGTGCTATTGTTTCAGGTGTTAGTACAGCTTTAGGAATGTAATCGCAGGCACCGGCCTTCATCAGTTCAACAACTATTTTTTCTTCACCTTGTGATGAAACAACAATGATTGGTGCAGTGCCACCACGTTGAAAATATTCTGAAATGAAATCACCTGCATTCATCACAGTCAGATAGTAGTCAACTATCAAAACATCAAATTCCATACTTAATGCTTTCTCCATACCTTCATCGTAGGTATCGCCAAAATGCAAATCGGCATTAAATCCTGATGACTTTATTGCTCTCTTAATTGCAATTCTATCTACTTCATCATCATCAACAACTAACAGGTTTATCTTTTTGTAAGACATGATAAAAATTATTTAAGCGGGTAACACACTAAGGTTCCAATAAGTATTCAATACAGCTATAGCTTCAACCAATTTGTCGAAAGACACGGGTTTGATAATATAACCTGCTACGTTGTTTTTATATGCTTCCAATCTGTCCTGATCGTCTTTGGATGTTGTAAGCATAAAAACACTAATGGTTTGAAGTTCTTCGTCATGTCTGATTTCACGAAGCAACTCAAGACCATTCATACGCGGCATATTAATATCGAGTAACATAATTTTAGGCAAGGGGTCAAGTTTTTCTTTACCATTCAAGCCCTTAAGCATTTCTAAGGCTTCTTCGCCATCACGAGCAATGTGCAATGGGTTTTTAATATTATTCTTGGCAAATGCACGAGTAACAACCATTCTGTCAATGTCGTCATCCTCAACTAAAATTATTCCCGGTGGTATATCAATTGTCATACCTGATCATTTTTGAATACAACTTATACTGCTATCAGCACTATTGGTTACTGAATGGCCTGTATGTTGCGAAAAACAAAATGTAAGATTTCAGGAAATTTTTAATGGAAAAGATTGAAGAAAACAGGTTCAACTATAATTTATAGTTCAAAAAGGGCAATAAAAAAACCTCGACAGAAGCGAGGTTTTAATTAAAAAAATTTTAGATTTTATTTTACGCGTTCTACATAGGTACCGGTGCGCGTATCAATTTTAATTTTTTCGCCTTCATTTACAAAAAGCGGAACCTGAACGACAGCACCTGTTTCTAAAGTTGCTGCTTTTAAAGTGTTTGTTGCAGTATCGCCTTTAACACCGGGTTCGCTGTAAGTAATTACTAATTCAACAAATGTTGGTGGCTCAGCAAGTATAGGATTATCACCTTCAAAAGCAATCTTCAGCATCATTTCTTCCTTTAAATAGCTGGCACTGTCGCCTATCATCACCTCAGGAATATAATGCTGCTCATAAGTTTCGTTATCCATTACCACCAAGTTCTCTCCATCTTTATAGAGATATTGCATGGTTTTGTATTCAACACGTGCCACCTCTACTTGTTCACCTGAACGGAAGCGATTTTCTGCAAGTTTTCCGTTTTTTAAGTTACGCAGTTTTGCCTGATAAAAAGCACGAAGGTTGCCCGGTGTACGATGCTGATACTCTACAACCTGATATAAATCTCCGTTGAATCTGATTACTGAACCAATTCCTATATCGCCTGTATCTGCCATATTCTTTTTTATTTATGTGTTAATGAAACAAAACAGGCAACGTGATAAAGCGCTGCCTGTTTATTAATTTATTTACTTTAACTGATTAAGCATTCTCAACTACATCAAAATTAATTTTCGCTTTGATGTCGCGATGCAATGCAACAGCTGCACTGTATGTTCCTGTTTTACGAATGTGTTCTTCAGGCATTTCGATTTGCTTCTTATCAATACTATAACCCAATTTCTTCAATGAGTCAGCAATATTTTGAGAAGTTACAGAACCATAAAGCTTGCCGTTTTCGCCTACCTTTACAGGTATTGTCAGGGTAACGCTTGAAATAGCATCAGCTAATTTCTCTGCATCACCTTTGATTTTTGCCATCTTGTGCGCACGTTGTTTCATTGTTTCTGTATGCACTTTTTTGTTGGCTTCACTGGCAATAACAGCCATTCCCTTAGGGATAAGATAATTCAGGCCATAGCCATTTTTTACCTTCACAATTTCATCGGCATAGCCGAGATTTTTCACATCTTGTTTTAATATAATTTCCATTGTTGCCTCCTCCTATTTTAACAAATCTCCAACATAAGGCATCAGGGCAAGATGGCGCGCACGTTTAACAGCCTGACCAACTTTACGCTGGTATTTTAATGATGTACCGGTTATTCTGCGTGGTAAAAGTTTGCCTTGTTCATTAACAAACTTAATCAGGAAGGTGGCATCTTTATAGTCTATATACTTGATTCCAACTTTCTTGAAACGACAGTATTTCTTCTTTGTGGTATCAACCGCTACCGGGTTGAGGTACCTAATTTCTCCTTGTTTTGAGCTCATGATTCCTTCGTTTAATTAGCAGTTGCTGTTTCTTGTTCTTTCTTCTTCAACTCTGCATTCTTTCTCTTCTTTTCATTGTAAGCAATGGCATGCTTATCGAGCGCAACAGTAAGGAATCGCATCACACGCTCATCGCGTTTGTATTCGACTTCCAATTTGTTGATGAGTTCACCGCTTGACTTAAATTCGATCAGATAATAGAAGCCCGTGTTCTTCTTCTGAATCGGATAAGCAAGCTTGCGTAATCCCCAATTGTTCTCATGAACAATCATGGCACCGTTGTCGGTGAGGATTTTCCTGAATTTGTCAACCGCTTCATTCATCTGCTCATTGCTGAGTACGGGTGTAAGAATGAATACGGTTTCGTACTGGTTTGACATTTGTTTATATATATTTCAGTTTAATAGCCTTTTTTAAGCGGACGGCAAAGATAGTGTTATTATTAATTTCTTAAAATAGAATTTTTACTTTTTTTTAAGATACTCATCCTAAGCGAATCGCTACAATAAATTACTTTAAGTAAATTATATTAAAAATTTGAAAATCAACTATATAATAAAATAATCCAGATGAATTAGAATGATCAAATATATTATTCGTAGCGTAAAGCCTCAATTGGGTCGAGGCGCGAAGCTTTCATAGCAGGATAAAAACCTGAGGCAATGCCAATAAAACCACATAGCAACAATCCGGCAATAATCCAGTTCCAAGGCACCACAAAAACAGCATTCATAGCCATTCCCATCAGGTTGCCGACCAGCACTCCTAAAATAACTCCTGCTACGCCACCCAAGAGGCAAATAACAATTGCTTCAATCAAAAACTGCTTTAAGATTACAAGCCTTGTTGCACCAAGCGATTTTCTGATTCCAATTTCGCGGGTTCGCTCTGTGACAGAGACAAGCATAATATTCATCAATGCAATTGCTGCACCAAGCAATGTGATAAGTCCAATCAGTGTTGCTGCAATACTTACATTCTTCAACTGATCAATTACAATTGCTGCAATGCTGTCGCTTTTTATTATTTCAAATGAGCTTTCTTCGCCAACACGATCTTTTCTTATTGTTCTGAATAGTCCTGTTGCTTCATCAACTGCTGCTTCAAGGCCTGACACATGATTCACCTTAACACTAACTGTCCATGAACGATTATCACTGCCATAGTTTTGCTTACCGTTGATTAATGAAATCAAACATACTTTATCACCACCAAAACCCATGCTGTTACCTTTCTCGGCAAGTACGCCAATAATTCTATATTTTCTGTTGTCTATATAAACTTCTTTGTCAACAGCATCAGCATCAGGAAAAAGTTTACTCTTTATTTCAGAGCCAATCATCACCACATTATCGCCACGCATTGCCTCTGTTTGTGTCATATTGCGACCTGTGGAAATTGAATAACCTCCGGTTTGCAGATAGTTTTCATCAACAGCCATGACCAATATATTGGGATTGGTTTTTTCAGAACCTACACGACAAACTGACACTCCATTACACATGGTTGAAATACTTACAATAGAAGGATAGTTATTACCGGTCTTAAACAACTCTGCCTGCTGTAAGGTAATTGCTTTAAAACGTTTAGCCTTCTTGCCGGAATTACCTAACCTTATTCCCAAGCCTGAATTTCTGATAGTGAAGGTGTTTGCTCCCATGCTGGTGAAGTTTTCATTGATGGATGCCTTAAGGCCTTCGATGGCAGTAAGTATTCCTACCAAAGCCATTATGCCTATGGCAATGATTAACACTGTCAGTATTGTTCTGAGCAACTGTGACTTTACAGCATGTAGAGCCAAAAGTATATTTTCAAAAATGGGCATGGCGCTAAATTACAATTAATCTTTGCCCCGAAAGGTTTTAACTCATAATGAAAGTTAATTTTTTTCAAAAAGGCTTAAGTTTTGAAAATTCAAGCATACAAGGTGAAGAATTTTCCAGAGACAATGTGAACTATTAAATAAATATTTGTTAGTTTCAATAATATTGTACACTTTTACAAAATAGAAATAGATTAAAAATAAATAAGATAGAGAAAACAAATAAGTAAAAAATAAAAAGCGTTTCGCTTTAAAATTTCCTGTCATAGAAAAGTCGAAGATTTCAAGCACACAGGAAAGTAAAAGTAGAAACGCCTACTTAAAACGTGGGCGTTCCTTTTGCTTCGTGTGCTGGGCTTCGACTCCCACTATGACGAGCAAGGGAATCAGCCTGCGTTTTAATTTTTAAGCAATCGCTATAAAATCCAAAAAATCAATGTAATTTAGTCACACCCAAAAACCAAATAATATGAAAAACCAAATCCAAACAAATACCTTGGTCATTTTGATCTGCATGTTTACATTCTTTACAAGAGCGCAATCACAAACGGTAAATGTTTCTCTAACACCTCCGGCAGAGGTTGGTGCTTGCCGCCAAAACCTATATACTGTAACTTTTTCCGGTGCTCCTTCAGGCACACTGCTACAAATAGTGCCATCGCTTAGCGGTACTGCCAATAGCTTCTGCACTACTACTGATGGCACTACACTGCAATTGGTGAGTGCTACCAATGCAACTTTAGTTTCTGATGGCGATACACTTGTGATGTCCATTAACAACAACGGTAATACCACTATCAGTTATATGGCTTTAATAGATTGCCATATTGCTGGCAGCAATTCCATTGATTTGAACCAGACTTTTTTAAACTACAATGGCCTTAGTTTTTTAGTTGACAACGACAACATACACACCACGTCCAACCTGCAAAAACCCGACTTGGTTTTGCAAAACACCACCGGCTTTAATGCCTATTATCTGACCCCCAGTTTTTTCGATTTTTATTACCGTAACAATGGCGATAGTGCCAACATACGATTTGGTTTCACACCGGGAGCTACAGCCTTTTGCGGACAAGTAGCCAGCGACAGTATCTTTTATCAAAAAGGTATCAACGGAACTTTGTATCCCTATACGGCAACAGATGCAGATACTCTTCAATTGGCACACCTTGATACATTAATCATTAAACAAAGAGTAAGTATCAATGCCTGTTTGACCAATTGTGCTAATGATACGGCTATGCTGTGGTGGCAATGCAACTATACCATGCCACAAGCAGCAGCTTTTTGCTCGCAATGTGGAAAAGAAAACTACAGCTATACGGTGAACAATCATGACAGTGCCGGTATTGATGTTATCCGTCTGTTGCCGTCACGGGCCGACCGTGAGTTCAGTTGCTTTAATGATACATTAAATGCCCAGCAGTGGCATTATATGATTGTGAACAAAGGCAAAGGAGCATTAGACAGCCTTAATTTTGACTTGACAGAATGGGGAACCAGCGGCAATCCCGGCCTGTCCAACTATCTGACACTGATAGACTCTGCATCGTTTTCGCTCACCAAAGGTGTAAACAGCATTTGCACCATCAGTTCGCAGATGACAACACGTGTACAATGGTTGTGCAAAAACCTTGTCCCCACGGCCATGTTCAATAATCAAATACGCATCAAAAACTTTGGCCAACACGATACGGTTTACCTGAGTTTTACAACACTGCGCTGCTCAGAAGAAAATGATGTCTTGCTCAACACCCCCAAGTTATACAACCAGTGGCTGTTTAAAAACATGAGGACAAAAAATACTTGTAGTACACAAACAAACATCTATTCAGCCTCCGGCTTGTTTGGAAATTTTATATCAGGACAGATGATAGGTACTGCTTTTGACGACATAGATCTAAAACTGCAATACTTTCCATCGGTATCGAACCTGAGTGTTGACAATAATGGCAATGGCGATTCAGCTGTTTTTGCTGTACAGATGAAAGGTTTAGTCAGAAATTCTGCTGTAAACATTTACCAACTATTAGGTTGCGACACACTGCAAAATTTTTGCGATACACTGCATGGTTGGCTGCGGGCAACCGTTTTTTGTGATACCAACATACGCATTACTCGTCCCTGGCAGGATGCTTTCTTTATAAAGATTACCGGTGGCGACACTACTTTTTTTAATCCCGAATACTACTACACTTCCGATACCATAGGCTATTCTATTTGCAGACGCACAACCAACTATTTTTACTTTAACCTTGCCGAGGGTGGCATGCGTAATGTACTTGACAGCGGCAATTTTGTTTTTAAAATACAGGCTTGCTGTGGCAGCGACCTTTCCCCATCACCCTACTCGGTAACTTTTCATCTTCTGCCTAACCCCGACAACTGTTTCACACTACAATATACGGGCAACAACTTTGCAGGGCATCTCACGCCACCTGTCATCAACAACAATAATGGTCAGGTGCAATGGCTACCCCTGTCCGACAAGCGGAAAGAGCTTTTTACCCTATGTCCGGGTTGCATTTCCCCAGGCATAATTGCACATAGTTATAAGATGCAACGTACTGCATCCTCCATGGGTTTGCAAGATAGTGATAATGACGGCAGGGCAGATTTTCCACCCATACAAATTACAGACACCAGTGGTTGGTTTGCGTAACATGCCTCTCAGCTCAACAGAAACCTGAGTAGCTTTGGCGACAAGGTAGAAGACTTTCTTTTAGCTAATTTTGTGGATGGCGACAGAACTAATGGCGGCTATGACTACGGTCAACTGCAACAATTAGGGCTTCGCTTTAATGTTTTACAACTAAGTAGGTTTATCCCATTAGCATTAGACACTATGCAGCTTACAGTGGACAGTCTTGTTTTTTATATTGATGATACCCTCGGTAATGGCACTTGTATAGACTGCAACACATTTGCATCAGGCAATGGCTACAGCACTTTGCTTAAAATAAATGCCGGAACGGCAGATGTTTCTAAATTCTTAACCGGCACCTCGGTAGCAGACAATGAATACCGCTATGCTTTTACCTCTTTTCTCAACGGCAGCACCTTGTCGGGCACCCTTCATGATTACCCTACACTCATTACCTATACCAACAATACTTTTACGGGATTTATGCCTTCGCAACATTACAGGCTGCATGTCTTTTACAATGTCTGTGGCAATTTCAACCCTGTAGCCTCTCAGAATATTGACGACTATGTAAAACCTTCGCAAATACTGAATCGGTTTTTTTTCAGTGGCAAGGCGCATCATACCGTTAGCCACAACATACCGCAACAGCCCAACAGTGTGGCTGAGTTAGACAGTGCAGGATGGACGGTTGACAGCAACGATGTGAGCAACATGCTTGTTGACACTGCTTTTATGAATACGTACGCATTCTTTTGCGAAGCCACAGGAGCACAGCATTACTTTGCCGGAACAACCTATAAAAATCAAAGCAACACCGTAAACAAACAAGGATGTAAAAAACTTTTGCAACTGAGTGCTTCCAGCAGCATTGCCGGAGGCAAAGGGATGTATGATGCCTACCCCTATGAGTACAAGCCACCCATGCTGATGCCTGTAAATTTTAAGGTAAATATTCCCTTAGGCTACTATGCTGCAGGTGGGGCTACGGTACAGAATTTGGTTTTCCTCAATGGTATCAACACAGATTGTTTGAGCGATACGGTAGCATTGAGCCTTACCGATACGTTGGGCAATTTCAACATCAGCTATACCGATATGCCTGCTTTGCAGTGTATGATGCAGCACAACAGCCCAGCAGGCAACGACACCTTGTTTTATGGCGACCAGTATAACAGCCGCTCTGTAAATATAACGCTGCTGCCATTGCCGCAGTGGTGCATAGACACGCTGGTGCCTCCCTACAAAGACACTACCTGTGTGGTAGGTTTTAACATATTGCAACCCTCCTGCCTGCAAGGCGGCACCTGCAATCAGGCCGACCTGTTGCAACCCAACCATCAGATGAATGCTTTAGGAATTAATCCTGACCTGATGCAAACAGGCATCAGCAATACTTTTACGTTGCTCAACAGCGACACGGTTTGCTGGCGCAATATCAAAATAGAAAACATCAGTTCTTCGCAGCCGGCAATCACCCAGGCCGACCATGTTTTTTTGGCATTAGTTGACAGCAGCATGCCCTACTTATCCGACTGGCATTATAAAAATGGCACACAAACCATATTTCCTCAAGGCAATGTGATTGCGCTAACGCCTGCCCTTGCGTTAGGAACCTCCATCACAGGCGACCTTTGTGCCCGTGTGGCAAGCTGCCCGGCAGATACGCTGTCGCATCAGGTGCAGGTGCATTTTGGCTGGAACTGCACAGGCTACCCTCCAAGCCCCTACGACAGCACTTCCGTTTGCGAATATGGAGTACTCAACCTGAGTTATAAAAAGGCCACCACGCAGTTCTACTCTTCCGGCAAAAGTTTTGAAACACCTTATACCCTTTGCGACACTACCACCGTAAGTGCTACTTTTTACAGCACACAATTGGGCTATGTATATCCCGACTCGCTGCTGCTGCAAAACCTCAACCCATCGTTAATGGTAGCCGGAGTAACCATTAGTGCCAATGGCAACACTGCGCAGTTGCTGCCTACACTACAACCCTGGTTGTGGTTGTTTGCTGCAGACAGTATGGCAAAAATTGGTTTTAACGAAGGAGGCTTTAACAACGGCAGCCAGTTTATATTGCAGGTAGATTTGGTAGCCGGATGCTCGTTTTCCGGTGACACTACACTGCCCGATTTTAACATCTATGCACATGACTACTGCGGCAATGCCGTTGATGCCAATGCCGATTACAGGTTAAGCCCTGTATTCCTTATGAGTACCGTACAAAGCCAATGCCCCGACTGCTGGAGCATTACCAAAACTGCCGGCACCGACACGGCAGCAGCCTTTACCGATGCGGTGACCTATACCATTACCGTGTGCAACAACAGCGTAAATACGCAGACCGGTACTCTTGCAGACAACACCCCTGCAAATTTTGTAATTACCAACAGTACACTGCCTGCCACCGTAACGCTAAACTCTATGGCATGCGACACTTTTACCGTATCAGGATATTTTACCTCTCCGGGAAGCTGTTTTTACAATGTAGTAAGCGTTACTTCGCCAATGGGCACTACGTGGAAGGATAGTGTTTGCGTGAGTGTAAACTATGCTTGCACAGACAGCAGCACGTTCATCATTTACGACAGCACCTACAGCACTTCCCTGAATTACAGATACGATACCTTAAACATATTTGTTGAAGGCACACTGTTTGTAAACGA
>DKKR01000092.1 GCA_002455375.1 Bacteroidetes bacterium UBA6661
ACCACTAAGCGTACGGGTCGCATGCTTAGCGGCTGACACCTTGTATTTGTGGCATTTTTATTTGCTGTTTTTCTCCTTAAAACTATTGGAATTAATTTATATTTGTAAATGCTTTTGAAATATTTTTTTCATAAACTGACGTTGCCAGCTATTATTTGGCGGCAGTGCTAACGCCAACCTTTGTGGTTCTATTGAACAGTAACACATGACAACTTTTTCGAAAAAAACAGATATGAATTTCGTTGATTGGGGTGAAATTGACATGCCCAAAGCGGTTTACAAATACCGAACATGGAGTGACAAATACCATAAGACAATCTTGACCAACTTGCAAGTATTCATGTCGCCACCTTTGGGATTTGAAGACCCACACGACTGTAAGAATTTAATTCGTTACGATTTACTTACTTCAAATGAAATCTTTTGGAAGTATCATCAAGAATCACTTGAGCGAAATCCAAGGTTCACTCCAGAGCAGCATCAAGGATTTGCTCAATATTGGTTTGAAAGAAGTCCGCTTCACGACAAAGATTTTATTAAGCAGCAACAGGAAAAAGATTTTATTGAAGAAGATAAGCGACTTGGTATTTTAAGCTTAACCACAAATCCAATCAATAATTCGATGTGGGAAAAGTATAGCGAGAACCATTGCGGTTTTTGCGTTGGTTTTCATTCCGAAATAATGTTTAAGTTTTTGGGTGGAGGTGGTGCAGTAAATTATTGCGATGAGTTGCCAATCATTAAGCCAACTCCTTGGGATGATTATAATATGCAACACTTGAAACAAGTTTATTACAAACTTAGAAAGTGGAGCTTTGAAGAAGAATACAGAACACAGAAGTTTTCATATGAGCCGTTAACTGTTCAGAATAGAACTATTACTTTACCATCAGAAGCATATAAAGAAATAATTTTTGGTGCAAAGATGAATGAGAAGGATATGCAAGAAATTATTTCCATTTGCAAATACAATCTTTCACATATTGAATTCTATCAAGCTGTGTTGAATAACTCAAACGACAATGTTTCAATTGAGAAGTATAACAGCCGCTAACATAAAGTCAACATTACACAACCCAATAAAAGGGTAAAAAGGGATGTAAAACGACCTCGTTAGCTGCCTTTTAACAAAGCGGCTGCTTTTTATTGCCTGTTTGTAATGCTAAAATCTTGTGGCCGTAAAACCGAGGTAATACAAACTCCTATCACTAGATGCTGAAGTATCCAAACACTATTTGTGATTTTTCCGCTATAGAAACCAATCACTTTTGAACATTAACATCTTCCAAAAAACAAATACAGCCCCCCCTATTCTAATCCGGTTTTTACATTATAAAACAAAATGAACTGATAAAAATTGTAGTTTCGGTTTTTTTTAAAATCTATGGTTCGGAAAATTCACTTTATTTTTTTGCTGACTCTATGGTGCAGTGTGTTGTCTGCACAGTCTTTTAATCCATCAGAGATCAGACTAAACCTCGAAAAACTGAACACTGTTGGAACGGTCTTATATATTGCAGCCCACCCGGATGACGAAAACACAAGACTGCTGACCTACCTTTCAAAAGAAAAACATTTACGCACCTGCTACCTGAGTCTGAACAGAGGAGAAGGAGGACAAAATCTGATTGGAAAAGAACAGGGCGCTGCACTTGGAATTATAAGAACGAATGAATTGTTGCAGGCAAGAAAAATTGATGGTGCAGAACAATACTTTACACGCGCCATTGACTTTGGCTACAGCAAATCGCCTGAAGAAACTTTTACCTTCTGGAATCATGACAGTGTGCTTGCTGATGTAGTATATATCATAAGGCTGTTGCAGCCCGATGTTATCATAACCCGTTTTCCGACCACTGGCGAAGGCGGACATGGGCATCATACAGCAAGTGCAATTTTAGCAGGTGAGGCTTTTAAATTGGCTGCTGATACTAAATATCTTCCTGAGCAACTTAAATCTTTAAAGCCCTGGCAAGCAAAAACACTCTATTGGAACACTTTTAATTTTGGAAACAATAACACACAGCGTGATGACCAATTGAAAACAGATGTCGGATTTTTCAATACCTGGTGGGGAAAAGGATGTGGCGAAATTGCAGCATTAAGCCGGAGTCAGCATAAGAGTCAAGGGTTTGGTGTAGAAATTATCAGAGGGTCAATGCTTGAGTATTTAAAAAACATTGATGGCGACACTTCATGCACAACATTATTTTGCAAAAACAATTTCAGTTGGACAAGAGTTAAAGGAGCAGAAACAATAAAGTCCCTTACTGAAACAGCCTTGGTTAAATTCGATATGAAAAACCCATCTGCTATTTTACCCGACTTGCTAAAGCTATATGATGAGTTAAAAAAACTACAAGATAATCACTGGAAAAAACAAAAAATTAAAGAGACAGAACAGCTTATTTTGGCATGTGCAGGTTTGTGGTTTGATGCTACCTCGAATCAACCGTATGTAACTCATGGTGACAGCATAAATATTAAACTCAGTTCTATTGTATATTCACAAACTCCTACAACAATTGAATCAGTTTCGTACTTACCATTTTCGGATACAAGCATGAATACAAAACTTGATTACAATAAAATTTGGTCGCTTGAAAAATCATTTGTTGTGCCAAAAAATATTCCATACAGTTTTCATTACTGGTTGAAAAACATACCTGAATCGGGGCGTTATGTTTTAGACAGTCAAAACATAATTGAGAAGCCTGTTAATGATGCCGTTTTTTCTGTTTCTGTAGGCGTAAAAATTTCAGACCATACATTAACTTTCAATGTTCCTGTTCGGTACAAATGGATTGATCCGGTAGAAGGAGAAAAGTACAGGACAACCAGTGTAGTCCCTCCTATTGCTGTAAACTTTAATGAAAATGTTTGCCTTTTAATAAACAACAAACCCAGTAAACTGAAACTTACAGTACGAAGTCTGAGTAAATCCTTTACTGGTAAAATTAAATTAAACGTGCCTTCCGGTTATATAGCTAATCCCTCTGAATTTGCAGTTACAGAACTATTAAAAAACGAACGACTTATTTTTAATACTACTATACAACAAGACGTAAAAGCTGATGTTGACCAAATCAATGCAAATCAACATTTACAAGTCAGTATTTTACCAACTAATTCAGAAGCGTATTCTTTGCAAGAAATCAATTACGAGCATATCCCCTACCAATATTATTTCAAACCTTCGGAAGTTAAAATTGTGCCTCTGGAACTGCAGACTACATCCAATAGAATAGGATACATTGAAGGCGCAGGCGATGAAGTGATGCAGTGTCTTCAGAATGCAGGTTATAATATTTCTGTTCTTAATGAAGAAAATCTTCGCAACGATAATCTGTCAAACTACAGTGCGATTATTGCAGGCATAAGAGCCTATAACACCAACGACTGGTTGATGGGTTATAAAAACAAGCTCATGGACTTTGTTTCGTCCGGTGGCACCTACATTGTTCAATACAATACCAACAACAACTTAGGTAAACTTGGCAATAACATCGGACCTTATCCTTTTAAAATTTCAAGAAAAAGAGTTACTGATGAATTTGCAGAAATGCGTTTTACAGAACCTGCTAACAAAACATTAAATACTCCAAATAAAATAACTGCAAATGATTTTCGAGGATGGGTTCAGGAGCGTGGAATATATTTTGCAGAAGAGATTGACCCAAAGTATCAGACACCTTTAAGCTGCAATGACAAAGGCGAAAGTCCATTGAATGGAAGTCTGATAATTGCACAATCAGGCAAAGGTCATTTTGTTTATACGGGGCTTGCTTTTTTCAGGCAATTGCCGGCAGGTGTGCCCGGTGCGTACCGTTTATTTTCTAATTTAATTGCATTACCCTCCGGTCAGGATAAATAAATTTATAACATCGCCAATACCATTACCGTTATCCTGACATAAATATCATGGGAAAAGATAAGCTGAAACGATTTGCAGAAATGCAGACTTTTGAAAGAGTAATTCAACCGGAAATAAACTACCACTCACCGGATTTTGAGCTGAAAGGAAAGTGGAACGAAACAATCTTTCAAAAACCACAACCTATAGTCTTGGAAATTGGTTGCGGCAAAGGTAAATACACTGTTGCTTTGGCACAACGTTATCAGCAAAAAAACTTTATTGGCATTGACATAAAAGGTGCAAGAATATGGCGTGGTGCAAAAACCATTAACGAAGAAAAAATAATGAATGCTGCTTTTCTGAGAATAAGAATGGAAACCATTGAAAAGTTTTTTGCCGCAAATGAAGTAAGTGAAGTTTGGATAACCTTTCCCGATCCGCAGCCAAAGGAATCGAAAGAAAACAAAAGATTGACTTCTCCCCTTTTTCTAAAAAGATACAGCACTTTCTTAATACCCAATGGCATTGTACATTTAAAGACTGACAACAAAGATTTGTATGAATTTACACTGCAAACCGTAAATAATGCCGGTCATATTATATTAAATAAAACAACAGATTTATATAAAGAATCGAAGATGCCCGTTGACATGGACATACAAACCACCTACGAAAAAAAATATTTAGCAGCTAAATTGCCTATCTTCTATCTTTCATTCCAATTGAATAAAAAAGATAAGCTACACAATTAAATCTCATCCCAAAATTCGGCAGCTCTTCTGGTATGTGGAATCACAATGGTTCCACCCACAATATTGGCTACAGCAAACACTTCATAAATCTGCTCTGTAGTAACACCATTTTGTTTACATTGAATAAGATGATACTTTATGCAATCATCACAGCGCAGCACCATGCTGGCTACAAGTCCAAGCATTTCTTTGGTCTGAACCGGCAATGCTCCATCCATATAGGTATTGGCATCAAGATTATAGAGGCGTTTCAGAACCAGATTATCAGATTCGAGAATGCGCTTATTCATTTTAGCACGATAGCTGTTAAACTCATCTATACTTTTGCTCATGTGATTTCTTTTTATTCGTTTTTACGCTCCTGCCTTGCTACTACAACAGAAACAAATATGCTAAATTCGTAAAGCAGAAACAAAGGAATAGCCACCAGCATCTGACTGGTAACATCTGGCGATGGTGTTATTAATGCAGCAACAACAAGGTTTACAATAAAAGCATGTTTGCGGTAGCGCCTCATAAACTGCGGACTAATGATACCTATTTTGGTAAGGAAAAATACAAGTATCGGCAGCTCGAAAACTGCTCCGCAAGCCAATGTCATAATGCTTACAATACTGATGTACGAATCGAGTGTGATGGCATTCTGCACCTCTTCGCTCACCTTATAACTTCCCAAAAAGTTAATAGACAACGGTGCCAGAATAAAATATCCAAAAGCCACTCCGCAGAAAAACAAAAACGAAGCAGAAAAGACTATACCTCTGGTATATTTCTTCTCTTTGGCAGACAATGCAGGTTTTACAAAACGCCATATCTCCCAAAGCAAATAAGGGAATCCTAAAATCAGGCCTGCAATTCCGGCAGCTACCATGTGTGTAGTAAACTGCCCGGCCATGGTGGTACTTATCAGGCGAAATGGTATATCGGTAATACATAAATCTATTGACCATTTTTCCGAAAGCATACAAAGTAACCTGTACGTAATAAAATGAGGGTTCTTGGGTCCGAAAATTATCTTATCGAACAAGATGTCCTTATATATAAATGCTACAACGGCTAAAACAAAAATGGCCAATGTTGCACGCACCAAATGCCAACGCAGGGCTTCAAGGTGATCCAGAAAATTCATTTCTGAGTTAGGGTCGGGTTTCCTTTTAAAAAACATTTCTTTGATTAAAAATTAGAAAATGCCTTCTTTAAGCAAATCGTGAAGGTGAACAAAACCAAGGTACTTCCCTTTATCAGCCACAACCAACTGAGTAATATTATTTGACTTCATCAGAACAAAAGCATCGGCAGCCATGGTGTCGGGGCTAACGGTTTTAGGCTTTGAGGTCATAATATCTTTTGCTTTTGTTGCCAGCGTGTCACCACTCCTGTGAAGCATCCTTCTAAGGTCGCCATCGGTAATTATACCTTTAAGCTTACCTTTTTCTACAACGGCAGTTGCCCCAAGGCGGCTTCCCGATATTTCGACAATCACCTTTTTTAGGTCATCGGTGGGCTTTACCTGCGGACTGGCATTGTTTTTATAAACATCACCAACTTTCAGGTACAATCTTTTTCCCAATGCCCCACCGGGATGATAGCGTGCAAAATCCTTACTTGAAAACCCCCTGTTTTCGAGCAGACACACAGCCAGGGCATCGCCCATAGCCAATTGTGCCGTAGTGCTTGTTGTGGGAGCTAAGTTATGTGGACATGCTTCGCGGCTTACGGTAGTGTTAAGAATGTAATGCGCCTGTTGTGCCAGGTAAGAAGAAGTGTCGCCAACCATAGCGATAAGTTTATTTCCGGCCAACCTTAGCAAGGGTGCCAGCACCTTTATTTCCGGTGTGTTGCCACTTTTGGAAATGCAAATCACTACATCGTCCTTTTGGATTACCCCAAGGTCGCCATGAACGGCATCGGCAGCATGCATAAACACGGCTGGTGTGCCCGTACTGTTTAGCGTGGCTGTTATTTTCTGAGCTATAATGGCACTTTTACCAATTCCTGTACAAACTACCCTACCTTTCGATAAATATATTAATTTTACAGTCTCAAAAAAATCATGGTCAATATATTGTTGCAAGCCACTAACAGCCGCAGACTCCATCTGAAGCGTCTTTTTGGCAATTTTAATTATTTGTTGAGCTGATTTCAATCTGATGTATTTCTGATGTAATTTTGAAAATTATTATTTGTTGCAATATTATTGAACAAAAATATCTATTTTAGTTAACTCAAATTTTTAATTGGTATATTAAATAAAATGTTAGCAGACACAAAGAAAAAAAAATCTGTAAAAGACAAGAATGAAAAAACCGACACAAAGACTAAAGTGAAGGTGAAAGAAAAAGTAGTTGAAAAGAAAACTAAGGGCACCGAAAAAGCCAAGCCGGTTGTAAAAACCATAGTTGCTGCCTCTAATAAGCAGAAGCCTACCGATGCGCGACTCAAGGATGCTTTATTCAAATATTTTGGGTTCGACACTTTTAAGGGAGAGCAAGAAGAAATTATTCAAACCGTGTTGCGTGGTGAAAACTGTTTCGTTATTATGCCTACCGGTGGCGGCAAATCTATGTGCTATCAGTTGCCGGCATTGATGATGGGTGGTACTGCCATTGTAGTTTCGCCATTAATTGCACTGATGAAAAATCAGGTTGATGCATTGAGGGGATTTAATACCGATGAAGCTGTGGCGCATTTCCTCAACTCATCACTCAACAAAACAGAGATTGCTCAGGTAAAAAAAGATATCAAGTCAGGCAAAACAAAATTGCTTTATGTTGCGCCCGAATCTTTAACTAAAGAAGAGAACGTTGCTTTCTTTAAAGAAATTAAAGTTTCTTTCTTAGCCATAGACGAAGCTCACTGTATTTCAGAATGGGGACATGATTTCCGCCCTGAATACCGTAGGTTAAAACCAATCATAGAAGCACTTGGAAACATTCCTGTCATTGCGCTTACTGCAACAGCCACAGAAAAAGTTTCGCTCGACATTCAGAAGAATTTAGGTATGATGGAGTCAAGGTTGTTCAAAGCATCCTTCAACAGACCTAATCTTTATTATGAAGTACGACCAAAAGTTGAAGTACTAAAAGAGATTATCAAATTTGTTAAAAACCACTCAGGCAAATCAGGAATCATCTACTGCCTCAGCAGAAAAAAAGTTGAAGAAGTTGCCAGCACACTCAACGTAAATGGTATCAAAGCCCTACCCTACCATGCAGGTCTGGATGCCCCCGTTCGTGCCGAAACACAGGACAAGTTCCTGATGGAAAAAATTGATGTCATCGTTGCTACCATTGCATTCGGAATGGGAATTGACAAACCTGATGTACGCTTTGTCATTCACCACGACATTCCAAAATCTCTCGAAGGATATTATCAGGAAACAGGCCGTGCCGGACGCGATGGACGTGAAGGGCGTTGCGTAACTTTTTATTCTTTTAAAGATATTGAAAAGCTCGAAAAATTTATGAAAGGCAAGCCTGTTGCCGAGCAGGAAATAGGAAAACAAATGCTTCTCGAAACTGTTTCGTTTGCCGAAACATCTGTATGCCGCAGAAAATATCTGCTACACTACTTTGGTGAACGCTACGAAGAAGAAAATTGCGGCAACTGTGATAACTGTCTGCATCCAAAGACACAAATTGAAGCACAAGACGAAGTAGTATTGTTGCTCGAAACCGTTCAGGCTGTTAAAGAGAAATTTGCTGCCGAACATATCATCAACGTCCTTATCGGAAAAGACGACAAAGCAATTAAAGATTATCAGCACAATAAATTAGAAGTCTTTGGCGAAGGCATGGATCAGGATGCTAAATTCTGGATGGCTGTTGTACGTCAGGCTTTACTGGCAGGTCTTCTTTTCAAAGACATTGACAATTATGGATTGCTTAAACTCAGTGACGAAGGTAAAAAGTTTATGGACAAGCCGCATAGCTTTAAAATAACACAAGACCACAGCTATGAAAGTGCCGACAGTGACGAAGACGATGAACCCGAAGGTGGTGGTGGTGCAGCGGCTGACGAAACATTGTTTGCCATGCTCAAAGATTTGTGTAAACAAATTGCCAAACAAAAAAATCTGCCTCCTTTTGTAATCTTCCAGGAGCCTTCACTTGAAGAAATGGCCATACAGTACCCCATAAACATGGAGGAAATGAAAAACATTACAGGTGTTGGTGCAGGCAAGGCAGGCAAGTATGGAAAACCATTCGTTGACCTCATAAAAAAATATGTAGAAGAAAACGAAATAGAGCGTCCACAAGATTTCATCGTAAAATCTGTAGTCAACAAATCGGGACTCAAGGTCTATCTCATCCAAAACATTGACCGTAAAATCTCTCTTGATGACATGGCAGAGGCCAAAGGCATTCCATTAGGTGATATCATCACAGAATTAGAAAGCATTGTTGCTTCAGGCACAAAAATAGATTTGAATTACTATCTCAATGAAGTTATTGATGCCGATAGGCAGCAAGACGTGTTTGACTACTTCCGCACAGCAGAAAGTGACAGTGCAGAAGATGCGCTCATGGAACTGGGCGAAAACGACTATACTATTGACGAAATTCGAATGATGCGCGTAAAATTTATGAGTGAATTAGGAAATTGATTAAAACCAAACCTTTGCTGTTTAAAAAAGGCTGTCATAATTTCAGACAGCCTTTTTTTATTTGAACCCAGGTTTTTCGCCAATTAAAAGAAGTATTGTTGGTATAGAAAACAATCAAAACCATTTAAATAAATTGAACAATCAAAATTTTAATTAACATTGTAGAGTGCATTTATTGGTATGATAATCTGGTTTTAATATAAAAGTATTGTAAGTGATGTATGCTGCGAGACTAATTATCCACAAAACAGAAAACCGCATTGCAGTTAGTTTCGATAAAAAAGCGGAGCTCATCAACCGATTTAAGAAATTGGCCGGAGCCAGATGGAGTGCTTCCTTAAAAACATGGCATCTTCCTGATACAAAAGAATATCGTAGGCAATTTGGTCTTTCACCTTTTGAGAATGAGATTTTGTCAGAAGACAACATCGCTAAAGTTGCTTATTTTAAACGCTGGCTATTGGGTAACCGCTATAGTGATAACACTATTAAAACCTATTTAGAGGTTGTTTATATTTTTTTGAATTATTTCAAAGATAAAAAGGTAGAAGCGATCACCAATGATGATATCATTTTGTTTAACAACGATTATATTTTGAAGCGACAGCTTTCCGGATCATACCAAAATCAATTTGTGAATGGTGTAAAGCTATTTTTTAGTACGGTAGAGAACCGTGAAATGATAGTTAGTTTAATTCAACGACCTAGAAGAGAACATCGTTTGCCTAATGTATTGAGTAAAGAAGAAGTAAAAGCAATACTAACTGCACCAACGAGCATAAAACACCGTACTATGTTGAGTTTAATCTATGCATGTGGATTGAGACGAAGTGAATTACTGAATCTGCGCGCATCAGACATCCAATCAGACAGACATTTAATACATGTTAAGCAATCTAAGGGAAAAAAGGACAGAGTAGTACCAATTAGTGATAAAACGATAGCGATGTTGAGGGCATATTATGTTGCCTATCGTCCGAAAGTTTGGTTGTTTGAGGGACAGAAATTGAGAGAACAGTACAGTTCAAGAAGTTTGCAATTGGTATTGAAACAAGCTCTGATAAAAGCAAAAATCAAAAAGCCTGCAACACTTCATTGGCTTAGACACAGTTATGCTACGCATTTGTTGGAAAATGGAACTGACATCCGATATATACAGGAATTATTGGGACATAATAGCTCCCGAACAACTGAAATTTATACACATGTGAGTACAAGAGACATACAAAAAATAAAAAGTCCATTTGACGATTTATAGTGATTGAAAGTTAAAATACAATACAATAAACTATCAAATTAAAATTTCTGCTATTTTTGACAATGATAAAAAGAGGTAAAGTTTCGCCAATCCAACAAAGGGTTGTGTAAAAGGGATAAAAACCTTCGAGTATAAGTAAGTTATAGGTGATTTTATGAAGAC
>DKKR01000004.1 GCA_002455375.1 Bacteroidetes bacterium UBA6661
TCGAGTTTATCAATGGCAACGGTAATGTCAATTATCTTATCGGCATGACCAATTACTTCGGCAATGCCTGCCAGAATCTTTCTGTTGTTTATTTTTATGGTAACACCAATCTGCAAACTGTTGAACACTTCCTGAATGATAAGGAGAAATTCTGCTTCGCTGATTAATGAAGTTGAACCAATAACATCGGCATCGCACTGATAAAATTCGCGGTAACGACCTTTTTGAGGACGGTCGGCACGCCAAACCGGCTGCATCTGAAAGCGTTTAAAAGGGAAAGCGATTTCATTCTGGTGCATGACAACATAACGCGCAAACGGCACAGTTAAATCATATCGCAAGCCTTTCTCTGACAAATCAGAAATTTTAAGACTATCACCTTTTGACTTGGCATCCTGAACAACTTCGCCTGAATTCAATATCCTGAATAAAAGTTTATCACCTTCTTCACCATACTTACCTTCAAGTGTTGAGAGAATTTCCATTGCAGGTGTTTCAATCTGCACAAACCCGTAACGCTCATATACCTTTCTGATGGTATTGAAAATAAAGTTTCTACGCACCATTTCTGATGGTGAAAAATCGCGAGTGCCTTTGGGGATGGATGGTTTCATTTGGAGCTGCGAATTACTTCTAGTTGATGTTTAATAGTCCTTTACAAACTACTCCTTGCTGTATATAATTAACTTGAATTGCAAGTTGAAGTTTTGTTGTTTTTAAATGCTGGCTCATAACAATCGGTTTCTCATTCGTATTTTAATACCAATTCGCTAATTGCAATCTAGCTTTTAACCAAACTCTTATACCTCACTCTATGAGGAGTGACATCACCCAATCGTTTTTTCTTATTCTCTTCGTAGTCGGAATATCCGCCTTCGAAATAATACACCTGCGAATCGTCTTCGAAAGCAAGAATGTGAGTACACACACGATCTAAAAACCATCTGTCGTGGCTGATGATTACTGCACAACCTGCAAAATTTTCAATTGCTTCTTCTAAAGCACGCAATGTATTAACGTCAATGTCGTTGGTAGGCTCATCAAGTAACAACACGTTGGCTTCACTACGTAAAGTCAATGCTAAATGCAATCTGTTGCGCTCACCACCGGAAAGCACTCCGCATTTTTTTCCCTGATCAGCACCACTGAAATTAAATCGTGCAACATAGGCACGTGAGTTCAAAAGTTTACCACCAAGCTCAATGGATTCATTGCCTCCGGAAATTACTTCCCATACTGTTTTTTCAGGATCAATTTCTTTATGCGTTTGATCTGCATAACCAATACGAACCGTACTGCCAATTTTAAATTCTCCTGAATCCGGCTTCTCAAGTCCCATTATCATACGGAAAATTGTTGTCTTGCCGGCTCCGTTAGGCCCAATAATGCCTACAATACCGTTTGGTGGTAATTTAAAATTGAGATCGTCATACAACACCTTATTACCATAGGCTTTTGAAACTTTAATGGCTTCAATTACTTCATTACCCAGACGAGGTCCGTTAGGAATAAATATTTCGAGTTTCTCTTCTTTTTGCTTTACATCTTCGCTCAGCAGATTTTCGTAAGCATTCAAACGTGCCTTACCTTTTGACTGCCTTGCCTTGGGCGACATGCGCACCCACTCTAACTCACGTTGCAAAGTTTTCTGACGTTTGCTTTCCTGTTTTTCTTCCTGTGCCAGACGGTTTGATTTCTGCTCTAACCAGCTTGAATAATTTCCTTTCCATGGAATGCCTTCACCACGGTCGAGTTCAAGAATCCATCCTGCAACATTATCTAAGAAATAACGGTCGTGTGTTACGGCAATGACTGTTCCTGCGTATTGCTTTAAATGCTGTTCCAGCCAATCAACAGACTCTGCATCCAAGTGGTTTGTAGGCTCGTCAAGAAGCAATACATCGGGCTGTTGCAATAACAGACGACATAATGCAAGTCTTCTGCGTTCGCCACCGGAAAGAACATTTACCGGAGCATCGGCCTCAGGACAACGAAGCGCATCCATAGCAACTTCAATTTTGTTGTCGAGATTCCAGGCATCGGTAGCGTCAATTTTTTCTTGTAGTGCAGCCTGACGATTGAGAAGTTTATCCATCTTATCGGCATCGGAATAATATTCTTCCTCACCCATTTTGTTGTTTACATCATCGTACTCTTTGAGCAAGTCAACAATGGGTTGCACACCTTCCATGACAATTTCTTTTGCTGTTTTACTCTCATCTAACTTAGGCTCCTGCTCCAGATAACCAACAGTGTAGCCGGGTGAAAACACTACCTCACCGGTAAATGATTTATCAATTCCGGCAATAATTTTCATTAAGGTTGATTTACCTGCACCGTTCAAACCGAGGATGCCGATTTTAGCACCATAGTAGAACGAGAGGTAAATATCTTTTAATATTTGTCGTTGTGGCGGTACAGTTTTGCTAACGCCCACCATCGAGAAAATAATTTTTTTATCGTCACTCATTGCAGCATTTTTTAATTGGTGTGCAAAGGTAGGCAAAATGAAGGTTTGGATTGCCTGAAAGGTTTAATGTTTGAAATATTTCCATATAATCCTCTGATGAAAAATCGTGGAGACACTGCGGGCACAAAAATGAATTACTCAAACTTGAAAAGTTAATGATATAAATTTAAAATATTGCTGAAAAAAATATCATTCTATTGTGACTAAAGTCACATTAAGAATAACAAAGACGTCTTAATTTTACTCAATCAAACAAAAAAAATATGAAACACTTTACAACATTCCTTATTCTATTGCTTACAACCATCGTAAAATTACATGGTCAGGTAATCTACAACTATGCTGGCGACTTAAACGGTCAACCTATGTATGTTGATGCAAACGTCAGTGGAACGCCCCTCTATACTGCCGGTATTTTAGGATACCGATGTGATTCTGGATATACCGTAAGGACAAATGGCAATGATCCGTTTTTTCACTTCCAAAAAGGTCCGGTAGATGAATTTGATTTCGATGCAAATGACCGTATTGATTTTACATTAACACCCCAATCAGGTTATCAAATGAATATAACGGGAATGACAGTTGTAGCCGGAAGACTTACATATGGCCCTGAACATCTAAAGTTTGGTTTAAACATTAACGGTACAGGTTTAATAGAAGGTGTTCAAATGGACACCTTGCCTTTAGAGTGTGATGGCGATCCTTTAAATGGAATTCCCAATGCTGTTCCTTATACTCAAGTATGGGATATTACCGATTTTAATTCTCTTTCACCTGTTACTTTCACAATAGGATGCTTTGGCGGAATGCATAATGTGGCAATAATTTATCAGATTATTATTCATGGCACTGTAACACCTGCACAAACTATTCCTCAAATTTCAAGCTACTCCCATCCCGGTGGATACATGTATTGCGATGATCAATCTATAACACTATCAGTGGTAGCCTCAGGGACTCCTTCTCCGTCTTATCAATGGCAAGACCAATATGGTAATGCGATTTTGGGAGCAACACAGTCAACGCTTACTTTGCCTCAACCTTTACCACAACACAGTTATTATCGTGTAAAAGTTTATAACACTTTTGGAGAAACATATTCTGCCTATTCACATATTTAAGGTTACGTTAATGATATCAACGCTGGAACTGACCAGCAATTATGTGCAGGAGATCAGGCTACACTAAATGGCCAGGGATCTGGCTTTTCAAATTGGAGTACATCAGGTGATGGAAGTTTTCTTGATCCATATATGTTAAGCACAAGTTATAATCCTGGTCCTGGTGATTTATTAACAGGCAATGTACAATTAAATCTTGAAGGATATGTTCTCAATAATTTTGGATATGAAGTATGCTGGAGGCAAGACTATTTAAATCTTACAATAGGTATTCCCCCAACAGCAAATGCCGGAAATGATCAGGTAATTTTGCAATCAAATACTACCTTGACTGCAAATGACCCATCACCCGGAAATGGCTTATGGACAGTGATTTCAGGAACTGCAACTTTTACTGATGCTACCCTATATAATACAAATGTCAGCAATTTAAGCAATGGCAATAATTTATTACGCTGGACAATTACAATGGGTACATGTTCTAGTTATGATGAAATGACCGTTACAGTAGCAACAACACCGGTCTCTGTTTTTCTTTCGGGAGACACAACTATTTGCAATGGAGGACTAACTCAACTTAAAATTGATTTTACAGGAAGTGGGCCTTTTGACTACAGTTATACTGATGGAGTTAATGTTTTTGGACCTTTCACAGCCGTTGCTAACCCTGAAATAATATGGGTTAATCCTGCTTCTACCACCAACTATCAATTGGTATCAGTTAGTTCAGGAGGTACAAGTGGCACAGTTTCAGGATCAGCCAATGTTCAAATTTTAACTGCTCCTCCATCATCTAATGTGACATTACCATTTAACGGAATGCCAACTCATATATGTAATGGAACAACTGCAACCTTATCCATCGCTTCTGTTGCAGGTGCTACCTACTATATATGGGATGCACCGGCCGGTTCATACTTTGATGGAAATCCATTAAATACCTCCCCCTACTCTAGTACCTTACCTTCTGTACAAATAACATTTGCAGCTCCATCAGGTTCTTTCTACACAATAGGTGTTCAAGCAGCAAATCCCTGCGGAACTACTTTACGTAAAATCGAAAAAGTCAGAGGATTAATATCAACGCCTACTGCAATAAATGGTTTAACAATAGCATGCGCTAATACCAATGGAAGCTACAGCATAAATGCCGTAACCGGTGCCACATCATACCAATGGTCAATTTCAGGTGATGCAACAGTAAGCGGTAATGGCACATCTGTATCCGTTTCATTCGGGCCTACTTGGACTAGTGGAACTTTATGTGTTGCAGCTCAAACAGGTTGTTACACTACAGTTTCAAAATGTATAAATATTGAAAATATTGTAACTAAAGTATATACGCCAACAGGAACTTTTACTGCATGTCCTAATTCAGTTTTAACATATAGTATTCCGTCACAACCCGGAGTTACAACATATAATTGGGCATTGCCTAATGGAGTAAACGGTTATTCTACAACAAACAGTATTATAGCTACCTTCGGACCTAGCTTTATTAATAGCGGTAATATTTGTGTGTCAGCAACAACTATTTGTGGAACAACTACACCACCAAAATGTAAAACCATTAAAATAGGATTACCTGAAAGACCTACTTCTATTACAGGATCTACTACAGGATTATGCAATACTTCACAATTATACACATGTCCAATAATAAGCGGTGCAACATATAGTTGGACTGCTCCGGCAGGTACTGTAATAACCGGAAATGGAAACAATGCTGTTACTATTGATTTTGGAACCTTCACTACAGGATCGTTGTGTGTTTCAGCAACAAACAGTTGTGGTACAGGCTCTCCGCGATGTATAACTGTAAAGGGTGCTCCTGCTAAACCTGGTGTAATTTCAAGCCTGCCAAATACATGGTGTGCTCCCGAAGCCGGTGTTCAGTTTAATAGCAACATCAGTAATCTTACAGGTAACTACAACCTAAAATGGCAAATAGCTCCTTCAACAAATGCTACTATACAAGGTCCAAATAATACTAATCAAATGTCAGCTGACTGGCTTGTATCCGGAACAGCATCCGTGCAGCTAATGGCATATAATGCATGCGGTAGTGCTACAATAACTCATGCTTTAAACATTCCTGCATGTAAACTTTCTGCTTCAAATTTTAACGACCTGCAAGAAGGTATTTTAATATACCCTAATCCTGCAAGTGATTTCATTACAATAAAATTACCTGAAGATTTAAGTTCAGATTTGAAAGTAGAATTATATACTTCCGAAGGAAGTCTCGTTAGTAGAAGTACCATTAATTCTACTCAATTACTTTCTCTTCCACCATCAGCAGGATTATATTTCATCAGAGTAATATCTGCAAAACAATCAAAAACCATAAAATTGGTTGTTGAATAAATTTTTATTTAACGATGAATTATTTTTATAATTTATTCATCGGCACTGTATGGTTTTTCAAACAAGAGCAGCGAATTAGCATAAGTTAATTCGCTGCTCTTATTTAATACAAACATCCTCTATTCCAATTTCATTATCGCTGTTGATGACGTTGTTTGAATAAAAAATAATCTCTGGCGTTATGTTACGAGCGGAAAGTTTAGTTTTGCCGGTTCAGACAGAATGGGGAATATGACCAATAAGAAAAAGCGCGGGGTTTTCCGCATGTTTGTTTTGCTGATGTGGGTGATGGCATTGTTGCCACTGGCGATAATAGTGATGGTATTGGGTGCTGTGAACATGGGTAAGTTTGGTGAGTTGCCAACATTTGAAGAACTGGAGAACCCAAACAGCAGTCTTGCTTCGGAGGTTATTTCAAGCGACAATGTTTTGTTGGGTAAATATTATATTCAGAACAGATCGAACATTCATTATAAGGAACTTGCTGAAAACACTGTTGAGGCACTGAAAGCTACTGAAGATATTCGCTTTGAGGAACACAGTGGTGTTGACATGCGCGGATTGGGAAGGGTGTTTTTTAAGACGGTGATTTTGCAGCAGCGCTCTTCGGGAGGTGGCAGCACAATTACACAACAGTTAGCCAAGAATTTGTTTCCGCGTGAGAATGAAAGTGGTCTTCGGTTAGCACTTCGCAAGGTTAAGGAGTGGATTATTGCAGTGCGGCTGGAGCGCAACTACACCAAGCAGGAGATTATGGCTATGTATCTGAATACAGTTGAGTTTGGGCATAACAGCTATGGAATAAAATCGGCAGCAAAGACTTTTTTTAATAAAATGCCATCGCAGTTAAATGTAGAAGAATCGGCCATGCTGGTGGGTTTGCTGCAGGCACCTACACGTTACAGTCCGGTGCGCAACCCAAAGAATGCATTGGCCAGACGCAACACCGTGTTGAGTCAGATGGAGAAGTATAAATTTTTGAGTGAGGCAGCATATGACTCAATAGTAAAGTTGCCGATAAAATTAAATTTCAGGGCAGAGGATCATAATGACGGACTGGCACCCTATTTCAGAGAGAGCTTGCGATTGGAACTGGTGAAGTGGTGTAAGGAGCATAAAAAATCTGATGGCAGCAGTTACAACTTGTATCGTGATGGTTTGCGCATTTACACTACGATAGATTCGCGATTGCAGGAGTATGCCGAAGCAGGGATGAAGGAGCATTTGACAGAATTGCAAAAAACTTTTTATCAGCATTGGAAAGGCCGCATACCCTGGGCACAGCATCCGGAGGTGATTGAAGAGGGAATAAAGAAAAGCGACCGCTATATATCACTGAAGGCTGAAGGCATGAGTGAACAGGAGATAAAAGAAAATTTTGCCACTAAAATACCTATGACTGTTTTTTCGTGGAAGGGCGACATAGACACAATGATGAGTCCGCTTGACTCACTGAAATATTACAAAATGTTTTTGCAAGCCGGTGTGATGAGTATTGAGCCGCAAACAGGCTATGTGCGTGCATGGGTTGGCGGAAACAATTATCGTTACTTCAAGTACGACCACGTAAAGGCTGGACGCAGACAGGTGGGATCAACATTTAAACCATTTTTATATACACTTGCCATGCAGGAAGGCTATTCACCTTGTTTTAAAGTTCCGAATGTGCGTGTAACCATTCCAATACCCGGGCAGCCAGACTGGAGCCCTTCCAATAGTGATGGAAAATATGGTGGCATGCTGACACTGAAAGAGGCTCTTGCAGAGTCTGTGAATAGTGTATCAGCCTATCTGATGAAACAGTTTGGCCCGAAACCGATGATAGAGATTGCCAGGAAAATGGGTATTACCTCGCCCATTGACGAAGTGCCTTCTATTTGTTTGGGAACACCTGATGTTTCGCTGTT
Source organism: Bacteroidetes bacterium UBA6661 (assembly GCA_002455375.1). Lineage (GTDB taxonomy): Bacteria > Bacteroidota > Bacteroidia > AKYH767-A > OLB10 > OLB10. The sequence goes on from DKKR01000004.1 coordinate 7,869, forward strand.
TGAGATGTGTGGCGCATACGGCACCTTTGCCAATAAAGGTGTGTGGACAGAACCCATTTACATTACCCGTATTGAAGATAAAAACGGAATGGTGCTGCAAGAGTTTGTGCCACGCAAGGTTGAAGCCATTAGTGAAGAGACAGCTTATCTGATGCTGAATCTGATGCAAGGTGTTGTACAGGGAGGAACCGGTGCAAGGCTGCGTTTCCGCTTTGGACTCACCAATCCAATTGCCGGTAAAACAGGTACAACTCAAAATCAGAGTGATGGGTGGTTTATGGGCATTACACCAACATTGGTTACAGGAGTTTGGGTAGGTTGCGAAGACCGCTCAGTGCATTTCAGAACTACCAGTCTTGGTCAGGGTGCAAATACAGCATTGCCTATATGGGCATTGTATATGAAAAAGGCTTATGCCGATAAAGATCTGAATTTGTTTAACGGTGATTTTGAAAAACCGGAACATCCGCTGAGTATCGAAACAGACTGCAGCAAGTATGAGCAAGACAGAAAAGATCATCAGCATAACAGCGGTTTTGGAAACGACCTTTAGCAGAATGAAACGCTAAATATTTTTGTCTGCCCGAATAATTTNNGAAACCGACAGTATTAAAGGCGGACTGCGTGGTTTGGTTGTTGGTGAAGTACTTGAAAAAGAAAAACACCCTGATGCCGACAGGCTGAGTGTTACGAAAGTTAATGTAGGCAAAGCTATGCCACTACAGATTGTTTGTGGTGCAGCTAATGTTGCTAAAGGTCAGAAAGTATTGGTGGCTTTGAACGGAGCACGACTGTATCCAACCTTTGGCGAACCATTCGACATAAAAAATTCTAAAATACGCGGTCAGGCATCAGAGGGGATGATTTGTTCAGAGGATGAAATAGGTCTTGGAAATTCGCATGAGGGTATAATGGTTTTAGATGCCAATGCCGTACCCGGTACTCCTGCTGCGGAATGGTTTAAAATTAAACAGGATCATATTTTTGAAATAGGACTGACGCCTAACCGCATTGATGCAGCTTCTCATGGTGGTGTAGCACGCGATCTTGCTGCTGTAATTAATGCAAGAGCAAAGGCAGAAAACAATAATTCAATAACAGCACAATTCAGTATGCCTGATGTGAGTGCTTTTAAACCTGAAAGCAACGCACTGCACATAGACGTAGTTGTGGATAAAAACACAGGTTGCGGAAGATATTGTGGGGTTGCCATAAGCGGTGTAACAGTAGGCGAATCACCTGAGTGGCTGAAAAGCAGACTGCAGTCTATAGGAGTTAAATGCATTAACAACATTGTTGATGTAACCAACTTTGTGATGTTTGAAACCGGACAACCGCTGCATGCCTTTGATGCAGCCAGGGTGAAAGGAAAAATTATTGTTCAGAAGACAGGTAAGGCATCTACATTTACTACACTCGACCACATTGAAAGAAAACTGACAGGTGATGAAGTGATGATATGTAACGCCATAGAGCCTTTGTGTATTGCCGGTGTGATGGGTGGAACCGACTCCGGTGTGTCTGCTTCTACAACACAAATATTTTTAGAGAGCGCGTGGTTTAATGCTGCCGAAGTTCGAAAGGCTGCAAAACATCATGGTTTAAAGACAGAATCATCATTTCGTTTTGAACGTGGTACCGACCCTAATGGAACATTGTACGCATTGAAGCGTGCAGCCTTACTTATTAAAGAAGTTGCCGGAGGTAAAATTGCATCATCTGTTGTTGACCAGTATCCTCAAGTTGTTGAACCGCAAATCATAGATATTAATTTTGAAAAAATAAACAAACTGTCAGGAATTAATTTCAGTAATGACATGTTGCTTTCTGTGTTGGAATATTGTGGTTTTAGCATTAAAGGCAGCAGTGCAAATGGCGCAACTATTTCTATACCGACATATAAAACCGATGTTACACGACAGGCTGATGTTGTTGAAGAAATTTTACGCACTTATGGCTACCATCACATTCCATTGAATGAAAAAACAGGTATGTCATTTTCAAGCCATACCCCTGACAGAAAACCTGCAATGCAATTTAAAATTTCACATCATCTGAGCTCTGTAGGATTTTTTGAAATGATAAACAATTCTTTGGTATCATCTTCACATTCGGCTGCAGTAGATGAAACTATAAAAGTTTTAAACCCGTTAAGCAAAGAATTAGACATATTGCGTCCGGACATGATTGCCTCCACGCTTAACACCATTTGTTACAATATAAACAGAAAAAACCATAATTTAAAATTGTTTGAATTTGGCAAGACCTATCTTCAGCATGATGGAAAACTTACTGAAACTAACAATTTAGTTATTGCCATGACAGGCATGGTGAATGAGCCTAACTGGCATAAATCTGAAAAAGAATCGTCATTATTTTATCTTAAATCAGTTGCAGAAAAAGCTATTGAGTTAGTGATGCCGCGCATAAGTTCTCATTTAAGTTGGGTGCAGGATAGCCATACTATGTTGTCATCTTACACAAACATCATGCAACGGCAGTCAGCATTTGGTTATATTGGATCAGTTAAGAAAAATGTGTTGAAACAATTCGATATTTCGCAACCGGTTTTTATTGCTGTACTGAATATGGATGTTTTACTCGAAAAAAGTTTGTCACATAAAACAGCTATCAAACTTCCACAACCATTTCCGGAGGTAAAACGCGACTTGTCACTAATGCTCGATCAGACAATAAACTTTTCCGACCTGAGAGATTTAGCATTGAAACAAGAAAGGAAGTTGTTGAGGCAGGTAGATATTTTTGATGTGTATGAGGGTGAAAAGATTGAAGCAGGAAAGAAATCGTATGCATTGAGTTTTACTTTGGCTGATGATGAGGCTACCTTAACTGATAAGCAAATTGAATCAGTAATGCAAAAGATTGAAAAGGCATTTGAAAAAAATCTGGGAGCAGTAATCAGAAAATAATGTCGCTTGATTTATTTTATCGTAGCAGTGGCAATGGTCAGCCACTAATTATCTTGCATGGTCTATTTGGATTGAATGATAACTGGCAATCTTTTTCAAAACAAATAACTGAAAATGATATTGCCGTATATGCTGTTGATTTAAGAAATCATGGAAGTTCGCCACATGACCCTGTGTTTGATTACGATTCAATGGCTGATGATATTTTTGCATTTATCCGTACACATGATTTAAAAGATATAAACATCATGGGACATTCTCTTGGTGGCAAAGTAGCTATGAAATTTGCCTTGGAACATCAGGAGATTTTAAAGTCATTAATTGTTGTTGATATTGCGCCACGATATTACGCACCTCATCATCAGCAGATAATAAAAGCACTTCAGGCTGTTGATCTCGATACGGTTAATACCCGAAAAGAAGTAGAGCATATTCTGTCGGGCTACATTGATGATGCCGGAGTAAAAATGTTTTTACTCAAAAATTTATATTGGGAAGGCGACCGTTTGCAATGGCGTTTTAATCTGAAAGTAATTGCAGAAAAAATTGAATCGGTAGGTCAAAGAATTACATCAACAGAAAAATTTGAAGGAAAAACCTTGTTTATCAAAGGTGAAAAATCAAAATATATAACCGATGATGATAAGCAGGAAATTTTAAGTTTATTTCCTCATGCAGAAATAAAAACCTGTGCTCATGCCGGACATTGGGTTCATGCCGATAACCCGGAATGTATGCTTACAACAGTGCGTGATTTTTTAAGTCAATAATCAGTACAAACATCATCAGTATTTCAGTATTTTAGCGCATCATTTCGGAGCGTAAATAATGGACTATCAATTCAGGGAAACAGAAAAAAAATGGCAGCAATATTGGGCTGCAAACAAAACTTTTAAGGTTGAAAATAAATCTGACAAGCCAAAGTTTTATGTCTTGGATATGTTCCCATACCCTTCCGGTGCCGGGTTGCATGTAGGCCATCCTTTAGGTTATATTGCCTCAGATATTTATTCACGCTTTAAAAGACTGAATGGCTTTAATGTTTTGCATCCAATGGGATATGATTCTTTTGGATTACCTGCAGAACAATATGCAATTCAAACTGGTCAGCACCCTGCAATTACCACAGAAGCAAACATCAATCGCTATCGTGAACAGTTAGATAAGATGGGGTTTTCATTTGACTGGGACAGAGAAGTACGCACCTCTGACCCCGCCTACTACAAATGGACACAATGGATTTTTTTAAAACTTTTTAATGCATGGTATAACAATAAAAGAAACTGTGCTGAATCAATTGACACACTGATTTCTGAATTTGAAAAAAACGGCAACAATGATATTCGTGCTGTTCATGATGAGATAGAGAATTTCACTGCAGCACAATGGAAAAGCTTTGATGAAGCTGAAAAAAGCCGTATTCTCATGGCCTATCGCCTTGCCTACTTAGGCGAAGCGTATGTAAACTGGTGTCCTGCTTTAGGCACCGTATTGGCCAATGACGAAGTAAAGGACGGACTTAGTGAACGTGGTGGTCATCCCGTAGAACGCAAACTGATGAAGCAATGGAGCATGCGCATTACAGCCTATGCTGAAAGGTTGTTGCAAGGATTAGAAGATATTGATTGGAGCGATTCTCTGAAAGAAGCACAGCGCAACTGGATAGGAAAATCAGAAGGAACAACCATCAAATTTTCTTTGCAGGATTCTGCTGAATTTATAGAAGTGTTTACAACACGCCCCGATACATTGTTTGGTGTTTCGTTTGTAACCTTAGCACCGGAACATGAGTTGGTTGATAAAATAACATCTTCATCACAACGTGCAGAAGTGCAGGATTATGTTACTAAAACAAAAAACAGAAGTGAGCGGGAACGTCAGGCTGAGGTAACACGAATCAGCGGAGTGTTTACAGGCAGCTATGTCATTCATCCTTTTACCGGGAATAAAATTCCTGTGTGGATTGGTGACTATGTACTTGCCGGTTATGGCACTGGCGCAGTGATGGCTGTTCCAGCACATGATGAACGTGACTTTCGTTTTGCAACACACTTTGGACTTGAAAGGCCACAAGTGATAGAACCCCATATAACGCACAACTTCGCCAATGCCTCATGGGACAATAAAGAAGGAATATTGATTAACTCCGATTTTTTAAATGGCCTGGATGTAAAAACTGCCATTAGCCAATGCATAACAGAAATTGAAAAACAAAATCTGGGTAAAGGAAAAACAAACTATAGACTTCGTGATGCTGTCTTTGGCCGTCAGCGTTATTGGGGCGAACCTATTCCAATTTATTATAAAGAAAATATTCCGGTAGCAATTCCTGAAAACGAGTTGCCTTTAGTACTACCTGAAGTAGATAAATTTTTACCGACAGAAACCGGTGAACCGCCTTTGGCAAGAGCTAAAAACTGGAAATACAAAAATCAGTTTCCTTTAGAAACTACAACCATGCCGGGTTGGGCAGGCAGCAGTTGGTATTTTTTACGTTATATGGATGCAATCAACAGTACTTCCTTTGCATCTAAAGATGCGCTGAACTATTGGACAAATGTTGATCTCTATATTGGCGGCAGCGAACATGCAACAGGTCACTTGCTGTATGTGCGTTTCTGGACTAAGGCATTAAAAGATTTAGGATACATTAACATTGACGAGCCTGCACAAAAATTAATCAATCAGGGAATGATACAAGGCACATCATGTATGGTGCATCGTGATGTTGCAGGTAATAAAATTATCTCTGCCGGATTAAAATCAAATTACAATACTACACTCATTCACATTGATGTTAATTTGGTGGACAATACAGAAGTTGATATTGAAGGCTTAAATAAATGGAGAGATGATTTTGCAACAGCTGAGTATGTTACAGAAAACGGGAAACTGATTTGCGAAACTGCCGTAGAAAAAATGAGTAAACGTTGGTATAACGTTGTAACACCTGACTCGATTTGTGAAAAATACGGTGCAGATTGCTTACGAATGTATGAAATGTTTCTGGGGCCTCTTGAACAAAGCAAACCATGGAATACGAATGGCATTGCAGGTGTTTCTAATTTTATCAGAAAGCTTTGGAAATTGTATCACAACAATGGCAAATTTGAAGTAAGTAATGAAGCAGCAACAAAAGCTGAATTAAAAACACTGCATAAAACAATAAAAAAAGTACAGGAGGATGTTGAGAAGTTTTCGTTCAATACTTCTGTCAGCACATTTATGATTTGTGTGAATGAACTAACGGAACATAAATGCAATAAGAGAGAAGTACTTGAGCCTTTAGCAATAATACTCTCTCCTTATGCTCCACACATTGCAGAAGAACTATGGCATCTTCTTGGCCACAATACATCTGTTTCTTTTGCAACTTTTCCGGAATGGAATGAAACTTACTTAATAGAAAACGAATTTGATTATCCGGTTTCTGTAAATGGCAAAACCAGATTTAAAATTCTATTACCTTTAAATATTGGCAAAGAGGAAATAGAAAGACATGTGATGGCCTCTGATGAGATGCAGAAATGGACCAATGGCAATGCACCTAAGAAAGTTATTGTTGTTCCGGGAAGAATTGTTAATGTGGTGATTTAGCTTCTTGAGCAACAGGTTAATTTTTAATGATAAAGATAACAACTCGTGAACAGCAATTTGACAGGTTTCTTGAAAGTGTCTAGTTAAAGAATAAGAAAATAATTTGTAGATATAAAACCATCGAGAGCTACAATTGAATGGTAATAAAATCATTTGATGGATTGGTGGTTATTAAAGCCTCCTCTAGCTGATTATAAAATTTTGAAGCAAAAGTTTAAATTCAGAAATGTTTAATGCATGAGTTGTTAAAACACTTAGGTAAATATTATCCTACTGTTGGCGATACACATTATCTAAAATTTGTTTAGTTAAATTTGATAGCCTGAAACAGAATAGTTTTTAATGTTATTTTCTTGAATTAGTGTGATTGCAAGAATATGCTCATCCAGCATAAAGAACTATACACTATCGCAATTAACTTGTTTTTCCAAGGTTATTAGATTTTTAGTTCTTTCATTTTTTTAACATTGCCAACAAGCCAGACAAGATCATCAGTTTGAAATATCGTTGTTGAGTCAGGATTTAAAATTCGTTCTCCGTTTCTTTCTATTCCTGCTACAAGACCTAATGCTTTTTCTCTGATGCCTGAACTTCGAATTGACTTTCCGTTGAGCCAATGATGTTCTGTAATTGCCAATTGAAAAACACCAATATCATCTAGTGAGGTAGGTTCTGCGTCTTCTTCAATTGGATTTTCAAAAACCGTTTTGAACACTTGTATCTGTTCATCTGTAGTCAAAACACCTACTTCGTCAAAAGGCAACAACAATTGATTACGACCGGGTATATGATATATTTTATCCCCTCTTCTAATATAAACTATGTTGATTCCATATTTTTCTCTCCAGGCAAGTTGCCATAATTCTTTGCCAATAAATGCTGCATTGGCAGGAACTTCCAGTTGTACAATATGTGCATTATACGGTGATAAAAAACTTTGTACTTCATAGTTTTTCCTGTTTAAGCTTGCAGAAGTAGAATGGTACTCAACACTTTCCCTTTCGCTGATATTAGTAATAAACCTTCCTTCAATTCTTTTATAAAATTTTTGTAGGTGCATAGCAAATACTCTGAAAATAATTAGCGTTATTGGCAGAACCACCACCAAAGCGATAATTGGTTTAAAAAAGTACAATGCCCATCCTGTTATTAATGCAACACCCATTGCAACCCGTGTCAGCTCAATTATTAATAATGGACCTGTGCGAAATTCTTTTTTACTTAACCATAAATTTTTATAGTATGGATGATTTGGCTTTCTGGCCACAATGGCCCAAATAAATGGAGCACCAGCAGCCAATGATATTGCCGGGACAGCGATAGCTTTAACTATTTCGTTTACCTGAATGGTATTGAAATAAGGAATTAAGATACGGTCTAGGAGAAGTCCCAATGCCAAAAGAATAATTCCATTGATTATTACAATCCTACTATAAGCCGCAAGTAAGCTTTGCCATCCGGTTGCAGATTGAATTTTTTGGGTTCCAGATGAAAATCTGTTTAGATACTCTACCCATCTTGATGGCAGCAGTTTTTCAATTTGCATATAAATAGGTTCTGTATATTTTATCAGGTAAGGTGTGGTAAATGTGGTAATTGCTGAAGCTCCAACAGCCACGGGGAAGAGAAAATCAGAAGTAACTTTTAAAGATGCTCCCAAAGCAGCAACAATAAATGCAAACTCTCCAATTTGAGCCATACTAAAACCAACTTGTAGCGATTGCTTTAATGGCTGTCCGGATATTAATGCACCAATAGAAGTACTGATTATCTTTCCGAAAAGGGTAAGTAGTGTCACTGCGACAACAGCCCATTTATGATCTATGATAGCTTGGGGGTCTATCATCATTCCGACTGATACAAAAAAGACTGCGCCAAATAAATCTTTCACCGGTTTGGTTAAGTGTTCTACTTTTTCAGCAGAGGTTGTTTCTGCCAGAATGCTTCCCATAATAAATGCTCCTAACTCAGCAGAAAAGCCTGCTTCTACTGCAAGTACAACCATTCCTAAACAAAGGCCAATAGAAAGAATTAACAAATTCTCATCATCCAGCCATTTTTTGGCATTTTTCAAAAGGGTTGGGATTAGAAAAATTCCCATGATAAACCAAAGCGAAAGAAAGAACAATAGTTTGAGGACAATAAAAACCATTTCTCCTCCTTCAATTTGCTGAGTTACTGCTATGGTTGAAAGTAATACCATCAGTAAGATTACAACAATGTCTTCAACTATCAATACGCCAAAAACAACACGGGCAAATTGTTTAGTTTTTACGCCAAGTTCATCAAATGCTTTGATGATGATAGTTGTGGAGGAACTAGCCAACATTCCTCCAAGAAACAAACTGTCTATCACTGACCACTTCAACCATCTTCCTAAAAGAAAACCTGTAATTGTAATAAATGCTATTTCAACAAATGCAGTTATGGATGCAGAGCCACCGACTCGCATCAACTTTTTAAAACTAAACTCAAGACCTAATCCGAATAACAGGAATATTACACCAAGTTCTGCTACAACATCAATGCTTTCAATATCAATAACCGTTGGAAAAAGTTTGAAATGTGGTCCAACTAGAAATCCAGCAATGATATATCCAAGTACAAGCGGTTGTTTAATTCGTTTAAAAAGTAATATTGTTGCTGACCCTGCTAACAATACTAACGCTAAATCTACAATCAAATGTGGAAGGTGGTTCATTGAAAAAATTTAAAATAATTGTCAATACTATTTAAACTGAATTAACGGATGTGGCAGAATATCAAAATTATTTCTTTCATTCATTCTTACAGGACCCATATGATCAATATAAATGAATGGCCCAACCATGCGCTTTAGCCGGAATGGCAATAAACGGTCAACCATAAATTCTCCAATATCTGCTGCTCTTTCCTCAATTATTAAACTGTTGTTTGACATAATCTAATCAGAATTTATTACATCCTTTTTTATTAATTAAAGATAAATATCCGATGTATTAGTTGTCAAATATATAAAAATACCATTGAATTCTTCTTTAGGTGTAATGAATGATAGCATTCAAATCTTATTATACATAACCTCAATTATTAAAGGAAAAACGCTCTGATAGAAATAGCCTAAAGATTATTGATAGAATAAATTTTGTGTTTAAACAAATGAAACCGATTTTATCATTTCAGACTAAAAAATATACTGCAAGGTGCAATAAAGAACTTTAGAAAAATAAATGTTATTCTATAATGACAGGTATTAAATTTTTCTTTTTTAGTTGCTTAAAGCCCAAGAAAAAAATCAAGACAAATAGTATTCCGATGAGTGCTTCTGCACCTAGCATAAATTTACAACCAATTTATCATGTGTCCATCCATTGAATGTTTTCATGTAAACAACAGGCAGGTTACCAAGTGATGACATTAATGAAAACTTTGTGGCAGTATGTTTTTTTTCCGATAACAAATAAAATTACGGCTGTATATGCAGCATACATGAGTCCGGTACAAAACCATGACTAATACCCATAGGCATCAATACAAAAAAATATATAATGGCTTTGTGTTATTTGTTTGCATTCTAACTATAACTTTAAGTTAGTGTACTTGATAAACTTATTCTGTTTTTATTAATGCAAAGTTGTTTTTTATCATTCCTTTAATCCTTTATTAGATAATGATTACTAATTTAAATTGCAATACTGCAATATAAAAAAAGTAGTTATTTTTTGGTGATGATGATTAAAAAAATCACTTCGATTAAACTACAAATAAATAAAACTGTAAATGCAAATTATTATTTACTAATAATAAAATAATCAGAAATTATTTTGTTGCTTTCGTGTAAGGCACGATCTGCAACGGAAACCTCAACACGAAATGTATCTGCAACACCATTAGTTGTGAAGCTTAAAAAATTTTGTACATCAACCTTAATGTCACCTTTAATATTTTTATTTCGCTGCTTGGGTGTAAGTATTGGAATGCGGTAGTAATAAGGAATATTAAAGTTAACGGGTGTCCAATTGCCGTTGATAAGTTGCTGGTAGTTACAAAAATAATTGTGATAAAAATGACTGTTTTTATCGAATGGTGGAAGTGTGTCGGCATCACTCAGTCCAATATCGCCATCACCATCAGTAAAAGTTGTAATTAAATAAAAGCTGTTTTTTCCATAAAAATCAACAGCCTTGAATGTTAATACAGGTTCTACAGGATATTTTTCTTCTTTGCGGCATGAGGTCAAAAAAACAATCAATATAAATGCAAGAACCGTTTTCATTTCTACTAAATGCTAAAACCAACCCACATGATCAGAAATCATTCCTTTACTTATTAGAATGACAACTACAATAATCATAATCAGAAAGGCTACACCAAAAGTTATTGTTAAAACTTTATACATACCGGCATTACGTTTCAGTTGTGCCAGTTTAAACAAATTGAACACTGTCTTTTCTGCACGATAGAACGCACTCTCCCCCTTCACAATATAGTCGAATGCACCATATTTCATGGTGTCAACAGCAACTTCAATTTTATCCTGACCGGAAAGCATGACAACTTCTGTTGTAGGGTATTTTGCTTTTATTTCTCTTAAAACATCTATTCCATCCATGGCATTAGCGATTTTAGAATCGAGGTTGTAATCAAGAAATACAATATCAGGAACTAATTGACCGGAAGCCAATGCCTCTTCACCTGTGGCAAAAGTGTGGATTGTAAAGTTTGACATTGCCGACAGATGATCTTTAAGCATATTCTGCATCATCGGGTCATCATCAATGATAAATATTGTTGAGGTTTTTGACATATTATGACTTTAGTATTGGCATGACAAGAATACAAATTAATTTTGAGCTATAAACGCCTTTAGTTCATCTTTTGATAAAGTTATCATCTCCTTTAGTTGTGTAATATCATGAGCCATTTCCTCTGTGACACTCTCATTAGAAGCGCTATCTTCAATTTTTTTTAACAGTTGTTGTGCACGTTCCATACCCATATAAGCTGCAATAGATTTTAAGGTATGCGAAGCGGTCTTCAATTTTTTATAATCTTTATCATGAAATGATTTTTCTATTACAGGCATTTCTTCATCGGCACTTTGTATATACATCATGACATACTTTTTAACTCTGCTCATGTCGCCTTTACTGAATTTCTGTATAAAATCGAGGTTGGTAACTTTTTCCATTGTGCAAAAATAGTTATTCAATTAAAAGATTGCATCCCCTCACTTCTGCATTTTCGAACCTACCGAGAATTTCGAAAGTCCCGTCATCATAAACCCTACCAATGTCTTGTGTCGAAATAAAGCAACAACTGTTAATATTTGCCAAATCAATGATATTGATTCCACCCTGTCCAGGAATACTTTCAGACAGTGGGTCGTTGCTATCGCGTACAAAAACTTTCATCCATGGTGGGCAATGAAAAATACCGTTTCCACTACTGTATGCCTGCGAGAGTAGTTCTGTCATTCCATATTCTGAATGAATTACATTCAGAAGAAATGCTTCTTTTAAGATAGCATGCAGTTCCTGCCTGATCATTTCTTTTCTTCTGCCTTTCATACCACCTGTTTCCATGATGACTGTATTCTTAAGTGGCATTGGATATGCATGCGCAAAGTCAAGCAGGGCAAAACTTACACCTATAAGTAATGTCTTAATTCCTCTTTGTTCGTTTACCGTAATGGTATCTGCTAATTTTCTGAAATCATTCAGATAAAATCCACTGTTCTTCTTCCCTGTTTTCTCAACAAGGTGTTGACACATATACACCAACGAAGAGCCTTCGCGCTCCAGATAAGATGGTAGTAAAGCTAATATACACCATTGGTCAGTACTTGTATAAAAATGATTAAAAGCTTGCGTAAAAGCCTTTTCGTATAATGATATATCGCTGACGTAATGTAGTGATGGCTCTGTACCGGTAGTGCGGCTGCTTGAAAAAACTATTGCACTTGAATCAATATTTCCCGTTACCACTTTCTTCGTCTTAAAAAAACTTATTGGCAAAAAGGGTATTTTACTAATGCTGTCAATTTTCAGTGGATTGATGTTTAATAATTTCAGATAGTTGTGATATACTGCGTTATTCTCCGCCTGAAACCTGAAACTTTCAAGTGCAACACTTTCAAAATCAAATGGTGTATCAAAAACTGAAGTCAAGGCAGAATAAATAAAATTAGTTATCTACATTAAAGTGAAGCCCCTTATTTTCAGTCCTTGCCATTGCAGCTTTAATAATCAGGTATGATAAATTAATGAGGTTGCGTAACTCGCAAATACGAGGAGAAATTTCCCATCTGTTATACAATTCTTCAGTCTCTTCATACAAGAGTCGTGTACGTTCAAGCGCCCGTTTCAGTCGCATATCACTTCTGAAAATACCAACATAGCTGCTCATTATTTCCTGCAACTCTTTCCGGCTTTGTGTAATAAGAACCATTTCTGCAACTTCGCGTGGCGACACAGCATTCCACTCCGGGATGTGTTCGTTGTAATGAATAAACTCCAAACGCTCCGAGGCATGTACATAAGCACGATGAGCAAACACAACAGCTTCGAGCAACGAATTTGATGCCAGACGATTTCCTCCATGCAGACCTGTTGACGAACATTCTCCAATTGCATACAGATGTTGTATAGACGATTGTCCATGTTCGTCAACTTTTATTCCTCCACATAAATAATGTTGTGCAGGTGCCACAGGAATGCAGTCTTTTGCAACATCAATGCCTAAAGACATACAACGGTTGTAAATATTTGGAAAATGCTTTTTAAACTCTATTATATTTAACTTAGTGCAATCGAGCCAGACATAATCGTCACCACTTTTTTTCATTTCGCTATCAATAGCCCGAGCAACAATATCGCGCGGGGCAAGCGATCCACGCTCATCATAGCGTTGCATAAATTCTTTGCCGTCAATAGTGCGCAACACTGCACCAAAACCACGCACAGCCTCTGAAATCAGGAAGGAAGGATAGGTTCCGGGATGATACAATGCTGTTGGATGAAACTGAATAAATTCCATGCCATTTACTTTTCCCATGGCCCGATAAGCCATGGCAATACCATCACCGGTTGCAATAACAGGATTGGTTGTAGTTTTATAAACCTGCCCTGCCCCACCTGTTGCCATCACGGTAACTTTTGCAAGCATGGTTTCTACCTTACCGGTTTTAGTATTCAAAATATAGGCACCATAACAGGTTATGCCGGGCGTATTTCTTTTTACAATGACACCCATGTGATGTTGCGTAATAATGTCAACAGCAAAAAGGTGTGTGTGCAATGTAATGTTTGGATGTTGATGAATTTGCTGAAGTAGTTTTGTTTCAATTTCAAGTCCGGTAATGTCCTTATGATGCAATACGCGATGAGCGGAATGTCCGCCTTCCATTGCTAAATCAAAACTGCCGCTTTTGTTTTTGTCAAACTCTGTTCCCCAGGCAATAAGTTCGTTAATGCGCTCGCCACTTTCGGCTACAACAATGCGCACTATTTTCTCATCACATAACCCGGCACCACAACTTAAAGTATCCTGAACGTGATGTTCTAAAGAGTCATCTTTTGCTTCAGGTAAAACTGCTGCAATACCACCTTGTGCATATTTGGTGTTCGACTCATCTTCATTAGCTTTGGTGATGATGGTCACCTTGCCATGTTTGGCTGCTTTTAACGCAAAACTAAGCCCTGCTATTCCACTGCCTATCACCAAAAAATCTGTCTTTGTCATTATTTTAACTGTAAATTTAAACTAAAGTAAGTCGAATATGTTTACTTTCGTAAATTAATTGCAAAAGTAACTATTCATGTCAACCAGAAATCATCAGGTATATGCCGAGTTAACACCTAATCCAAACAGCGTTAAGTTTGTTGCCGATAGGTTGTTGCTTTTTGAAGGCACTGTTGAATACAAATCAAAGGCCGAAGCAATAGATTGTCCAATCGCTTATCAGTTGTTTGACTTTACCGGTATTAAGTCAGTTTTTATCACTACAAATTTTATTACCATCACGAAGGAAGCCGATATTGATTGGTATGAAATCACCAATATCCTGCGTGAGTTTATAAAAGGTTTTTTGAACAGCGGTGAAAAATTATTTCTAAAAAATCCGGTTCAGGAAATTGAAGAGGTTCAGGTTCCTACTTCGTCAAACATTGTGACGCCACAGGAAAAGCAGCCCCTACAAAACAATACAGAATCTGCAATCATTGAAGATAAAATTAAAAATATGCTCGATGAATTTGTAAGACCTGCTGTTGAAGGTGATGGCGGAGCAATAGATTTTAAGTCGTTTAAAGATGGTGTTGTCACTGTTGTTTTAAAAGGTTCTTGCAGTGGTTGCCCTTCGTCAACATTAACGCTGAAGGCAGGTATTGAAAATTTGCTGAAACGAATGATTCCGGAAGTATCGGAAGTAATGGCCGAAGCAGAATAATTCTAAAAGATATTAAACCATTTGTTTTTGTGTGCCATAGAAATTACCTGTGCTTTTGAATTCACATGCAATTTAGTATAAATATTAGCAATGTGTTTTCTAACGGTTAAAGTGCTGATACCTGTAATCTCTGCAATACGTTTGGCATCATAGCCATTCACCAAATGAGTAAGCACTTCACGTTCACGATCTGACAACAACGTTTCTATTACAGAGCCTTTAGCCGGTTTTGAATTATCCCTTTGTGAGAGAAGTCCTAATGTCTTACGTGCTATTGCCGGACTCATAGGCGCACCACCAAATTCGAGAACTTCTGTTATTGCTTCTTTTATAGAAAGATAATTTTCATGCTTCAGCAAATATCCTGACGCACCTGATTGTATAGCATTGAATATAGTTTCATCGTCTTCAAAAACAGTTAGTACAATAAAATGTATCGAGCTATATAATGCTTTTGCCAATTGAATAGTTTCAACACCATTAAGTCCCGGCATCTGAATGTCCATAAATACTACCTGTGGCCAATTTTGCATGGGCAATCCTTTCATCTTTGCTAAAAACTCATCACCGCTGTTGGAAACAAACAACAACGCTATATCTCCGAATACTGCAATTTTCTCTCCGAAATACTTTTGATTTATGGAATTATCGTCAACTAATGCTATCTTTATCATTGTTCTTTGGCTTGATAAAAGTCTGTAGTATATTTCTATTTCACAATACTCACTTTTATGTATTGGTAAAAATTATTCTTGTTCCATGAGGTTCTACAGGTATCCATTGTACTGTCCATCCCGATTCTTTCATTCGTTGTTTGACCTGCATAATACCATTGCCATAAACTATATTTTCGCTCATGCCTTTACCATTATCTTCAACAATAATTGAACTGCTGCCGTTATTATTAAATTCTATTTTAATTGCTGTACATCCACTATGCTTTAAGCTGTTATTTACGCATTCTATTAACGAATAAAACAAATTGAGCATCACAGAAGGCGTATATACTCTGTCATTTACAATATTCTCCGAAAATTGATAGGTGACACCTGTATAACTTTTCATTAATCGTTGCATCCATAATTTAAATCGGTCACTCAGACTAATTAAACTTAATTGTTCATTCTTTAAAACCCAAATCGTATTATTCAACTGCGCCACCATGCTTTGAACATTTTCTTCCAGATTCTCTGTTATTGTTTGCATGGAATTACCATCACTTTTCAGTGATCTTACATTATGTGTAATGGCAGCTGCATAAACACCAATATTGTCATGTAAATCTGCTGCAATACGTTTACGTTCGTTTTCCTGTGCCTGCTTTACTGCAACTTTACCCTGAACACGCTGTTCCACCAGATCCATTTCCATTTTCCTGTTCTTGATAAGTTGCCTGTTACGATATCCAAGTCCTAAAATCAAAGAAATGAGTGCCAACAACAACAAAGAACCAATTGTCACATATCTGTTTCTGGAAATCCTCATTTCCTGTTGCACAATTATATTCTCCTTCTTCTGCAATTCATATTTTGCTTCAAAGTTTGCAATAGCTTCAGCAGAATTTTTCTCGGATAATGAATCTTTTAATTTGATGATTTTTTCCAATACCTGCGCATATTCATTATTCATTCCTGCTGCTTTATAGTTCTCAGCAAGTGAGTTATAAATAAATATCAAACGCGATAAACTCTTGAGCTTTGTAGCAATAGCTATTGCTTCTTTAGCAACTTCAATACCTTTTTTTGTTTCATTAATGGAAGCATAAAATGATGATAACTGTGCCATGTCTGCAACTATATAAATTTTATCACCTATTTGCTGTCTTATTTTCAATGCCTCCTCAAGATCAGTGGCAGCCTGCAAATATGACTTCTGCTTAATATAAATATCAGCACGGATATTCAGGGAGTTGGCAACCTGCGAAAGGTTTTGTGCAAGCCTTGCGTATTTTAATCCAAGTTCTATAAAATGAAATGCAGAATCCTGCATGCCAATATTATTATAACAAGATGCAATATTTGAAAAAAGATAGTTACACCTCACTAAAATTTTTTCATCATTAGTTGAATTAATCCCTGTTGAAAGCCATTTAATGGCATCCTCATATTTACCTAACTCCATGTTAGCCCAGCCAATGCCAATATATGATCGTGCAATCCAGTATGCATCATTGGCTTTCTCAGCATTCTTCAGAATAATAAACCCTTCGTTAATTGCTTCCTTTTGTCTGCTTGTGTGGATGTATATATTGCTTCTATTACTTCGTAACCATTGTGAAGCGTCATAATACTTTTCGTTTTGAGGAATAACTTTCAGTAAACTATCAACCAAGAAATCCGCTTCTTTTGTCTTACCCACTTTCGCTAAATAACGCACATAAGCATTTTCTACTAAAAAATATTCCGGTGAACCCGGAAGTGCAATCTGTTGACCTAATCGGATAAAATAATAGAAAGTATCAGCAGAAAGTGAATGACCACGTGCACACAATTTGATTACATTATCTAATTGTTCATTTAACTGCGTGCTGCTATGAATTTTTTGCTTTAAGCTGTCGGTAATAGGTGTTTGTGCATGGGTGTAATATAATTTCTGTACTAAAATAAGCACCAAAACAGAAAAACACCTGATTGCCTTTTTCATAATTAATACTGTAAAACTAAAGAAACAGATTGAAATCAAAATCTTTTTTTTAAGTCAAAAAAGTCAATACTCAATTTGTAGTATGATTCATCTAAAAAAATCCCAATTACTATAATTTAAGTATTTACAATAAAATTTATTAATTGAAATATTTGTAGCACAGAAAAAGGATTATAACAAATAATTATCAAAATATATGACATGTTTACAATCACTCAACTTTCCAAATTAAAAAATCACCAGAATTGGTGATTGACATAATCAATTTCTAAGAATAAAATTGCAAAAAATAAATACGCATACTAAAACCAAAATTATTATGACTACTAAAATCGCAAAAAGAAATTGGATGTTTAGTTTACCAAGAGTAAACAAACTCCAATTAATTTGGTTGTTTCTATTCCTATCAGGAATAGCAATGGCAGAAACAGAGCCCAATGACAGTAAGGCTCAAGCAAATGTGCTAACTCTAAACTCGGGCATGCCCGGAACGGTTACACTAACTGAATCAGACTGGTTTACTGTAACCATACCTGAAGACGGGAATCTGAATATTCAGGGGA
The DNA here is from genome assembly GCA_002455375.1 of Bacteroidetes bacterium UBA6661. Taxonomy (GTDB): domain Bacteria; phylum Bacteroidota; class Bacteroidia; order AKYH767-A; family OLB10; genus OLB10. The sequence continues at coordinate 26,030 of DKKR01000004.1, forward strand.
TTTTCTCCAGCTACATTTATATTCAGATTTACGACAATGATGGCGTTACCAGTTTATTTAATAATTATCATAGCGGAACTTTAACCCGAACGGTTAATGGGTTGGCTGCAGGAACTTACTATATTCGCTTATATAACTACAATTCGTCAGAAACCAACACCTATACGCTAACGGCAACACTCACCACAACAGGATTAGCCAATGACATTGAATACAATGGCACACCGGCTACGGCCAGCGTGTTAGCATTGAATGGCAGCACTACCGGACATGTTAATTACTACTACAACAATCAAAAAGATACTTCAGACTGGTATTCAGTTGCAGTCAATCAGGATGGGAAGTTAAGCTATACTATCACTAGCAACGGACAGAATGTTTACGCCATTCTTTATGATGGAGATGCCACCACGCAACTTGCCGGAAGCTATACAACCGCAACAGCTACCTATCAACGAGATGGGTTGGCACCGGGAGTTTATTATATCAGAATTTATACTTATTACAGTAGTGAATACGTTGCCTATACGCTATCAAACATCTTAACGCCTCCTGTAAATGCCAACGACCCACTCCCAAATGATGTTTATACACAGGCTACCACATTGCCTTTCAATGGAAGTATTACAGGACATATAGGCTTTCGCTATAATGGAGCTGTTGATACTTATGACTGGTATAAAGTAACTACCAATGCTGACGGTAAGATTCAATTTACCCTAACCGTTGATAATGGCCAACATGTTTATGCAGAATTGTTTGATGGTGATGGTACCACCTTTTTAACGGGAAGTTATACAACCACTTCTGCAACATTTGAAGAAGATGGTCAGGCACCGGGTACTTATTACATCAGAATCAGAACATATTATTCAAATCAATTTGCATCCTATCAACTATCAAACAATTTAGTTGTTCCTGTGCAGGCAAATGATGCATCTCCAAACGATGTTTATACTTCAGCAACAGTTCTGAACTTGAATGATTCTACTACCGGACATATAGGCTATCGTTATAACGGAAACATAGACTCTTATGATTGGTATAGCGTTACTACCAATGCTAATGGGCAATTATTTTGGACCATTACTTCTCATAATGGGCAAAATGTTTATGCCGAATTGTTTGATGGTGATGGTACCACTAATTTAGCGGGAAGTTATACTACTACTACTGCTACTTTTAACAAAAATGGACTGGCACCAGGGACCTACTATATTCGAATCAGAACATATTATGGATCTGAATTTACACCATATACACTAAGCAATTCTCTGACACCGGCAGTTTACACCAATGATATCGAACCAAACGGTTCAAAACCAACAGCCCTGCCTTTAGCAGTAAATACAACCGTGCAAGGTCACATCGGCTTTTATTACAATAACCTTGATGACACGTTGGATTATTATGCGCTGACACTTCCTGTTGATGGCAAACTTTCCTGGACCATTTCATCTGCAAATGGACAAAATGTTTACGCTCAATTGTATGATAATGATGGTACCACCAATCTTGGTGGCAGCTACACAACAACTTCTGCAACATTCACAGAGAATAATCTTGCAGCGGGAACATACTATATAAAGATCAGAACATTCTATATTTCTGAATTTGCTTCATATGAGCTAAGTACCTCACTAGATCCAATGAACTTTACAGTAGAAAACACTACAGATAACGACTTTGCTATCACGCCAACTTTGCTTCCGGCTAATACCCCCACAACCGGTCACCTCAACTTTTATTACAATAATCAGTATGATAATAAGGACTGGTGGGTTATTGGATATGACGGTACGGGAGCCATGACCATTACAGGTGAATTGGAGCAAAATCATTTTGATGGTGATTATCCATACATCAATTATGCTCTATATACCGATACTGCTGCAAGCGCCATTGCTTCAGGAACCTGGCATAACCCTACCAATTCCTTTATGGTAAACACCCCTGTGATTGGTAAATACTTTTTAAGACTAACTCCAGGATTTAGCACATTTGGTGCCTACCGTCTGACTGCTGGCTATACTGAAAATTGTTCCAATACAATTACCATCAACTCAGCCGTTCAAGCGCCACCTTGCTTAGGAACTATCAACTATACCGTATCAAACGGTTTGGGTAACTACACCGTACAGTTGTATAAAAACGGAATTCCTTTTGGTACACCTCAAACTACAGCATCAACTGTTAGCTTCAATAATTTAGGAATAGGAACTTACTACCTGCAGTCATCTTCCTTTGGCGCTTCAGGTGCTTGCAGTGCTAATAGTGCAAACACCGTATTTTCTACACCACCGGTTCCTAACATTACAGCCGGAGGCCCTACAACATTCTGTCAGGGTGGAAGTGTAGTTTTAACAGCCGATGCTGCAAACTCCTACCTCTGGAGTACCGGTGCAACTACACAGGCTATTACAGTAAGTGCAACAGGTAACTATGTGGTAACAGTTTACAATGCAGCATTGTGTAGTAATACTTCTGCATCAACTTCTGTAACAGTTAACCCATTGCCTCCAACACCAACCATTACACCTAATGGTCCATTAACATTTTGCGCCAACAGCAATGTAACGCTTTCTTCAAGTGTTGCTAATGACTATTTGTGGAGCACTGCTGAAATAACTCAAAGCATAGTGGTAAATCTTGCCGGAACATACAGTGTTACAATCTCTGATGCCAATGGTTGTACTGCAACTTCTGCATCTGTTACAACCAACACCATTGCATTGCAAACTTTTTATCTTGATGCTGATGGTGACAGTTACGGTGATGCCACTAACTCCATTCAGGATTGCGCTGCTCCTTCAGGTTATGTTTCCAACAGCACTGATTGTAATGATGCAAACAATGCAATTCACCCGGGAGCTACTGAACTTTGCAATGGTATTGATGATGACTGCAATGGTCTGGTTGATGATAACATTGTAAACTCTACATATTATGCCGATGCTGATGGTGATGGCTTTGGCAATCCTCTTGTTGACTCTTCAGCATGTGCCCCTCCTATTGGTTATGTATTGAATAATACCGATTGTAACGATGCCAACAATGCTATATACCCCGGTGCTACTGAAGTTTGTGGCAACGGCATTGATGATGACTGCGATGGTCAGATTGATGAAGGTTGTGGCAGCAACACCTGGTATGCCGATGCTGATGCTGACACATATGGTGATATTAATAACACTGTGGTGGACAACAATCCTACTCCCCCATCAGGTTACGTGGCCGACAGTACTGACTGTAATGATGCCAATGCTGCAATACACCCCGGTGCTACTGAAATAGTGTGTAACGGTATTGATGAAAACTGTAATGGTATGGCTGATGACTTAGGAACACCAAGCACAGATCCAACATCCATCTCAAGCGATGTTGTATTCAATGAAATTTGTATTGGTGGCAATACTACCTTAACCGTTAATGGCGGAAGCCTTGGTACCGGTGCCTCATGGCAATGGTACAGTGCATCCTGTGGTGGTACTCCTGTGGGTTCCGGAAACAGCATCACTGTCTCTCCTGCAACGGCAACTACCTATTTTGTTCGTGCCGAAAGTCCATGTGGTAATTCTGCCTGTGTTAGTCTTACTATCACTATCAAAACTTCGCTGCCCGCACATGCTGTCGTTGTTCCTCCTATAAGCGGTTTACCTGCTAATGCCTGTCCCGGTTCTACTGCCAACATCAGCATTCCTGCCGTTGCCAATGCTTCTCAATACATTTGGGATGGCCCTTCTGGTACTTACTTCAACGGTAATCCATTGAACACTTCACCATTTACATCCTCTACACCGAGTGTGCAAGTTACTTTCGGAACAACCAATTCATCATTCTATAACATTGGTGTGCAGGCTGCCAATGCCTGTGGTGCAACCTTACGCAAAATTCAAAAAGTGCGTTACAAAATCAGTACCCCTGCTGCTATCTCTGGAGCAGTCAATGCCTGTGCTAACAGCAGCAACTCATACGCTATTGCCGCAGTTACAGGTGCTACACAGTATTTGTGGTCAATTACAGGAGATGCAACTGTGATTGGAAACGGCACTACCGTAACCGTTAACTTCGGGCCTGCCTGGACCGGTGGTAACCTTTGCGTTTCTGCACAAACAACTTGCTTTACTTCTCCTGCAAAATGTATGCTCATCAGTGCTTCGTCAACTGCTTTAAATGCCATCAACGGAACATTCACTGCTTGCCCAGGAAGTGTCATCAGCTATAACGTTGCTCCTTCTGCAGGTGCTTCATACTATACCTGGACATTGCCTGCAGGTGCAACAGGAAGTTCTACTACCAACAGTATCAATGTTACCTACGGACCATCATTTAATAGTGCCGGCAACATTTGTGTAACTGTTACAAGTGCCTGTGGTGTTACTTCTGCTCCTAAATGCAAAACTGTGGCTCCGGGACTTCCTGCAAGACCACTTGCTATTACTGGACCCTCCAATGGTCTGTGTGGTCAGTCGGCATCGTATAGTGTAGTTTCCACTCCGGGAATTACTTATAACTGGACTGCTCCCGGAAGTATTTCCGGTAACGGCACAAATGCCATCACCGTTGCCTATGGCTCGTTCACTACAGGTTCTGTTTGTGTAACTGCCAGCAACAGTTGCGGCACCAGTGCAGCACGCTGCATCACCATTAAAGGTGCACCTAATACTCCGGTGGCCTTAACTGCTAACCCAGCTACCTGGTGTGCCAATACACAAGGTATTGAATTCACTGCTAATGTGAGCAATACTACCGGTTCTTATACACTGGCATGGACATATCCTTCATCACCTGTAGCTACCTATATTTCCGGTGGTGGCAATTCCAATACCTTGACATTAGATTGGGGTACAGGCAACGGTACTGTGATTGTTAAAGCCAGCAATAGTTGTGGTGAAGGTTCTAAAGCATATTTAGTGAATATCGGTTGTAAAGAAGCACAGCAAGTTGATGCCGGTACATTATCTGCTTATCCGAACCCTACTGCAGGCATGTTGAATATTGAATTCAATGCAGTTGAAAAGAGCAATGCTTCAGTATCGGTAATTGATTTAAGTGGCAGAACAATCATGAATTCATCTCAGACTGTAACTGCAGGCAGCAATAATTTGCAGCTCGATTTAACGAATGTAGCTAAAGGTGCTTACATGATTCGTGTTAAAGCAAATCAGTTTACAAAACAAATAAAAGTTATTGTAGAGTAATTTTTTAGTATATTATCTTATAAAAGAGGCTGCCAAATCAGGCAGTCTCTTTTCTTATTACTATTGTAAGGTATTTTAATCAGTATTCTTATGAGAGCTTCTATACTTTTAACTGTTAATTTAGTATTCACAACATTTGCTGGTTTTGCGCAGTGGAGTACAACAACTGTTCAATCGGCACGCAGTTTATTAGCTGCAACAGCAATGGGCAATAAAGTTTATTTTGCAGGCGGCATTAACAATATCGGAGTTGTGAGTAATGTAGTTGATATTTATGATGTCATATCCAACACATGGACTACAGACACACTATCACAGGCAAGACAATACTTAACTGCTGCTGCCACCATGGGGAAAGCTTTCTTTGCAGGTGGAACAGATGCAGGTTTACTAACAGGTTCAAATATTGTTGATATTTTTGATACTGCCACTGCAACTTGGAGTATTGATTCTCTGACGACAGGACGTTATTTATGTGCAGCAACTACTTTAGGAAATCAATTCCTGATTAGTGGTGGTATTCCTTCCGGCACAGGATTTCCACTAAATACAGTAGAAATTTATACCATCGCTACTAGTGGAATTTCACCGATAGAAACTTCAAAAACATTAAGTGTTTATCCAAACCCTGCATCACAGCAAATTATGATTAAATACGATGATTTTAAATTTGGTGATGTTTTAAATATAACTGATGTAATGGGAAAACATTTGCTTAGTTTGCAAATTACAAACAATGAAACCTTTGCAGATATTAGTAATTTGAGTGATGGAATTTATTTTGTGCGACTTAATTCAGGTCTTAGAAACATTGCATCAAAATCACAAAAAATTATTATTCATCACTAAATCAAGTATTGAATTTTAATTTTTGCCTGACAGTTTACTTTCAATAATAATTTTTCTGATTAAATGCTGTTTTTCGCATTGTAGTTCGTTAATGCTCTCAGCATTTTATTGCGTTTAATTTTTTATAGGTTTAAAATATTCGGCTTCGAACCGCAATAATCAGCTTGAAATATTTTAAAATGTACTCATTTAAATTCACCATAATTGGTGATTGACCGGCTTTTATACCCTCCATAATTTTGGTGGCTGATAATCTACTAAAATCAAATTTCAATTATTATGGAAAACAGAAACAACAAAAATTATGTGCAGTACAACCTTGCACGCATGGCTTTCATTCTATTTGCATTAATGACAGGCCTGCAGTTACAAGCGCAAACTCCTCCGTTTACACGATCAACTTTTCAGTCCGCCTATGTTCCAATAAGCATTGGTGGTGGAGCAACTTCTTCAACGGCTACCGGAGACAATACTATGCAGACCGGAATACCTATTGGCTTTAACTTTGGGTATGGCGACAGTACTTTTTCAAGCATTAGTTTAAACACCAATGGATTGACTTGGTTTGATACACCTGCTCCCAATCCTGCAGCGGGTCATTTTTTTATTGCAACTAATACCGCTCCCAATCAAACTCTTTGGGCATGGGCCAATGATGATTTAATTGACGATGCATCATCCGACATTTTATATCAAATACTGGTGCTGCTATTGGAATTGAATGGGGCTTAGGAGGTAACGGCAATTTTATTGATGCCATAACCGGTTCATCAACGCTAAGCCACCACATGCTAAGTCCTTTTAGCGGATGGCCTGCTTACAACTTCAGATTTACACCGGGCGCTCCTTCAACAATTCCTGCAGGAACCTATAACGTAGGTGTTGGCCAAACTTATAACAGTTTAACCCAAGCTGTTGCTGATATTAATCATCGTGGAATTAACGGTTCAGTAACTCTGAATCTTACCGATGCACTATATGATACCACTGCGGCAAACGGCAGCAATATATTCCCAATTTTTGTGGCAACACCCAATGCCGATAGCATCAACACGCTTACTATAACAAAAATTGGTACCCCCGCTACCTTGGCTTATCGTGGTTCAAGCATAACCAGTACACCGGTTATGGCTTTTGGAACCGCTATTAGTTATGCTGCTTTAAACCATGATATGGTACCCATTCTTGGGGTTTGTGGATCATATACTACCGTCAGTAATATTAATTTAATTACCCATGGCTCACCACAAGTAGTAGATTATGGTCTGTTACAGTTTGATATGGCTGAAGGCAAAGGCGCACAGCATAATTTATATGATAAAATAACTGTTGACCTCGATCGCACCTATGGCAATGCACATGGTATGTATTCAGTAATTACCGGAGGTGGCTGGAATAACACAAACAATTCATATAATACCTGGCGCGATATTACTATTAAAGATTGTAATTATGGTTTTCGAATGTTTGGAGCATTTTATAGTCTTGAAGTTGGTAATCAGCTTATCACTTCTTCATGCAACACCTTTAACTATATTGGTGACCCTAATACACCCGATGATATCATAAGTAGCCTAAATAACTATGGAGTTTGGGTTTCTCACGAAGCAGCCTTTACCATGCGAAATACCATAGTACAGAATGTAACTACCACCTCTACCATTGCTATTCAGGGAGTTCTTATTGATAATGTAAAAACTGGTGGTATATATCAAATCAATAATAACATTATTCGTAACATCAAACGTATCAATTCACAAATAATCGTAGATAATCCCGTTGATGGTATGTGTGTAAGATGGGGAAACAATTTAACCGGATATTACATATATAATAACAGCATCAGCAATATTCTAACCACCTATGCAGGTGTACCTACTTCTTTGGTTGCTGCAAGAGGGTTTGCCTTTGATGCTGACGGAGCAGGTATGGCAACTGTTGATTTATACAATAACAGTGTAAGCATTGACGGTAGCACATTCCCCAATGCTTCCAACTTATGCCTTCAGGTTTCAAATGACGAAACATACACCATCAAAAATAATGTGTTTGCAAATTTCACCACCGGACAAACAGGGGCTGCAACGCATACCAGCTTCTTTACAGGCTACACAAACAATTATGGAACTGCTACTTCAATTTCAGACTACAACAACTATTACGTAGCTGACACTGCCAATGGCGCACCTTTTAAGGCAACTACAACAATGTATAGTACTCAGGCAGCATGGCAGGCAGCTATGACAATTAATCCCAACTCTGATGTGAACTCTCAATTTGCCGATCCGCATTTTGTAAATAATGCAAATAATTTACATGCTACCTCTGCTTCTACATCATTAGATGGAACAGCAACAACACCACCTGCCTATATTACTACAGATATTGATTGTCAGACACGCACTGCACCACACGACATAGGCTTTGATGACTTTTCTCTTGCCGTTAACGTTTATTATGCCGATACTGATGGCGATACTTTTGGTGATCTCAACAACTCCATTACTTCTCCAAGCCCTACACCACCTCCGGGATATGTTACCAACAGCACAGATTGTGATGACAACAATGCTGCTGTCAATCCCGGTGCTACTGAAGTATGTAACGGTATTGATGACAACTGCAATGGTCAGATTGATGAGGGCGTGACAACTACTTTCTATGCCGATACTGACGGTGACGGTTTTGGTGATGCCGCAGTGACCACACAGGCATGTACTGCTCCTGTAGGTTATGTCTCCAACAACACCGACTGTGACGATAATAACAATACCATCTATCCCGGTGCCACTGAAGTTTGCGGAAACGGTATTGATGATGACTGCGATGGTCAGGTTGATGAAGGTTGCGGCAGCAACACCTGGTATGCCGATGCTGATGCCGACACCTATGGTGATCTAAACAACTTTGTGGTGGATAATAACCCAACACCTCCGGCAGGTTATGTTGCAGACAGCACAGATTGTGATGACAACAATGCTGCTGTCAATCCCGGTGCTACTGAAATTTGTGGTAATGCAATTGATGACAATTGTAATGGACAGGTAGATGAAAACAGCCCTTCTGCTGCCATTGCAGGTGCTGATACTGCTGTTTGTTCTGTTAACAGTACAACATTAGGAGCTACTGCTCCTTTGGTTGGCAGTGGTTCATGGTCTATTGTTTCCGGTGTTGGTGGCAGCATTGCTCAGCCAAACAATCCAAATTCTACATTTAGTGGTCAATACAATAAACCTTATGTTTTAGAATGGACAACGTCAAACGGTGGTTGTGTATTTTCAGATCAGGTTACTGTAATTTTTGTCAATACAAATTATTCACCCGGTAGAATTGCAGGCTTCAGTGGTCAGACTTCAGCTGTTTGCGGACTAACGCAAACTTATGCTGCCATTCCAAATCATCCGTATGCAACTTATTCATGGAGTGGTTATCCCGCAGGAACAACAGTAAACTTACAATCCGGAAATCAAATTACACTGACATATCCTAGTAGTGGTTTTAATTACTTCCAACTAAAAGTAACATCAACAGTTTGCGGTGTCCAAACACCCATTCGCTCCGTAGCAATGAAAGGTGCGCCTTCTGTAAAAGTTGCTAATGGTCCGGCAATAGTATGTGCAAATGCTACAGGAATAGTTTATAATGTTGATTTACTTGCAGGGGTAACTTATAACTGGTCAGTTCCACAAGGTGCTACTATAGTTAATGGTCAGGGTACAAATGAAATTACAGTTGACTGGGGCAATTCAGGTGGACTGGTTCTTTGTAACATCTGGAATTCATGCGGCAGCAGTACTGCCAAAAAATCTGTGACTACAAATTGTCGTAGTGCTCAGCAAACTTTAACTGAGAGTAACAGTACGTTAATCAGCATCTTCCCTAATCCTTCTTCAGGAGTATTTAATCTGCATGCTGACAATCAACTAGAGAATGTTCAGATAACAGTAACAGATTTACAAGGTCGTACATTGATTAACACTTTGTTTACCGGTAATGAAACTACTGTTGATTTATCAAACTACACTCAAGGTGTTTATATGTTACAATTACATTCAAACAAAGAAGTACAAACTTATAAACTGATAAAGGATTAATAAACTTCGTAATTCTATTACAAAAAGGCTGCTCTTAAAAGGCAGCCTTTTTTGTTTAAAGATTTGATTTTACACTTACTCAACTAGTGAGAAATATAAATTTAAATACCGGTTATAGTAAATATGCTACAAAAACTCTATAAAATTCGGTAATTAACCTGATTTATCACCACAATTGGTGATTGCTGTTTAAATTTAATTGACTCAGATTTGTAAAATATATTTTATAATATACTCTTACAAACCGCTAATTAAAAAAATATGAAATGGATTTTTGACAACAATGGTATTTTATTTTAATTCATTGCATTTACAAGTCATTCCGACATGAGTTCACATCAGTAAGATACAAAAGAATATTTGTTATCCGCCATTATCACCAGCAAAAAATAAATCAAATGAAATCTATGCTACTAAATAAATAATCACCAATTAAAATCAAATAAGATGAAAAAAACGCTACTTGTTATCTTCTGCTTAACAGCATCAACACTTTATGCACAAACTCCAATATTTGACTGGGCTTTTGGCCTTGGGGGGACCTATTATGACAAAGGCATTGATGTAGCAACTGATTCTGCAGGCAATGTTTATGCTCTCGGGTCTTTTGCCAACACAGTTGATTTTGATCCAGGGTCAAATGTCTTGAATCTGACATCTAATAATAATAGTGATGATGTCTACATTGCCAAATACAATGCAGCAAAAGACCTTCTTTGGGCGCATGTATTTGGTGGAACCGGAAATGAAACTCCTATTGCAATGGCGCTTGATGCATCTGGCAATTGTTACCTTACCGGACGTTTTAGTGGCACCGTTGACTTTGATCCCGGAGCAGGCACAGCCAACATTACCGCATCTGGAGCATTTGATGTTTTTATTGTTAAACTTAGTCCATCAGGAATTTACCTCTGGGCAAAAAACTTCGGAGGAACATTTGGTACTTTTGTTGATGAGATTTCAGTAGATGACGCAGGTAGTGTATATACTGCCGGTACATTCCAAACAACTACTGACTTTGACCCTTCACCAGCAGTGTTTAACTTAGTTTCAACAGGAGGGCAGGATCCTTATCTTGCTAAGCTGGATGCAGCAGGGAATTTTGTTTGGGCATTAAACACAGGTTTCAACATATCCAAACTATACTGCGACATAAACAACTCCCTTTTCATTGCAGGGGGGTTTAACGACACCACTGATTTTGACTTATCTTCATCACAAACATTGAATATTGTTCCTTCGGGTAATTATGATATATATATTTCAAAATATGACACTGCGGCAAACCTAATTTGGGTAAAAACCATGGGGTCCACAGGTAGTAGTGGAGGTGTACTAGGAATTACAACCGATATGGCTGGCAATATAATCGCTACAGGAACCTTCTCTGGCACTTTGGACTTTGACCCTGGAACCAACACCGTCAACCTTACATCAAGTGGATCCGGATCAACTCTTTCAGACATGTACTTCTTAAAGTTAGATGCTGCTGCAAATTTTGTTTGGGTTAAAAAGATTGGTGGAAATAACTTAGACTATCCACTTGATGTAGCGACAGATAATGCCGGCAGTATATATCTTACAGGCGTATTTAAATCTTCAGTAGTAGATTTTGACCCTGACACAACAGTAACTTTTAATCTTAATGGCACCATGGGCAGCTATGATGCATTTGTGCTTATATTATCTGCAACAGGAAATTTCATTTATGCCTATGAAATTGGCGGCCCATCTAATGGCGATGATTATGGTAATGGTATTTGTGTAAATCCTTCAGGCAGCTACTATGTTACCGGAACTTTTTATGGCCCCATAGATTTTAATCCCGGTGCAGGCACAACCACATTGAATGATAATGGAAATACTGATGCCTTTATACAAAAAATGAACTTTAGCCTTGTGGGTTTAGTTGATACAGATGAAGAAAATTATTTTTCTGTATATCCTAATCCCGCCAACCAGATAGTAACTATTAATTTGCCGTCTGTAAAAAATCAATCTTCTGAAGTCAAAGTTTTTGATGCAATTGGAAAAGAAATATTAAGTACAAGAGTAGCGGGCGGAAACTCAACTATTGACGTAAGTAAATTAGACAAGGGAATTTATTTTATTCAGCTTACAGCCAATACTGAAAATCAAAAACACCTTCAAGTAAAAAAGCTAATTGTTAACGACTAAATAAGAAGTACAAACCTATTAGCTTATCAAACACAAACTAACCCAATATTACTAAAAAAGGCTGCTCTTAAATGGCAGCCTTTTTTATTAGTAAATTTCTCTGTTAAGAAATTCAATCATAATTTTTTTCAAAATATTGTTTTAATCCGAAAAACAATGTAACTTTGATTGTTCGATACTAATATATGAGAAGAGCCGTCAATTGTATATTGTTCTTGGCATTTTTGTTGTGTACAGCATCATCCACTGCTCAACTCACACTGGCAGAATGGAATTTTCCCACTAATCCTGACAATGCCATTGTTGATATTTCAATTCCCATCAATAACACAAAAACCCTCTACACCGTAGGTGGCACTGCTGCAGTAGCATACGGAACAAATACCGGAGCTACTACACAAAGTGCATGGACAACAGGCTGGGATAATGGCTCCGGCACCAAATGGTGGGAAATAGAAGTGAATACCACAGGATATTTTAACCTTGAACTTTCTTCCAAGCAACGTAGTTCAGCTACCGGGCCGAAAAATTTTGCTGTTGATTATAAAATTGGTATTGCCGGTACATGGACAGCATTAGCCGGTGCAGGAGCTATCATTGTAGCTGATAATTTTACATCAGGTGTTATAACGGATATTCCATTACCGGTGGCTTGCGAAAATCAACCATCAGTTTTTTTTAGATGGAAAATGACATCAAACACCAGCGTAAATAATAGTACTGTAGCCTCGGGTGGATCATCACGGATAGACGATGTAAACATCAAAGCCAACGATTCACAAAATCATTATCGAAGCATAACCTCAGGTGCATGGAATGTTTTGAGCACCTGGCAATCATCACCGGACCTTATTACTTGGTCGGCTGCACAGATTCTCCCTAATTATTATTCAAAAACAATTACCATTCGAAGTGGTCATACAGTTACCATTTCTGCTAATGTAAGAGTAGATGAAACTACAATAGCCAATGGTGGCACTGTAAATTACAACTCCAGAGTATTAACCATCAATAATGGCACCGGGGTTGACTTGCAGGTAAACGGAACTTTTACAGATGGTAGTTCAAGCAGTGCAGTATGGCTTGCCGGTGCAACATGGGCATTGGGAGCTTCCGGCACTTATGTAAAAACCGAAAACACTAATGCTGTCAACTGGCAAAACAATTATCAGGGAGGCATTGCCACCATACCTGCCACTGCCAGCTGGGTACTGAATAAAACTCCCAGTTCGGTAACTGCTCCATCATTGACAACACTTAACATGGTTTATCCTAATCTTACCATTATGAACACCTCAGGTGGTTTGTGGACAACCAGTATTGCATCAACATTTACAGGTTCAACAGCATCAGCAACTATCAAAGGAAATTTTGATATTGGTGGTGTATTGGCTCCCCTTTTAGGTACGGTTGATTTTTTAAATGACAATTCATTCGCAACTCCTATACAGGTTCAGGGCAATGTATTAATACGTGGAGGATGCAATCTCAGAAATTTTGGAACAGGATTTGAAATTTTCGGAAACATGACCGTAAATGGATCTACAAGTTATGGTACATCTAATGCACGTAAATACCGATTCAGCGGTGGCAATGCACAATCAATTTCAGGTTCAGCACCGCTAACCTCATTACAGATTTTTCAGTTAGAGATGAATAAGTCTGCAAACAGCCTTACACTATTAAAATCCATAAAGGTTGACAATAATCTGAACTTAATTACAGGTATTATAAATTCTACAACTCCTAATATTTTAATAGTTGAAAATGGTGCAACTGCAACAGGTGCATCAAATTCGAGTTTCGTAAATGGTCCGGTGCAAAAAAACGGGTCGCAGGCATTTGTTTTCCCTGTTGGCAAAAACTCCAACTATAGATCTATTGCCATTGGTAATGATGCATCGGCTGCTGCCTTCTGGACAGAAAATTTTAATACCGGTGCAGGATGGAGCTTGGCAAATGTGCAAGGACCTGAAGGTGCAGACCCCAATCCTTTTGTAATAAGCGATGCAGAAGGTGGAGGAATAGCACCCGGTGGCTGTGGTGCAGCAAACAATGGCAACAACACCTTACATGTCACCAGTGTATTTAATCCAAACGGAGGCGCTGCTTATGATGCAGGTGGCTTATGTGGTTTCCTCTACTGCCCGCTAACAAACAGAATGGCACAATCTCCCCCTATCAACTGTACCGGAAAATCAACTATAAGTGTTGGTTTCAATTATATTGAGTTTGGAGATGGCACAAATGATAATGCAACACTATGGTATTTTGATGGTGCCACCTGGAGTCAATTATTTGATTTGCCAAAAACAACATGTTGTGGTGGTGCCTGTAATGGATTCAGACAAGGGAAGTGGACTGCATTTTCTATTACACTACCTGCAAGTGCAAACAACAACGCAAACGTACGTATCGGTTTGAAATGGCAAAATAATGATGATGGAGCCGGCACTGATCCTTCCTTCGCTATTGATGACATTTATTTGAGTGCGTCTTCTACAAGTCAATTTGTTGCTGAATATCACAGAGCAAATCCTCAGGTAATTATCGGAAATATCCGTGATGCCTCATTAGATCATATCAGTCAATGTGAATATTGGACACTCAACCAAACGCTCGGCACTTCATCGCGCAATGTAACTCTTTCATGGGACGGCAACAGTTGTGGTGTTACTTTACTGAGCGACTTACGTGTTGCGCGTTGGCGCAGTTTAGGAAGCATCTGGAATAATCTTGGTAACGGAGGCACTACCGGCACAACAACAGCAGGTACTATTGTAACAACAGCACCTGATAATATTTTCGGGCCTTATACACTTTCCTCTGCTTCCAGTGAAAATCCATTGCCTGTAGAACTGACCTATTTCAATGCCACTTTGCAAAATAAAGAAGTAAAATTGCAGTGGACAACAGCATCAGAATTTAATAGTGACTATTTTGAAATTGAGCGTGCAAATTCAAACCTGACCTTTGAACCGTTAATGAGAGTTCCGGCAGCAGGTTTTTCAAACAGTCTGATAAATTATAACACAACTGATACCAAACCACTAAGCAATGAATCGTTTTACCGCCTTAGACAAGTTGATTTTAATGGAGATTTTCAATTGAGCAAAACAGTTAAAATTAATATTCAAAATCAACTACCATTTCAAATTATATTGGCTACATACCTCAATAATGGGCAACTTATTTTTAAGATTACTGAAAATATGCAACCGACAATTGCAGCTGAAATCTATGATACTCACGGATCCCTGATACTACAACAAACTTTCAACAGTAGCGAATTACTCTATCAGATACAAATAAACAATTTAGCAAATGGAATATATTTGCTGAAAGTAATTTCTGACAAATCAGTAGCAACTAAAAAATTCAGTGTACAGAAATAACCTCTTTTCTTATCTGTTTAGGACAACTGTTCCCCTGCACCAACAAAAATATTACCTTCATCTGTACTAACGGTTACTTCACCAATCCGTTCAATAAAGCCACTTTTTTTTATTATTTTGGTCACATCATTAAACCAAGCCGGCATTGAATGTATAGATTGACAATATCAATATTGCTTTTCCTTTTCGGATACTTTCATGCCCATGCCGATTCTTTAGTATATAATTTAAGAAGCTATAATACAACCTCTGGTCTGTCTGACAATAATGTTACCTGCATAGTAAAAGACCACTATGGTTTCATTTGGGTAGGCACTAAGGATGGCCTGAATCGTTTTGATGGAAGAGAATTTCAGGTATTCCAGTATCAAGCAAGGTCAAATTCTGTTTGTGGTAATAACATTTCCTGCCTCGAAATTACAGACGATTCGCTCTTATGGATTGGTACTGCTTCAAATGGTTTTTGCAGTTATGACTATCGAACCAATCAATTTAAAAGTTTTACCTCACAAAACAGCAAACTAAGAGTTGATAACATCAATGATTTGGTTTTTGACAGAAGAAGAAACTGCCTTTGGATAGCTTTGAACAATGGTGGACTTCAACAATTTGACTTGTCAAAAATGCAGATCAATCCAAAAATATTTTCTTATAATACATACTATGCCGTTGCAGTAAAAGACTCTCTTGCCTTTTTTGCCGGCATTACGGAATCATTAAAAACGCTTAATTATCTTGGAAAAGCAATTATTAATGCTGATGGCAATGGACAAACCATTAACACCATATATATTGACACAGATTCAAGAATTTGGTGTGGTGCATGGGATAATGCATTACATCTCTTCAACCAACAAGGCAAAAGATTGAACTCCTATGTTTTTGATGGAACGAATAAATTAAAGAGTATTGGCGAGGAAATTATTTCAATTACCGGTGATGATGAAAACATTTGGTGTGGCACAAAAAGCTCAGGAATACTGATCTTCAACAAAAGCAGTAAAACTTTTCTGAAAAATATTTCTTTCACACAAAAAATCAATACAAGAGTCAACGATCTATATCGTGATCCTCAAAACCGAATATGGATTGCAACAGAAAATGGTCTGTTGGTTTACGACTCACAGTTAAATCTGTTTAAAACTGAACACCTTCCTGTGCCAAAAAACGTAACATCTTGCAAAGTCAATGATCGTATTATTACAGACAACGGATTAGATTTGGTAATATCCCAATGTGGCTTGTTTTACAGATATTCTAAAAACGAATCGTATAAATTTAAAGATATCTATTACAAAAACGAAAAACAGGAATTGTATTCTATCATTCAAAATAAAAATGGTGATATTTTTATTGGAAGTAACAGAACTGTTTTCAAGTTCAACACAAAAGATTTATCATGCCACCCAATTGAGTTGCATAAGAATCTTTCGAATTTATTTTTTTATTTCGCATCAGCTTCACCAATCAACTCACTAGCCAGCATAAACATAAATAATTCAGAACTATTACTAGCCTCATTTTACGGATATTTTATAACGCTAATAGATCTGAAAAAACACAACCTGTTTCATCTGTCTCAAGACAGTGCTTCTACCATAGCGGGTCTGGACAATTTAAGTCGCAAACTTTTTGTTGACTCTAAGAATAACATTTGGATTTGTGGCAAATCGAAAGGTATATCTTTCTTAGATTTAAACAACACAAGCCCATTAAATAACTATGCACCATTCTATGATAAAATAATAAGTTGGCATGTAAACCCTGCTAACTGGCAAAAAAACATTAATAATACCGCTTTAAAAATCACCAATGTGTATGACATTGTTGAGAATAATGATGGCACCTACTGGTTAACGACTCAAGGTACAGGATTGGTACATTTCGACAAGAACAATAAAAACAATCCATTTGCGATGACCCTATCAGATATTACTTCCATGCAAGGGCTGACACAAACCGGAGATTCTTTATTATGGATAATCACTTCTTCAGGCATTTTGAAATTTCATACCAAAACCAAGCGATTTAAACTTTTTGATTCCAACAACGGAATTCAACAAAACATTGCCGGATACTTTTTTAAAAAGAATAAATTTTTACCTGACGAGGTCAGTGTTGGATTTAATGGTGGGTTCATTAGTTTTAATCCCAGACAGTTCTCTTCTCCAAAAGAAAAATGTGAAATTCAATTCACAAAACTTTGGGTTATGGACAAACCTGCAGACACATTGCTTTTTAAAAATATCAAACTCAATTACAATCAAAATTTTTTAAAAGTATATGTCTCATCCAATGTTTTTACCACCAATGAACAAATTACTTATTACTATAAGCTTTCCGGTATTGACCTTGACTGGCGTAGCAATGAGCAGAATCCCCTAATTACCTATACCAATTTGCCTCCCGGTTGCTATACATTAAAAGTTAAGACGGTTACCATTGACAATATTGAAAGCAATATTAAAAGTCTATCTATTGTCATTACACCTCCCTTCACAAAAACAATCTGGTTTTATCTCATCATTGCCTGCTGTGTAGCAATCATTGTTTATATGATTCACCGCTACCGCATTAATCAACTACTGCAATTACAAGAAATGCGCAATAACATTGCACGTGATTTGCACGATGATATTGGCAGCACATTAGGCAGTATTCATCTTTATAGCCAGATTGCAGATAAAAAACTCAGTCAGAGTAATACTGATGATACCAAAAATATCCTGGAAAAAATAAGGAGCTCTTCTAAAGAAATAATTGAAAAAACCAGTGAGGCTGTATGGGTAGTTAAAGCTTCGAATGACAACATTGCTAACCTAACACTAAGAATAGAAAGCTATGCAGCCAGTGTTCTTGGCGATGCTGGTATTGATTTTAGCCTTCAATCAAACAGCCATCAAAATATAAAACTCAGTATGCACCAAAGGAAATGGTTATTTCTGATTTTCAAAGAAGCTATCCATAATATTGTAAAACATTCCCACTGTACAAAAGTCGAAATCGCTTTAAACAACTATAACAGAGTAATAGAAATGATTATTAAAGATAATGGTATTGGGTTTAACAGTACGGCTGATAGGAATTGTATAAAAAATGGTAATGGCGGTAATGGAATTACTAATATGGCTTCCAGAGCAGCCGATATGAATGCTACATTTAACATCATAAGTGCACAGGGCACCGGTACTAAAATCACTATTTCGCTAAAACATTAATTAAACTCACCATAATTGGTTATTGCAATGGCAAAAAAAAAGACTCAGATTTGTACTGTGAATAAATCTTTAACCGACAAGAATCTGAAAGTTATTATTGTTGATGACAATAAAAATATTCGTGAATCTGTATCATTACTTTTACAGGACACACCCACATTACAATTAGTGGCTGCATACGACTCTGGAGTGGAATGCATTAAACATCTTGAAGAAATTATGCCTGATATTATCCTTATGGATATTGATATGCCTAAAATGTCCGGTATTGAGACTGTAAAAATCATCCGTAAGTCTTTCCCCGGATTGCCTATTCTGATGCTAACCGGATTTGAAGATGATGACAAGGTTTTTAATTCGATTTGTGCCGGTGCTAATGGTTATATTCTAAAAAATGCTAGCATGGAATTACTCATCAATCAAATCCATGAAGCCTATTTAGGTGGGGCGCCTATGACTCCTGTTATAGCCAGAAAAGTATTAAACATGTTTTCAGCCTCTTTTATGGTCAATCATCAGCAAAATGAAAACTATAACCTCAGTAAACGTGAAAAAGAAGTATTGGAGCTTTTGGTCAATGGCAAATCCTATAAAGTGATTGCAACTGAATTAGCGATTAGCTATGAAACTGTTCACAGTCATATTAAGAAAATTTATCACAAGCTTCATGTCAGTTCTATTGGTGAAGCGATATCAAAGACCATAAAACAAAAAATACTTCGCAAATAACATAATACTGTTGCTGTTGCCATCAAGGAGTAATTACGATTTGAAACAGCCACATTCGCGGTGCTTCTAACTGTGAAGGAATACCCGAGTACTCATGATTGAACAAATTGCGCGAAATAATAGAAAGTGCCATCTGCGGGTTGACTTTATAGCTGACATTGGCATCATATACCCAATCGCCACCATGATGATTAGCCCGATATCGTTTCACACCAGGTAATAATTCGTTAAACACAACATCAATATTTTCCATAAAACTATTGTATCTGCAATTCATGGAAAACGAAAATTTACCATATTCAATACTTCCGAAACCTTTAAACAAATTCCGGTATCGGTATTTTAAAAAATTATAACTCACAGTTCCTGTTGCCGCCTTTGTAGAATCAAAATCGGTAAGTCTTGGGTCAATGTATGTATATCCTCCTCCTAACTGAAGATTCAACTTCTTTAGTATTGTCAACTGAATGCCCATTTCAAACTCCATTCCATCAATACGTGTATTACCAATGTTCAATGATTTAAAACCGAGACCAAAAAGAGGATCTTTAAACGGGTCGCCATAACTGCCGAAAGCAAACTCAAGCATGTTTTTATACTGACTTCTGAATACCGATGCATCTACATAACCCGAAAATCTTTTTCCTGCGGCAAACAGTTGTCTTAACCCAATCTCTGCACTCCATCCACTTTCAGAAAAAATGGAATCGTTTGGATATATCACAATTGATCCAACTCTGGTTCTCACATACTTTTCGGCTATTGAAGGAAACCGATATCCTTGTCCATAGCTACTGCGCAAATACGTAGCACGTAATAAACGAAGATTGGCTCCTGCTCTGATTACCGGCTTGGATTCTGCCTTGCCATAGCGAAACCGAAACTGCTCCCAACGCCACCCGAAAGACAAATTAAGCCTGTCAAAAAACTTTTTATCTGCCTGCGCATATAATGCCTGATTATAAGTTTTCCTGCTACCATATAAGTCGCTGCGTACACCACCATCAGTAATTACACCTCCACCTGTAAGCACCAGATTCCATTTTTCAAAACGTTGCTGCAGTTGCACTTCCGAATAGTATAAATCGGCAAATGCTTCCTGATCGGTATCATTATAATTTAATGTCCTGAAATATCGAGAACGCCACTTTGCACTAAAACCCTTCTTGCTGTGATAAGTGATAAAAGGGTCAATATTATATCTTACTGTGTGATAATTGCTCAAAGTAGATGTTGAATCATCAACGCCTCCACTTGGAATATAAGCACCGGTAGTATCATCGTTCCATATAATGAAAAGACCACCGAATGATTCCATATAATTGGCATTTACACCTGCTGATAGTCCTTCGATTTTAGGAAATCTGTATCGTGTATTTATATTAACTCTTGCGCGCTTCTCTGTTTCGCCTTTTCTAAAACCTTCATCAAGTAAATAGTGCCCACCTGCAACAAAATCCCACTGACCAAACTTTTGTGAATGAAACATATTTGCACCACTCAACATCTGTGTTTCTTTACCCCACCACTTAATCTCTTTTCTTCGGGGTGAATCATAAATTCCATTATATTGAACAATTCTTGTTACAGGCTCCGATTTAGCATATCCTGTTCTGAAATTTATGACACCATTCATTGCTGATGAACCATATAGCGCTGATGATGCTCCTTTAATAATTTCTATCTGTTCCAGATTTTCTATTGGCAGAAAACTCCATTTTGCATCATTGGCATCGGCACTCAACATGGGCATATCATCAACCAACACCAGAACCCTGCTACCTGCGCCATAACTAAACCCGCTGCCTCCACGAATATTTGCCTGTCCATCGTTTACATTCAATCCGGTTACATGCTCAAGTGCTGTTTCAACATTATTATCGCCTGTTGTTTCAAAGCTTTTAGGTTTTATGGTCTCCATCGTTACAGTAACCTCTTCCAGTTTTTGCTCAAACTTTCCGGCACTCACCACTACCGACTGTAATTGTTTACTTAAAGGTATGAGATGGATTTGAAAAAAGTTATTTTCGCCAACGAGTATTACTTTCTGAAAAGTTTCGTAGCCAAGTAATTTTGCTTTTAGAGTCCAACTCCCTTTGTCGAGCATCAAAATATAATCCCCATTGGCATCTGTTGTCGTAGCGTGGTTTTCATCTGTATAAACTGCTACACCGGGCAATGCACCTGCTTCATCGGTTACCTTACCGGTAACACGTTGTTGCTGTGCATAGACAGAGTGAAATCCTAATACGAAAAAAAAATAAAATAAAGTTATTCTTTGGCCAAACATGTTTTTCTTTGCAGATTCAGATTGTAAAGGCACAAACCTAAACTATTCTTGAAAATCTTGAAAGTCAACAATGGAAAATAATTCAACAACCGATGTTTTGCAATATCAGCTTGCACTGACACTCCTACCGGGTGTTGGCGACATTACAGCAAAAAATCTTATCAGTTATTGTGGTGGCGCAGAAGCTATTTTCAAAGAAAAACAACAGGCATTACTTAAAATACCGAAAATAGGTCAGATAGTGACTGATAAAATTAAAAACGGGAAAGTACAGTCGTTAAAAAGAGCTGAAGAGGAAATTCGTTTCATTGAAAAAAATAAAATCAAAGCTTTGT
>DKKR01000056.1 GCA_002455375.1 Bacteroidetes bacterium UBA6661
TCTATAAATAACTTTAATGCCTCCATACCATAAAAATCACCTTTAAGGTTTTCGAGTTCTGTAATGCCATCGGTGTAACAAAAAACAGAATCTCCACTACTAATCTTTACATGACCTTCATTTATAAATGGCAATTCATCAAACATACCTAAACCTGTAGTGCCTTTATCTAAAAGTTCAGACTTGTTTTTACTACATAAAACAGGAGGATTGTGACCGGCATTAATATAATTTATTTCACCTTTCTTAAAATTTATCAATCCGATAAAAAAGGTTATAAACTTCTCACCTTTTGCAGTCTTACTCACACAGTCATTCAATTCAGCAACTAAGTTTGTCAACACAGGCCGGTTTTTTATTAATGCATGCAGGTTAGCCTGAAAATTAGACATTAGCAATGCTGCTGCCATTCCCTTGCCTGAAACGTCAGCCATGCAAAAAATATGTTCGTGTTTGTTGAGTGAAATAAAATCATAATAATCACCTCCCACTTGCTGATGTGGAAGATAATGTGTTGCTATCTCGAAATATTCATTTCCGCATAAGCCAACTGGAAACAACATTTCCTGCATTTCTGCTGCCAACTCAAGCTCTTTACGAAATCCTGCTTGTGCTACTGCTTCTTTATTTAAACGTTTGTTTTCTATTGCTACCACAATTATGTTTGTTATGGTATGAATAAATGGAACAACTTCTTTTATTGAAATTGACTGACTCGGGTCTATTGCGCCAACAATACAATAAGCAAGTAACATCTCATTGTGATAAACCGGAATAACCGATTCATCTTTCTCAAGCCACTGTGGTGTGGCTACTGTTTTTGTTTTAGAAAATGATATTTCATTGAGAAACAATTCAGGCTGCAAGCGACCGAGCTCTGCTTTCATGCCATAGGACAGCACCTGCTTCCAACCATTTTCATTGACAAACAAAGAAAGTTTTCCTGCTTTTAAATGATCACGCAATACGTTTTCATATATTTGATACAATTGCTCCGCAGGCAGATTGTAATTAATTGCTTTTGTGATCTGCAAAAGCCAATGCAACTGTACTTTTTTTGACTGAAGCTCGGAAGCAAGTTTATCGGTGGTTTCTTCCATCACTATTTTTTGTTATCCAGAAACTCAAACACTTCAGGCAATCGCTTCATCAATGCAAGCTCACGCATTTTTAAACGGGCGTCAGTTGTGGGACTGCCAAAGTAAGTCTTACCTGCTTCTAATGATTTACCAACCCCTGACTGGCCAAGTACCACTGCTCCTTTGCCAATTGTCAAATCTTTCTGAACACCGACTTGTCCCCATAATATAACATCATCTTCAATAGTGACAACACCTGCAATACCCACCTGTGCAGCAAACAAGCAGTTCTTTCCAATCACCGTATCATGACCTACATGAACATGATTATCCATTCGTGTTCCACTTCCAATAACCGTATCGCCTGACACACCCTTATCAATGGTACAGGAAGCACCAATTTCAACAGAATCACCAATAATTACACGACCACAGCTATGCATTTTATCAAATCCTTCGGGACGTCTTTTAAAATAAAAAGCATCAGCACCAATAACACTGTTGGCATGAATGATAACACCATCGCCTATTTCGCAATGATCATAAATAACTACACCCGGATATATCAGGCAATTCCTGCCCACCTTACAATGTGCACCAACAACGCTACCCTGCATCAACACAGTGCCTTCGCCAACCACAGCAGTTTGATCAACCTGTTGTAAACTGAAAGTTAATGGTCTGTATTTTCTTGTCAGCAGATTATAATCTCTGAACGGATCGTCTGAAATGATTAATGCCTTGCCTTCAGGACAGGAAACTTCTTTATTTATCAGAATAGTAGTTGCAGCGGAATTAAGGGCTTTATCATAATATTTAGGATGATCTACAAATGTAATATCACCCTTTTCAACCTTATGTATTTCATTTATACCTGTAATCTGAAAGCCGTCATCGCCAATATATTTTGCATTCAGGAGTGAAGCTACATCTGCAAGCCTGATTGCTGGTACTATTTTCATATTTCAAACTGTTTGACTGCAAATGTAACAAATGTGTTGTCAATTCTCTTCTGAATTACCTCAATCAATTTATTAAAAAAATAACAGTGTTTAACAAAAATATTTTCTCAGGTCTGTAACAAATATGTTTTTTTGCGCGTCCTATAATCAACTTCAATCATTTATACCGGATTAATTTTTCAGCACCAAAATATATATGAAAAAATTCTTTGTCCTTACTTACACCATATTTTGTTTTACATTTTCATTTGCACAAAAACCTACTCAGACAGTCAGAGGTACAATAACTGACAAGCAAAGTAAAGAGCCTTTAATTGGAGCCTCTATTGTTTGGCTTGATACATCAATATTCATTGGCACAACGGCTGATATAAATGGCAACTTCAGGCTAAATAATATTCCCGTTGGCAGACAAGCTTTTAAAATCTCATTTCTTGGCTATCGCGAAACTGTAATCACAAGCATCATCACCTCAGGTAAAGAAGTGGTTTTAAATATTGAATTGGAGCAGTCTGTAGTTACTGCAAAGGCTGTTACTATTGTTGCAGAAAAACAAAAAGACAAACCCAATAATGAACTTACTACAGTAAGTGCAAGATCATTTACAATAGAAGAAACTTCTCGCTATGCAGGAAGCGTTGGCGACCCATCGCGTATGGCAGCAAATTATGCTGGCGTGAGTGGCGCAAACGATTCAAGAAATGACATCATCATTCGAGGCAATTCACCAACTGGATTGTTATGGAGACTCAATGGTATTGAAATCCCAAATCCTAATCATTTTGGCTCATTAGGCACAACGGGAGGGCCTATTTCAATTCTAAACAATAATGTACTTGACAAATCTGATTTTCTTACCGGTGCCTTTCCGGCAGAATACGGAAACGTTCTTGCAGGTGTATTTGATTTGCAAATGCGAACAGGCAACAATGAAAAAAATGAGTTTATGGCACAGGTTGGCTTTAATGGTTTTGAAGCCGGTGCCGAAGGACCCATCAGCAAAAAACAAGGCTCTTCTTACTTAATAAATTATCGTTATTCTACACTGGGAGTTTTTAGTGCATTGGGAATAAACTTCGGAACAGGAACTGCTGTGCCTAAATATCAGGATGTTTCTTTTAATATTAATCTTCCAACCAATAAAGCCGGAAAATTTACCTTGTTTGGCATGGGCGGCATCAGTGGTATTGAAGTGCTTGAAAAAGACAGAGACACAACTAAAAAAAATCTTTATGTTGATGATAAAAGACAAAATGGTTACTTCGATAATACTATGGGCGTTGTCGGGTTGATGCATACTTTTTTTATAAACAATTCTACCTACACCAAATTCAGCCTTTCTGCATCTATTGCAGGGCAAAAATATAAAGTGGATACCCTGCCAGACTTTGTTGATTATGCTGTGCCATATTACAGAAATAAATCTGATCAACAAAAATACAGTGCTGACTTCAGTCTTAACAAAAAGTTTTCTTCAAAAAATTTCTTAAAAACCGGCTTCAGCTTTTCTCAGTATCACTACACCTATCGCGACAGTGGTGTAGTGGACAGTGTTTGGGAATCTTATACGGATTATAATGGCAATGCCTTACTCACCAAACTCTATGTGGAATGGCAACATCGTTTTTCCGATCAACTTTCACTGAACAGTGGCGTTTACACACAACTATTCAATTACAACAATACCTATAGTATAGAACCTCGCATTGGAGCCAAATGGGAAATCAGCGATAAACAATCGCTAAGTTTTGGTACAGGACTACACAGTCAGTTACAACCTATGTACATCTATTTTGTAAAAACACAAAAAGATGATGGAAGCTATTACGAAACGAATAAAAAACTAAAAATGACAAAGAGCTATCATGCAGTGTTGGCTTATGACAGAAATATTTCAAAGTTTTTCAGAATAAAAACTGAGGTGTATTATCAATATCTGTTTAATGCTCCCGTTGAAAAACGACCTACATTTTTTTCAGTGTTGAATGAAGGTGCCGACTTTGGTATTGCAGGAATTGACAGCTTAGAAAATAAAGGTACCGGGTATAACTACGGTTTTGAATTTACTGCAGAAAAATTTTATAGTAAAGGATATTACTTCCTCTTTACTGCAAGCATCTTTGAGTCGAAATACAAAGGCTCTGATGGCATTGAACGAAGCACTGCATTCAATAGTAATTTTGTTTTCAATTTACTGGGTGGAAAAGAATGGACTATCAGAAACAAAAACACAATTTCAATCAACATTAAAACAACCTATGCCGGTGGACGCAGATACATTCCCATTGACTTTGCCGCTTCACAGATTGCAGGAGAAACAGAATACGATGAAGACCATGCCTTTGAACATCGCAGAAAAGATTATTTCCGCACAGACCTTAAAATTGGTTACCGGATAAACAGAAAAAGACTGACACATGAAATATCCATAGATCTGAATAACGTCTTTAATACGCAAAACATCTGGAATCAGCAGTATAGTGCCAAAACAAATACTGTAAAAACTGAATATCAGATGGGCTTTTTACCAATTCCGATGTATAAATGTACATTTTAATAAAGTCAATCAGAATGATAGTGCATTGTCTTCCGAAGTTTCCATGAATAATCTTTAAGCTAACTACTGTAATTCTTTAAAATTGCACTGCCATTGACTAACTTTGCCGCATGGCAGATGTGATACAATTGTTGTCCGATACTGTTGCCAATCAGATTGCAGCGGGCGAAGTTATTTTAAGACCTTCATCGGTTATTAAAGAACTGATGGAGAATGCTGTTGATGCAGGCGCAACACGCATTGATGTGAGTATTAACGATGGCGGAAAAAATCTGATACGGATAACGGACAATGGCTGTGGCATGAGCGAGACTGATGCACGTCTTTGTTTCGAGCGTTATGCAACATCCAAACTACGCAAGGCAGATGATTTATATGCCATCAGAACAATGGGCTTCAGAGGAGAAGCAATGGCATCTGTGGCTGCGGTCTGTCAGGTAGAATTAAAGACGAAAAGGGAAGCTGATGAAACCGGTACACGCATAGAAATTGAAGGCTCAGAGTTTAAACTTCAGGAGCCATGTGTGATGCAGTCAGGAACAATCATTACCGTAAAAAATATTTTCTTTAATGTTCCTGCAAGAAGAAATTTTCTGAAAGCAACCCCTGTAGAAGCGCGTCATGTCATGGATGAGTTTCTGAGAGTAGCTTTGCCCCGACCTGAAATTGGGTTTAGCCTTCAACATAATGGTATGGAAGTTTACAACCTGCCTGCAACACATCAGCGTCAGCGAATATGTCAGATTTTTGGAGCTGCTTATAATGAAAGATTGGTACCTGTTGAAGAGGACACAACCATTTTAAATATTAAAGGATTTGTAGGTAAGCCTGAGTTTGCAAAGAAGGTCAGAGGTGAACAGTATTTTTTTATCAACAAACGTTTTGTGAAAGATGCCTACTTGAATCATGCCGTCACAATTGCTTTCAATGAGTTGTTGCCTCAGGGTACTTTTGCATCGTACTTTTTGTTTTTTGAAGTTGACCCGTCACGTATTGATGTCAACATTCACCCAACTAAAACAGAAGTTAAACTTGAAGACGAAAAATCGGTTTACGCTATACTTCGTTCTTCAGTGAAACGCGCATTAGGCCGATTCAGCATTGCACCAACTTTAGACTTTAATCAGGAGCAGGCTTTTAATGTACCGCTCTCACAGCTCAACACAATTCCTGTACAACCACAGGTGAAAGTTAATACTAACTACAATCCATTTAAAAGTGTAGAGATAAATAAACCTACCCAACAACAGAATGGGCAATGGGAAAAACTTTATGAGATTGCAGGTTTGACCGATGTACAACAGACAAAACTACCAATAGCTCCTGTTGAAGAAAATAGCGCATCGGCATTTATGCAACTTTTTAACAGCTATATTGCAGTGGCCATGCAAGATGAATTATGGCTTATTGACCAGCAATTAGCACATGAGAAAATTGTGTTTGAAAAAACACTTTTGCAGATGAAAGGAACACCAACTGTTATGCAACAAAGTTTGTTTCCGCTACAGATTGAACTTGACAACAGACAAAATGCCACCATTTCATCACTACTTGAAGACCTCAACCATTCAGGATTTGATTTACAGCCATTTGGTCAGAATACTTTTGTGCTTAACGCTGTTCCCTCCTATCTGGAAACCGGAACTGAAAAGAAAATTATTGAAATGCTTATTGATGAGTTTATCAGTGGCGAAGCTTCTGCATACAATCCAATGGAACGTGTTGCCATAGCTATTGCGCGCAGTGCTTGTTTAAAAAGAGGTAAGGTTCTTTCCGCAAGAGAGATGTCTGTTCTTTTTAATGATTTGATGCAATGCGAAATGCCCTACTTTACCAAAAGCGGTAAGGCAATAATTTTTAAATTAGAAAAAAATGAAATTGACCGAAAGTTTGAGAAAGGTTAATTCCTATTTAAACCAAAGAAAATATCATCTGTTTAAAATGATTAAATACGGAAACCTATCTTCGCACCGTTTAACCATTGATTACCAAAATATGTAATCGTTTTTTATGCAGGAATTTCGACCTTCAAGTTTTAAACTATTACCTGATGTAATTAAAAATATTATGATCGTCAGTGCATTGGCATACTTTGCTGATCTGGCGCTCAATAAAATCGGGTTTGATCTTAATGCTTATGCCGGACTTTACTTGCCGGCNNCTTGGTGCTGCATTAATACATACAGCCGTTGGATATTATGAATTGCATTCGTTACAGGCAAAGGCCGATGCGTTTTTTAACGCTCCGGGTGCCGATGCATTCAGTATTTTTATAAAAGATAATATCCCATATCAATATCTCAACGCTGATTATGCCATGGCTGTTGAAGGTATTAAATCAAACTGGTATGCACATGGCGACAGCCCAATGATTATTGAACAGGCCCGCCAGGCAATTGATGAATACATTCGTTTCAAAACCAATATACCGACAGTTGGTGCTTCCGGTGCCGTTTATGGTGTGCTCATGGCATTTGGAATTCTTTTCCCAAACACCTTAATCTATCTTTACTTTTTTATTCCCCTAAAAGCAAAATATTTAGTTCTCATTATTGGCGGCATAGAGTTGTATTCTGCATGGCAAAGCAATCCAACAGACAATGTTGCACATTTTGCACATCTTGGGGGTATGCTTTTCGGATATTTGTTACTTCGTTATTGGCAGAAAAATAACCGGTCACAACTTTTCTGAACATGCTGCACAATGTGAAAAGTAATTACAAATCACTCGATATGCTACAAAAGATTATTGTAGTTAATGCAATTATCTATTTGTTTGTAAATCTGGGTGATGTTTTGCTGCGACTTTTTAATTTTCCGGATGGCATTATAAGCGGCTTTTTGACTGACTGGCTTGCTGTTCCTTCTTCTGTAAAGTCATTGCTTTATCGTCCGTGGACATTAATTACTTATAGTTTCTACCACGAAAACTTTCTTCACATTCTGTTTAATATGTTATGGCTGTTTTTTATGGGTCGTCTTTTTACAGAATATCTTGGTGAAAAGAAATTATTAACACTTTATCTTGTTGGCGGCTTATGTGGCTCTGTATTGTTTATTGTATTCTATAATTTGTTTCCACTATTCAGTCGCGAAGTTGACATTGCTGTTGCCTTAGGTGCTTCTGCAAGTGTTCTTGCCATAACTGTTGCCATTGCCACATTATTACCGGATTACGAAGTAGGACTTTTCCTGCCGCAGTGGCGGGTAAAGTTAAAATATATTGCCATTGCACTTTTTGTGATTGACCTTTTAAGTATTACAGGCAACAATGCAGGTGGAAACATTGCTCACATCGGTGGTGCCATCTTTGGCTTTATCTATATCAAACAATTAAAAAATGGTCGTGATTTAACAGGATGGCTTCAACGACTGATTGAGAGGATTACTCAAAAGAAAAAACCATCAATTAAAGTTGTTTATCGTAAAGACGCTTCTGATGAATCGTATCACAACAAAAAAGCAAACAATCAGGAAGCCATTGACAAAATTCTGGACAAAATCAGCCGTTCAGGATATGCAAGTCTCACTTACGAAGAAAGAGACATACTTTTTAAAGCAAGTAAAAATCAGGATTAATGCTCAAGTCTGCCCTTAACTTGTTGCTATGGGGAATAACCATAACCATAGCAATAGTAACTTTCATGGCTGTAGCAGCAGCTTATATTAGTCCTGCAAAAATTTGGTTCCTTGCACTATTCGGCTTGCTTTTTATTTACCTCTATCTGATTGCATTTATCTGGATGCTAACCTTATCATTCAGACATAGAAAAATGATGTTGATAATTTTAATTCCATTAATTGCAGGCTTACCGGCATTTGTAGCTCATTGGAATTTCACCTCGTCAAACAAAAATGCTACTGGAGAAAACACAATAAAAGTTCTTTCATTTAATGTGCGTGTGTTCGATCTTTACAACTGGACACACAATCTGGAAACAAGAAGTAACATTTTTAACTTTCTGAAAAAAAGTGATGCAGGCATTTACTGTTTTCAGGAATATTATACCAGCAAATTAGTGCCATTTAATAATACTGATTCCATAAAATCACTGTTAGGAATAGCCTACGTACACACATTACTACCCATAATTGAACGCGATTCTGACCAATGGGGAATTGCTACATTCAGTAAATATCCCATTCTGAATAAAGAAACTGTATTTACAGACAAAGAATCTGCCAACGGTTGTATTGCTACCGATTTACTGATTGGAAAAGACACAGTGAGAGTCTATAACATACACCTGCAGTCGGTGAGATTGGCAAAAAACGATTATATTTTTGTGAGTGAGTTCAACAATAAAGATAACACTCAGAAAATGAAAGGTTCGAGACAAATTGTTCAGCGTCTGAAAAAAGCATTTATAAAAAGAGCGCATCAGGTTGACAAAGTTACTGCTCATATTAGTGCTTGCCCATATAAAGTTATTGTTGCCGGTGATTTTAACGACACACCTGCTTCTTATGCCTACAACCAAATTAGTAATGGTCTGACGGATAGTTTTCTCAGCTGTGGGAAAGGACTGTCATCAACCTATGCAGGCATGTTTCCCGGACTTAGAATTGACTATATTTTACATAGTAAAGACATTAAATCCATAGACTATATTCGACCATTAGTGCATTTATCTGACCACTACCCTATTATTTCTACCCTAAATTTTTAATATTTTTATTTATGAATTTGTAGAATTTTTTTTTACTTTTGGAACAATTCTAATTTTTCATTTACATAACCAAGCTATTTTCACTAACTAAACTGATTAACTTTTTTCAATTATGCGAGTAAAAATTTCATTCACCCGCGACAATACTTCAAGTAACAGTATTCCATTGCATCATCAAAAACTAATTTACGATAGTTTAAAAACTGTTGTTCATGATGTAGGTGGCAATATGAAGCAACTAAATTTTTCTTCCCTAAAAGGAACCTCAAAAATTCAGAATGGATTTATGAAGTTTTTATCTTCTAAGATTACATTAGTGATATCAGGCAGCAATGATGAATTGATAACTAATATCAGCAACAGAATATTTGAGAAGAATTTTATGCCGATTGGCAGAATGAATCTATTGCCTAAAGGAAAAGAAGTTACTCCTGATCCGGAGTTCACTACACAAATGCGATATCTCTGCATTTCTCCTTTGGTACTTTTTGATCCGATTAAAGATGCAGCACGAAGCATCGAGCAGATTGATCCAACATCACATAACTTTTCCGACATCCTATTTAACACAACTCTTGATGCCATGGAAAAGTCAGGTGTGCCGGAAGCTACTATAAGTTCCTATGCAGAATTTGATGTGCAACCCGATGCTGAGTATATGCAAAAAGCTGCAGCGGCAAACAAAAAATTTGCACGTGTTTACAGAAGTGCTGAAGGCAAGAATATGATTGGGTATTTAGTTCCTTTTACGCTACATGCACATCCTGATGTCCACCGTTATGTTTGGCATAATGGAATTGGAGTGATGACTCATGAAGGCTATGGCATGCTTGATTTGGTAAAGTAATTAGCTGAAAACATTTTTATTTATAATTTTAGTCAGGAATATTATTGCTGATTTTATGTTGCTTTGATAAAAAAATATTTCATAATTATTCTTGCAGTTTTCGTTGTAGTAGCTGGCGGAATTATGCTACTTCGCGAGTCAATTGTACGTAATAAAGTAAATTCTTTTTGTACTTCATTCCATACTAAAACCGGTGGCAATATCAACATCGGAAAAATTCAATTCAAGGGGCTTCGAGTAATTGAAATCGAAAACATCAGTTTGGTTTCACCTCTAAATGACACATTGTTATATACCGATACTTTTGTAGTGCAGCTTTCATTATTGAAATTAATTCGCCTGAAAAATCCTGTTTCTAATTTTTCGGCTCATGGCATTAAAATTAAAATTGCATCAGGTGATTCAATAAGCAACTACTCCT
The DNA here is from genome assembly GCA_002455375.1 of Bacteroidetes bacterium UBA6661. Taxonomy (GTDB): domain Bacteria; phylum Bacteroidota; class Bacteroidia; order AKYH767-A; family OLB10; genus OLB10. The sequence continues at coordinate 10,537 of DKKR01000056.1, forward strand.
TTCTTTTCAGAAAATCTAAGACTGAAAATACAGAAACATCAACAGCACAAAGTACACAGGCATCAAAAGTGTTTACACTTTGGAATAAGTTAACAGACCTGTCCGACCTAAGCTTTGATCTGGAGCGATGCAAAATTACTATCATCAGAAATAAAGAAACAAGAAACTTTTATTTTCCTGAAATCATTAACCACAGAGGAAATTGCCGTTTTATAGCTTACAGCAACGATCATTTACAAACAGAAAAATGGCAGGCTGGTTTTAAGATTGATGATGATAAAAACGAATTGTCATTAACGATTAAAAAACTGACAGGAGAAAACTGGCTCCCATTCTTTGATGTTGACAACAAACCTAAGATTGCCTATACAGCTATCACTTTACAAATAAAACAACCATCAAGAAAGGATACAATATTTCAGGTTCATGCAGAACTTGATAGTCTGCGTGTAAATTATTGGCGTATTGCCAAAGACGATGTTGATTTTAACAAACTTTCGTTTTCAGGAATTTGCTCTTTCAATAACCAACAAATCGAAACCGATAGTACGGCAAACATCACCATCAATAAAATCCATTTTAAAACAAAGGCTGCATACGACAGAAAACAACCTCATCGCTATGCCCTTTCTTTAGCATTTGATGAAAGTGCAGCCGACTTCTTTGAATCTCTTCCCAAAGGAATTTTCTATCACTTTAAAGATTTCAAAGCTAAAGGCAGGTTGAAATTCGATTTGAATTTTGCGCTTGATATGTCAGCACCCGATTCACTGATATTCAATTCTGGCTTAACAGGCAATCAGTTGACAATAGAAAAATATGGAGATGAAAATTTTTCTCGCATCAATAACACCTTTCTATTTGATGCTTATGATGGCGACAAACTTCAGAGAAGTTTTCTAATTGGTCCTGAGAATAGCGATTTTACTCCTCTGAATGAAATCTGTCACTATTTGCAATATGCTGTACTCACTTCAGAAGACCCTTCTTTTTTCTATCATCGTGGTTTTATTCCTGATGCTTTTAAAGAAAGTATGATTGAGAACATTAAAGCAAAAAGGTTTGTTCGCGGTGGTAGCACCATCAGTATGCAACTGGTAAAAAATGTTTTCTTGTCACGTGAAAAAACAATTTCGCGTAAGTTGCAGGAGATGCTTATTGTTTGGTTAATAGAAAACAAAGGATTGGTGAGCAAAGAGCGTATGTTTGAAATATATCTTAATGCCATTGAATGGGGCCCCGGCATTTATGGAATAAAAGAAGCATCACAATTCTATTTCAGTAAACTTCCATCGCAACTCAATCTTGCAGAGAGTATTTTTCTTGCATCAATAATCCCCCGACCCAAATACTATCGTTATTCATTTGATGAACAAGGTAACTTAAAACCTTATCTTGCCTCCTACTATAAAATTGTGAGCAATAGAATGCTTTCCAAAACATGGATTTCGCCAATAGATACTTTCAATCTTCAGCCTCAGGTAAAACTTAAAGGGCCGGCATTGAAAATAGTAATGCCTGCTGATAGCACTATCACCGATTCGCTTCAATGGAATCAGTCAAATGAATTGTTTTAAAAACGTCTAAAGATACTTTGTAATTTCAGGACTTGTGGGCAAAACACTGGAGCGAAAACGATGAATTAATTTTCCGTTTTCATCAATTAAAAATTTTTCAAAGTTCCATTTTATGCCACCGGTAAAATCTGCATTAGGTTGTGCTATAAGCCAGCGGAAAAGCGGATGCATATCTCTGCCTTTAACAGATACTTTTGCAGCCATAGGAAAAGTTACATCATAATTTTTCTTACAGAACTCGGCAATTTCGTTATTACTTCCTGGCTCCTGCCAAAGGAAATTATTTGCGGGAAATCCAACAATAACCAATTTGTCCTTGTATTTTTCAAACAGTTTTTCCAAATCACTGTATTGTGGCGTGTAACCACATTTAGATGCTGTATTAACAATCAGAATTTTCTTCCCTTTAAATTGAGAGAAGTCAATCTGTCCACCTGAAAGCCCATCTACTTTAAACTCATAAATTGAAGTGGCGGTTGAAGCAGGACCAAAAAGAAATGCAAACATAATCAGCAATAGTTTCATTGTATTGTAATTAACAGATGTAAAACAAACTCTTTTAAAAAAAGTTTAACAGAGTGTTCCATATAAATCAAATGCCTCGGCAGAAGTAATTTTTATATTGGCAAAATCACCAACACGCACATAATTTTCCTTAGCATCTACTAAAACTTCATTATCTACCTCCGGTGAATCGTATTCTGTTCTGCCAATAAAATAGTTTCCTTCTTTCCTGTCAAAAAGCGTCTTGAAAATTTTTCCAACTTTTTTCTGGTTGATATTGTCAGAAATATTCTGTTGAACCTGCATCAACTCATCTAATCTGCGTTGCTTGGTTGTTTCATCAACATCATCATTCAATGTGTAAGCATGCGTGTTTTCCTCGTGTGAATAGGTAAAAACGCCTACTCTCTCAAATTGCATTTCTTCAAGAAAACGAATTAAAGTTTCATGATCCTGCTCGGATTCTCCGGGATAGCCCGAAATAAATGTTGTTCGAATGGCAATATTTGGTATTTTATTACGTACTGTGTCTAACAATGCAATTGTTTTATCTCTTGTAATTCCTCTGCGCATACTCTTTAACATGTTGTCACTTGCATGTTGAAGCGGAATATCTAAATACTTGCAAATTTTGTTTTCTCTTTGCATTACATCAAGCACATCAATTGGAAACCCTGAAGGAAAAGCATAGTGCAGGCGAATCCACTCAATACCATCAACCGTGCATAACTGCTCCATCAGGCTTGCAAGTTTTCTTTCTTTATATAGGTCTAAACCATAAAAGGTAGAGTCTTGCGCTATCAGCAATAACTCTTTTGTTCCTTTTGCTGCCAACTGTTTTGTCTCCTGAACCAGTTCATTAATAGGTTTTGAAATGTGATTGCCACGCATAAGCGGAATTGCACAAAACGAACATGGACGGTCGCAACCCTCAGAAATTTTCATGTAGGCAAAATGACGTGGTGTTGTCACCAACCGTTCGCCAATTAATTCATGTTTATAATCTGCTCCTAAAGTTTTTAGCAGTAATGGTAAATCTCGCGTACCAAAAATGTTGTCAATTCCTTTAATCTCTTTCTCTAAATCGGGTTTGTATCTTTCAGAAAGACATCCGGTAACAATCAATTTTTCAATTTTCCCCTTTTCCTTCTCTTTGGCGTAATGTAGAATTGTATCTATTGACTCTTGTTTTGCATTATCAATAAATCCACAGGTATTTATAATTACAATTTCTGATTGTCGTTTCGATTCATGTTCAACCTCTATTTCATTTGCACGTAACTGACCCATTAATAATTCGGAATCAACTACGTTTTTGCTGCATCCCAGAGTGACAACGTTAACTTTTAACTGTTTGGAGGTTTTTGTTCTCATGCTTTAAAAAGTTTTTTTAAAATCAGTTTCCATATAATTGATTTTAACAACATCATCATTAATCAGTGTATTGAGAAAATCTATTAACCTGGCATAGCTTTTAACATAGGCATTTGAAGCTTTACTGAAATATTGCTTCAACCCTGTTCTAATTTCAAGCTCAATTACTCTCGGAAAATGATCGGATGATATATAACCGAAGTTTACATAATCATCAAAGTATTCCTTCTGTAATGAGTCAACAGGGAAATCTTTCAAAAAATTTCTGATTGCCTTCTTTTGCTTTGATTTCAATTTCTTTGCTATATATACTACACGCGATTTTCCGTAATCAGAAACCCCACTGATTTTCATACTATCATCCTTCAATAAATATTCATAAGAGGTAAACTGCAGGTTTCTGTTATCTGAAACTTTTAAACGAAAAGATTTATCAATACGCTGTGCCTGAATGCTCATACTGAACAAAACAAATACAGCAAGTAAAATTTTAAAGGGAGAGAGCATGAAATAATGATATTGAGTTATTTATAATGGCGCAAAGTTATCAATTCTGTACTTGTGTAGCAATGACAATACCATTACACATAATACATCATGAAAATTGCGTAAAATAAAAAAAGGATTGAAAAATCCTACTCCAAAAAAAAATATTTTTTTTAACTACTTCGTATAATTAGGTTCATTACTTTTAGCATTCAATTTTGAGAACCTTTACCAGTATGTCTTTCCGAAATATTTTACTTGTTGCTGCAATTGTATTTTCATCATGCAAACAAAGTGCACACTTAGTAAAAACAGAAACTACTACCTACCCTCTTAATAAACCCGGCTACACTGAAGTTGACTCCTCAATCTTAAACTCTTACTCAACATACAAACACACCATTGACTCCATAATGGATCGTGTGATTATTGTGAGTGAAATGAGCATGCAGAAAAAAACTCCTGAAGGTTTGCTTGGCAATTTCACTGCTGATGCAGCTTTAAAACAAGTGGAAAACAATTTTCATTCTAAAGATTTTTCTAAAATAGATTTCTGCTTTTTGAATAATGGCGGTTTGCGTGCAGCATTGCCAAAAGGAGATATTACTATTGGCAACATCTACTCTTTAATGCCTTTTGAAAATGAAATGGTATTGCTGACATTAAATGGAGCAACAACTTTAAAGTTAATCAATTTTATTGCAGCTAAAGGTGGCATGCCTGTTTCTGGTTTAACAATGCACATTCAGGATTCAAAGGTAACGGAAGCTAAAATTCAAGGAATGCCTTTCGATAGTACAAAAAGTTATGTTGTTGCTACATCAGATTATCTTGCCAATGGTGGTGACAATCTGTCTTTTTTAGTTGATGCTGAAAAGAAAATTGTTACCGGATTAAAACTTCGTGACCTGCTTATTCAATATCTTGAAGAAAAAAATAAAAAAGGAGAAAAACTATCTGCTAAAATTGAAGGGAGGATTATTTATGACAAATAGAAGAGACTTCTTAAGAACATTTGCAGTGGGTGCTGCCGGACTCAGTCTCACCGGATTACCACTTGAGGTATTGGCCAAAAGAAAGGTTACTAAGTTAACTATACTTCATACTAACGATGTTCACAGCCACATAGATCCATTTCCTGCTAACGATCCAAAATATCCGGGTCTTGGTGGAGTTGCGCAACGTGCCGCTATTATTAATGATATCAGAAATAAAGAACGTAATGTACTACTTCTTGATGCCGGTGATATTTTTCAGGGCACACCATACTTTAATTTATTTGGTGGTGAAGTAGAATTAAAACTGATGTCGCAACTTGGATATGATGCCGGCACCATTGGCAATCACGACTTTGACAATGGTGTTGATGGACTATCAAGTCAGTTGAAACATGCCAATTTCCCTCTGATAATTTGTAATTACGATTTCAAAGGCACTTCGATGGAAGGTAAAACAATACCCTATAAAATTTTCGAAAAAGAAGATGTGCGTATTGGAGTATTTGGTCTTGGTATTGAACTGGAAGGATTGGTTGACAAGAAAATGTATGGTGAAACAAAATATCTTGACCCTTTGGAGAAAGCAGCAGAAACAGCACATCATTTAAAGTTTAATGAAAAGTGTGATTTAATTATTTGTCTCTCACATTTGGGTTATAGGTATCCAAATAAAAAGGTAAGTGATGATGTTTTGGCTAAGAAATCACTCAATATAGATTTAATAATTGGTGGTCATACACATACATTCATAGACAAACCATTCGTGTATAAAAATCGCGACAATAAAGATGTTTTAGTGGCACAGGTAGGTTGGGCCGGAATAAAATTAGGCAGAATAGATTTTTTTGTTGATAAAAAAATGCGTAAATTGACAGCCGATAGTACCACGTTAAAAGTTTTGAATTATGCAAGAGCAATTTAATTTTTTTTTCAAGAATATTCAAAGCATATTTGCACCTCGATTAAAAAACGAGAACCACCAAAAAATAATTTTTGAATTTTATCTTACAATTGAAAATTTACTTCTATCTTTAAAAACCAAATTTTACCTCAAACCAATACTTAACTTTTAAAATTACAATTAGTGTTGAAACAGACAGAGAAAAATGTTGAAAAAGTGTGGGAAAATTGTTTGAAGCTTATACGCGACAATGTAAGCCCACAAAATTTTAAAACATGGTTTGAACCCATCAAACCGGTTAAACTAGAAAAGCATGTACTGACCATTGAAGTACCCAGCCAGTTTGTTTATGAATGGCTCGAAGAGCATTATATACAACTGTTGCGCAAGAGTATTAAAAAAGAATTAGGTGCTGAAGGTCGTTTGGAGTACTCTATTCTGATGGAGAATAACATGAACAGCTCAAAACCTTATGCAGTGAAGATTCCTGCTAAAGGAACAGGCAACTTAAAGAATCCACAGGTAGCAATGCCGGTTAGCTTAAACACGGCTATAAAAAATCCATTCATTGTTCCTGGATTAAAAAAGATTGATGTTGACTCACAGCTGAATCCTAACTATTCTTTCGACAACTTTATTGAAGGAGATTGCAACCGTCTTGCACGCTCTGCAGGTTATGCCGTTGCCAACAAACCCGGTGGTACTTCTTTTAATCCATTATTATTATATGGTGGAACCGGATTAGGAAAAACACATCTTGCTCATGCCATCGGTATTGAGATAAAAAATAATTTCCAGAATAAGACTGTGCTTTATGTTCCTGCCGACAGGTTTATGAATCAGTTTGTTGATGCAGTTAAAAACAATTCACCAAACGACTTTGTACATTTTTATCAAATGATGGATGTTTTAATTATTGACGACATTCATTTCCTTGCCGGTAAAGAAAGAACACAGGATGTTTTCTTCCACATCTTTAATCACCTACATCAAAATAACAAACAAATAATTCTTACTTCTGATAAAGCACCTGTTGACTTACAGGGAATAGAACAACGTTTATTATCACGCTTTAAATGGGGTTTGTCTGCTGATTTGCAGACTCCTGATTTAGAAACACGCATTGCCATCCTGAAAAGGAAAATGTATAATGACGGAATTGAATTGCCTACTGAAATTGTTGAATATATAGCTTATAGTATTACAACAAACATCAGAGAGCTTGAAGGTGCACTCATCTCTATCATTGCCCAGACATCATTAAATAAAAAGCCTATCACTCTTGAACTTGCCAAGCAAATGATTGATAAGTTTGTGAAAAATACTGTACATGAAATATCTATTGACTATATTCAAAAAATAGTTTGTGATTATTTTGAATTGCCTTTAGAAACATTAAAATCAAAAACGCGCAAACGTGAAGTTGTTCAGGCACGTCAGTTAGCAATGTATTTTTCTAAGAGTCTGACAAAATCATCGCTTTCAGCAATTGGCGCACATTGTGGTGGCAAAGACCATGCAACCGTTTTGCATGCATGCCGCACAGTGAACAATCTGATGGAAACCGATAAAAAATTCAAAGGCTATATCAGCGATCTGCAAAAGCGAATAAATCTTAATCACAAAAATTAAGGTGAAAATTCTGATGGTTTGCCTAGGCAACATCTGCCGCTCACCACTTGCCGAAGGCATAATGCAACATAAGCTAAATCAGGCAGGCATTGCTGCACATGTTGATTCGGCAGGTCTGATAAACTATCACTCCGGGGAATTACCCGATAAACGTTCAATAGCCGTTGCCGCCAAATATGGTATTGACCTTACAGCTCAAAGGGCACGTAGTTTTACCAAAGATGACATTAAAAATTTTGATTACATCTTTGCAATGGATAACAACAACTACGAAAACCTGATGGAATATGCCAATGATGCAACAGAGGCAAAACGCATTCATCTAATTTTAGACTATGCAGGGTTAGGCAAAAAAATTGTTCCCGATCCCTACTATGGCGATCAAAGTGATTTTGAGCATGTATTTAGCTTACTTGATGATGCCTGCCAGCGCATTTTGAAAAAGTTTGCACATGCTCAATCCGAAGTTGTCTGATATAAAAACAAAAGGAGTTTTATACCTTATTCCAACTGCAATTGGCAGTATGCCGGCAATAGATTACCTGCCACAAACTGTCATTGAAACTATTCATTCATTAGATGAGTTTATAGTGGAGAATTCAAAATCAGCAAGACAATTTCTTAAATATATCAATATCCCAACACCACAGCAACAACTCATCATTCATGAACTTAACAAGCATGAAGGCAATGTTTTTGAAACAACTTTTTTCAGCAATCTGCTCTCCGGAAAAAATGTTGGTCTGTTGAGCGAAGCAGGCTGCCCTGCTGTTGCTGATCCGGGTGCATTAATTGTTGCAGAAGCACATAAACTACAAATAAAGGTAGTCCCACTGACTGGACCCTCATCCATACTTTTAGCACTAATGGCTTCAGGACTCAATGGGCAACAGTTTGCATTTAATGGCTATCTTCCTAAGGAAAAAACAGAGCGTAATGCTGCAATTAAAAAAGCGGAGAAAGATTCTGCACAACGCAGACAAACACAAATTTTTATTGAAACACCCTATCGCAACAATGCCCTGTTTGATGATTTGCTAAATAATCTGCAACCTTCTACCCGACTTTGCATTGCCTCAGCACTACAATGTGAAAATGAAATGATTAAAACACAAAGAGTTTCTGAATGGAAAAAACAACGACAGGAGTTGAACAAACACCCTGTAGTTTGGTTATTTTTGGCTTAATACATTTAGAATGGTTGCGCTGCTGAACTTTCTACTCATTACCATAATCTCATGCTTGGTAGTATCGTTGATTTTACTCATGGTAAGCCCACGCATTCCATTGTTTATTAGTTACCTTGCCATTGCCCTGCACATTCTTTCCATTGCACTGTATTTGATTTATCGAAATTCAATACACGAGGAAAGAGTTGTCATGCTTTTTGCTTTAATTATATGTAGTGGCATCATACCGTTTACGCTCATTGTCAGACGAAATTTTCCAATCATATTAAAAATATACTTTGGAATTTTTATGCTGAGTTTGCCGTTGTTTATAATTGCTCCATCTAGAATGCTCACTATTCTGAGTATGGGGTATCTGAACACAGAAAATGCACATGAAATGCTTCTTGATAAGAACTACTACCTCTTGAAAGAACAGGGATTGATTAAACAAAACGATAATGAAGCTACCTACAAAGTTGTTAAAAGAATGGGCATCTTTAATAAAACTCTTGCACGTAATATTTTTATTGGTTTTAGGCCGGATTCAGCAAAAATTTTATTTTTAGACGAAAAATCGGAAATTCGCCTCCGTGCTTTTAAATACAATAAAACAGAAATTGATAGCTTAGATATAACAACAAAAACTGTATCATCTCGCGACACCATTTTAAAAATTATTAAAACTCAACATAAATGACACGACTCTTTTTATCAGTATTTGCAATAATTTCAGTACTGACAGCATCTGCTCAACAAATGTCAACAGATATCTTTCTGACAAGTTTTGGCATGAACCGCGAAGGACAATATTTTTTTACTGCTCCGCAAAACATTACACATCGTCCGGGCTACGACAATCAACCTTCGTTTTCTCAAGACGGCAGTAAAGTTTATTATGTAGCCTATTACGACACTTTACAGAGTGATATTTTTGTTTATAACCTTGAAGACAGCTCCAACACAAGACTGACAGAAACGCCTGAAAGTGAATTTTCACCACGGGTGACGGCTGATGATTTAGGATTTACTGTTGTGAGAGTTGATGCAGATAAAGGTCAGCGTTTGTACAAAATACTAATGGATGGAACAAATGAATTTCAACTGCTTGGTGTATCTGATTCTGTTGCCTATTACTGTATTGCCAATGACAGTACCTATGCTGTAGCCGACTTAAACAACAATGTCATGGAATTAAATATTTACGAAATGCCCGGTGAACAATTTATTCCACTGGCAAAAAATATTGGCCGCTGTATTGCAGTAATTCCTGATGGTGATAATGAAATAAGTTATGTTGACAAAGCAGACACCAATGGTTATATGCTGATGTCATTTTCAATAAACTCAGGATTAATTGGAAGTGTATGTCAACTTAAAAAAGGTGTTGAAGATTATGTGTGGACAAAAGATGGTAAACTGCTTATCGGCTACGAAGGCAAATTGATGATGTTTGACCGCAGTAAGCCTGAGAACGGGTGGACAGAACTTGCAGACTTCAGTAAGTCTGTTGGGAATTTTTACAGAATTGCAATCAGTCAACAAGGAACTCAACTGGCATTGGTTGCCTACACCAAGGAAGATAAGAAACAAGATGCCACCAAAGATGATACCGGCAAAAAAGATGAAAAGAAAAAACGTAAAAAGAAGAAAGATGAATAAAGCCGAATTTGTTATTGAACGCCTGTAGCATTGTGTTCAACTCTCTTTTAAGCATCAGATTTACGAATTAAATTGCTATGACAAGAACAAACCTTCCCACATGAAAACTGATTTTATCATAGTCGGAAATGGTTTAGCCGGAAGTTTACTTGCTTGGAATCTTTTACAGTTTGAAAAAAAAGTTGTAATTATTGATGAGTTCAATAACACCGCTGCATCACAGGTTTCAGCAGGAATTTTTTTACCGATTACAGGTAGGCGCATTGTAAGAACGTGGATGGCTGACGAACTACTTGCTGAAGTAAAAACACTTTTTACAGAGTTAGGAAAATTAAATGGCGAAACATATTTACATGAAATGCCTGTAGTTGAAATTCCTGCTTCCGTTAAAGAATGGAATGAATGGCAACAGCGTGCATCAAGCCCAGACATCAGCAAATACATCAGTCGTTTTTTAGAACCTAATGCCATTGAATCTATTAATTGTCCATACGGTGCAATTGAATTAAAAAACAGTGGTTATCTAAACATTTCTAAATGTGTTAATTTTTTAAGGAAATTATATTTGGATAAGGAAATATTAATTGAAGAAAAATTCAACTTTGCTAATTTACAGTATTCCGATAAAATAAATTATAAAGATGTTAAGGCCGATAAAATAATTTTCTGTGAAGGTGCAGAAGGTGTTAACAATCCATTTTTTAATTATCTGCCATTTCAATTATCCAAAGGAGAAATACTGACCATAAGTTGTAATACACTTTCAGAAAAACAGATTTTAAATCATGGTATTTTTATTCTGCCAATAGGCAATCAGTTATTCAGAGTGGGATCAACCTACGAATGGAATGATTTAACAACAAACACAACAGAAAGTGCCAGAAATAATCTAAATGAAAAATTGCAGGCAGTATTAAAAACAGATTTTGAAATTATTGAGCATAAAGCCGGCATCAGACCAAGTGTAAAAGAAAGAAGACCTTTTATCGGTATGCATCCAAAGCATAAAAACATTGGAATTTTTAATGGACTAGGCACTAAAGGAGTAATGCTTGCACCTTATTTTTCAAAACATTTTGCCTGGCATCTGGCACATGAAAAACCGCTAATGGCAGATGTGGATATCGCTCGTTTTTCTTAAACTATTTTTCTTTCTTACGTCTTTCTATTTCCTGTGTAATCATACTTAGTTCGCGCCCCATCTGACCACTCATGCTGGTATTTTCAGCAGCACGTCTGAATAAGTAGGGCAACACGGACACTACAGGCCCATAAGGCACGTACTTACAAACACAGTAACCTGCATTGGCTAGATTAAAACTGATGTGATCACTCATACCTAACAGCTGTGAAAACCAAATACGTTCATCAGAATTTGCAATGCCCTTCTCTTCCATAAGTTTTGCAAGTAAGGCACTGCTTTCTTCATTGTGAGTACCTGCACAAACAGCAACCATGTCTATATTTTCAATACACAATTTGATAGCTTCATTGTAGTCTTTATCACATGCTGCTTTATCAGGTTGTATTGGTGAAGGATAACCATTCAGTGCAGCACGTTCTCTTTCTTTTTCCATATAGGCACCACGCACTAACTTATATCCAATTTTGTAATTACCTGAACGGGCTTTAGCAATATTTTCTTTCATAAATGCAACCCTGTCATGACGATAAAGCTGAACTGTATTGAAAATAAGCGTTTTCTCTTTGTTGTATTTCAACATCATGTCATCAACCATCTGATCAATGGCATCCTGAATCCATGTTTCTTCTGCATCAATAAACAAACGCACATTATTCTCTGCTGCTGTCTTACAAATTGATTCAACTCTGGCTTTTAATCTTTGGAATTCTGCATCTTCAGCTCCTGTAAGCAGTACCTTACTGCTGACACGCTCTAACAAATCCATTCTGCCAACACCGGTAACCTTAAACACAGAGAAAGGAATATTTTTCTTTCCGCTTGCATGTTTTACGGTTTTAATAATCTCTGCACAGCTATGATCAAAATCAGATTCATTGTGATGTCCTTCTACAGAATAATCCAATATAGAACCTACTCCATATTTTCCAAGATTATTTATTGTTTCTGTGCATTGTTCAATGGTTTCTCCTCCGCAAAAATGTTTGTAAATGGTAGCCCTGATTAATGGTTTTATGGGCAAACCCATTTTCAAAACTGCATTGGTGAATCCCGGACCAATTTTTACCAGAAAATTAATATTGATGAGCCTGAATAACCAATAGGCTCTTTTAAGATCTGCATCGCTCTTATAAGCAAATGCAACCTTCAGATTGTTGAATGATACGGATGGCATATTAAAAATTCTTTGCCAAAGATAATTGAATTAAAATATCCGTAAATCTAATTTCTGCAAGAGGTAAATATGATATTAATCAACAGTTTAACATTTTGTTTTAACCATACCTTAACCAATCTGTCAAACTCTGTTTATGGGCATGGAAAGCTATTTGTGATAAAAGCTAAATACACTTTTTGAAATAAAGGTAGAATAATATCACTCCATCAGCTCTTTCAATTTCCTTTCCAACTCATCTGGCGAAAGGTTTGAATAAAACTGTCCACCGGCAGCAATAGAAATCTGCCCGTTTTCTTCCGATACTACCAAGGCTATTGCATCACTCTGTTCTGTAATACCTAAAGCTGCTCTGTGACGCATTCCGTAATGTGCAGGGACATCTAAACTTTCAGTGACAGGCAAAACACAGCGTGCAGCACGAATTCTGTTGCCACTTATTATAACAGCACCATCATGCAATGGGCTATTTTTAAAGAATATACTCTCTAAAAGTCGTTTGGAAACTTCGGCTTCCATAAAATCACCGGTACCTTCAAACAAATTCAAATCGGTTTTTCTGGTAACAACTATCAGAGCTCCCGTTTTTGTTTTCGACATGGAAACGCAGGCACGAACAATGGGCATGACACTTAATTCAACCGGTTGTTGTAGTTTGAAATTTCCATGTAAAAGATTCTTAAAAAAATCGCCACGGGTAAAAATAGTATTGGAGCCTACAAAAATTAAAAACCTGCGGAGCTCTTGCTGAAAAACAATGATAAGTGCTATGACACCAACTCCGATAAATTGTCCGAACAATGCACCAAGCAATTGCATGTCGAGTACTTTCACAAAAAGCCACCACAGAAAATAGATGGTAAGAATGCCGATAAGAATATTCATAGCAACACCACCTTTCAGCAAACGGTAAAGCTTATACAACACCCATGCTACAATTAATACATCAATTATATCGAGCAGCCTTACTGTTAAAAATCCTATGTGAAACAACTCCATACCTGTGGCTATGATTACAAATAACAGAAGTTTATTTCAACATTACTGTTGTTTCATGATTTTTTTCGCACAATGTTGTTGACATTACATTTTAAGCTGCTAATAAATACTTTGAAAAAAAGAAAACAACTAAGTTTGCAATGCTCTTAATCGCTGTAGCAATGGCGGATGCGAGTAATAAAAGAAAACATACATGGGATGCGGAGTAAGGTTTGACAAACTATCTGAACTGAGTTTTTTTAATGCACTTGCCAATGCTTCTGCACTGAATGTTACTCTTGCAAAATTATCAGCTTCAAACTCATTCTTTCTGGAATAAATATTCATAAGGATTCCTGTAATAAGTGATAAAGGTGAATACAATAAAGTAAATGCAATTAGACTTATAGACAGACTATACTCTGTTCCACCCAAAGCTAATGAAAACCATTCATTATTGATAAATACAGAGAGCAACCACAACATTAAAGCAGTTTGAAGTATTGAAAATATCATTGAAAACAGAGTATGTTTTTTCTTGTAATGTCCCACTTCATGAGCCAGTACAGCAACCAACTCATCTTTCGAATAATTATTTACCAAGGTGTCAAAAAGAACAATCTTTTTCTTTCCGCCTAATCCACTGAAAAATGCATTTGCCTTTGATGAGCGTCTGCTTCCATCCATCACATAGAGGTTAGCAACTTCAAATTTATTTTCATGACAGTAGTTCTCAATTGCAGTTCGCACTTCGCCAGCAGCCAAAGGAGTAAGTTTATTGAACAATGGAAGAATTAACGAAGTGTAAAACATATTCAGCACCACCATAAATATTGCAAAAACTGCAAGCATGTAAATCCAAAAATCACTTCCCGTGTATTGATAAAATAAAACAAATAAGGCCAACAAACTTCCGCCTAATGCTCCTGCAAGAAAATATCCTTTAATTCTGTCAGAAATAAAAACAGCAAGTGTTGTTTTATTAAACCCATAACGTGCCTCAATTCTAAAGGTAGAATAAAGTGAAAATGGAATACTTAACAAATCACTGAACAATGCAAAAGTTCCAAAAAACAGCAAGGTGGACCATAATAAATCTGTAGTGATGCTATGCACCCAACCATCAAGCCAGCCATATCCACCAAGAATCAGAAAAAAGAAAGAAATGATAAACATTACAGTTTCACTAATCATTCCAAAGCGACTTTTCTCCCGCTCATATTGTTGTGATTTTTTATACCGCTCTTCGTCATAATATTGTTTTAGCTCATCCGGCTGCGTTTCTGATAAGTTAAGTAAATTTAAAATAGACAAACTCATACTCAACAGATAATTCAATACAAGTATTGATGCAATTATCCATAACAATAGTTCTTTTAATTCCATGCTTTATTTTTAAATTTATATCCTATTCCCCATTCTATAAAATCGGCTCTTGCAATATGTGTTTTTAAGTTGATGCAAGCAAACAACCCATCATAAAAACAATAACGCATCCCCAATCTGTTATAAAACAAACCATCTTTTTTCCATGCATTTTTTGCATAAACACCCATTTGCAGCACAACAGAAAAATCTGAAAAAATTATTTCATACGCACCTGCAACACCTCCACGAAAATTTGAAATTGAACCTTGCGTTTTCATGTCTTCATACTCAAGTCGGTAATTAATTGTCGGGTCGTAGAACATATCTACACTTATGCCTGCTGCTGATTTAGGACTGTACTGTCTTAAGAATGCAGGAGAAAGTGTCCATGCATACCAGGTGCGCCCTGCAAGTGGATAAACCTGTTTGAAAGCCCATGCACTAAAAATTGTGAAGCGATTTCTTTTTTCAAAATTTACCGGCTCATGGCTGATAATTTTTTTTGACTCACCAAAACTATGGCTGTAATGTAGTTGTGCCGAAATTAAATTAATTCCTAAGTTGGGCATTGCTGCACTTCCATTTGAAAAATGCGTCAGCCCTATGGCAGGAACAATCCTATCACGCTTCGTTAGCCAAAACTCTGAGTGAAAGTTAAATGCTATGACAGCATTGAGATGTGACCCGATGGCCACATTCTGATAATTTTTATTTCTGTCATAAGGCTTGGTAATATATCCTAATCCCCATCCGAACTGAAAATGTAAAAATGGCTTCTGTGACTTACCTAAAGGAATGTCAATATAAGGATAAACGGTATGCCCATAGCCTAACTGTTCTTTATTTCCTAATCCGAAAAAGCCATATTTAATTCCTGTTTCAGGAAAATGAAAGTGCTGATGCCATGACCGTTTGCCGTCTGCCTGATGTGACAATGTAATCATCATACCACCAAGGTGGTTATGTTGCAGTGGTTGTACTGAAGGCCGGTGAGCCATGACAAAACCATAATGCCCCTCTGCACCCAACATCCAGGAACCGTGTGTGACCTGTTGTCCATGCAGCGTAAGTGTAAGCATAAATAAAAATAGTGTGGACAGAAAACTAATGCCTGCTTTATGAATCATACCTTTGCAAAGAAAATGCTTTTAGCAATGGAAGAAAAATTAAATGCCTTTAAAAGAATTTGTACAATCATGGACGAGCTTCGTACGCAATGTCCATGGGATAAAAAGCAAACCATAGAATCGTTGCGCCATCTCACTATTGAAGAGGTTTATGAGTTGAGTGATGCCATCTTAGACAACAATTTAGAAGAGGTTAAAAAAGAATTGGGCGACATTATGTTACATTTAATTTTTTATTCGCGCATTGCAGAAGAAAAAAACTTGTTTAACATTGCTGATGTAATTAATACAGAATGTGAAAAATTAATTTCGCGTCATCCACATATTTATCCTGCTGCTGATGGACAAAAAATTGCTGTTGCCGATGAAGAAGAAGTAAAACGTAACTGGGAAAAGTTAAAAATGAAAGAAGGTAAGGAATCTGTATTAGAAGGAGTGCCACGCTCATTACCCAGTATGGTAAAAGCCCAACGCATCCAGGAGAAAGCTCGGGGTGCAGGTTTCGACTGGGAAAAACCCGAGCAGGTGTGGGAAAAAGTTGAAGAAGAGTTTAACGAATTTCAGGAAGCAGTGTCTCGCAAAGATCAAAAAGAAATGTCTGACGAATTGGGAGATGTTTTTTTCGCCTTAATCAATTACGCACGTTTTCACAATTTGAATCCTGATGAAGCATTAGAGCGCACAAACAGAAAATTCATTTCACGCTTCAGGTATATGGAAGAAAAGGTTAAGGAATCAGGAAAAACGTTACATGAACTATCGTTGGCGCAAATGGATGTTTTTTGGAACCAGGCCAAAACCACTGAAATCTGATGATGCACATTGATATTATAACAGTACATCCCGGTTTACTTGAAGGCCCTTTCAGTCACTCTATTCTTAAAAGAGCCATTCAGAAAAATCTTGTTGAAATAAACATCATTAACCTTCGCGACTATGCCACCAACAAACATAAAAGCGTTGACGACTATGCCTTTGGCGGTGGTGCCGGAATGGTGATGATGATAGAACCTATTGACCACTGTATTAAAGACCTTAAATCGAAGAGAACTTATGACGAAGTCATCTATATGTCACCCGATGGCGAACAACTTAACCAGGGAATAAGCAATAGCCTGTCACTGAAAAAAAACATCATCATCCTTTGTGGTCATTACAAAGGTGTTGATGAAAGAGTGCGGCAGCATCTTATTACACGCGAAATTTCTGTGGGCGATTATGTTCTTTCAGGCGGTGAACTACCTGCAGCTGTACTTTGTGATAGTATCATCAGAATTATTCCGGGAGTATTAAATGATGAAACCTCTGCCCTGTCTGACTCTTTTCAG
Organism: Bacteroidetes bacterium UBA6661; assembly: GCA_002455375.1. Taxonomy (GTDB): domain Bacteria; phylum Bacteroidota; class Bacteroidia; order AKYH767-A; family OLB10; genus OLB10. The sequence goes on from DKKR01000056.1 coordinate 27,959, forward strand.
GATAACCTGCTGGCACCACCAGTTTATACCCGACCGGCAAATTACAAAGGCTGGGATGTTCCTGAAGTTCTTTTATCCGGTAATGAAAGCCTTATTAATGAATGGCGGCACCTACAAAGCCTGGAACGTACCCAAATAAGAAGACCGGACTTATCTGACGACAACAGCAAATAACTGTTTTTCAATAAAATATGGTTTTTTAAATAAATTTTAAAAAGTTAGGAGAAATCTTATTTCCCTAAAGCTTTTTTTACTATTATTGCACTCCCAAAATTTATCATCATCAAAACATTAAAGCGATGGATTTAGTTAAATTAGCAGAAAAACAGTTAATACCGGTAAAAGATACTCCGGATTTCAAAGCTGGTGATACCATTACCGTTTTCTATAAAATTATTGAAGGTAATAAAGAGCGCGAGCAGCAGTTTCAGGGAGTAGTTATTCAACGTAAAGGACATGGAGCTACACAAACATTTACCGTTCGTAAAATTTCTAATGGTGTAGGTGTTGAACGTATTTTTCCATTGTACAGCCCTAAAATTACTAAAATTGATGTAAACAAACGCGGTGTTGTTCGTAGAGCAAGAATCTATTACCTGCGTAATGTTTCAGGTAAGGCTGCACGTATTGAAGAAAAAATTGTTAAGACAGGTGAGACCAAGAAAAAATAAAAAAGTTTCATTTTGATTTGTAAAAAAAGCCTCGTCAATAAGCG
>DKKR01000013.1 GCA_002455375.1 Bacteroidetes bacterium UBA6661
AATTATCAAATTATCTCCTTACCTAATTCTTCATCAACACTGTCAGCAGTGGATAGCCATCACTTAAAAAACTATTTTCAGTAGTTGTTGTTTATCCGTCAAAATAATATTAAAAGAAATGGTAATTGAAATCTGGAGCGACATTATGTGCCCCTTTTGCTACATCGGCAAACGTCACTATGAAAATGCATTAAACCAATTTACAGGCAAGAATAATATAGAGTTGAAATGGAAAAGTTATTTGCTAGATCCTGAAACGCCACTGGATTTTGAAAAGCCACTTAATGTTTATGAATATCTGGCCGAAAGAAAAGGCATCAGCCTTGCACAGTCCATAAAGATGCATGAACATGTTGTTGCTATGGCTAACCAAGCAGGATTGGATTATCAACTAGACAAATTAGTAGTTGCCAATATGATTAAGGCACATCGTGTTATTCAATTTTCAAAAAAGAAAGGACTTTCTGACCGGGTTGAAGAAAATATGTTCAACGCTTATTTTACCGAGGGAAAAAACCTTGCTGATGATGCTGAATTAATTGCTATTGGCATTGCATCAGGATTAACTAAAGAAGAGGTTACAACAGCATTGACAGACGACCTTTATGCTTATGAAGTTGATCAGGATATACAGGAAGCAAGAGCAATCGGTGTAACCGGAGTTCCTTTTTTTGTTTTCAACAGGAAGTACGCTATTTCCGGTGCACAACCTACAGAAGTATTTCTCGACACACTGAACAAATCTTACAATGAATGGCTTGAAACTAAGCCGCAATCCGGTTTACAAATAACCTCTGGAGAAAGTTGCAGTACAGATGGTTGTGACTATTAAAACTTTTCTTTAAGCAATCACTCTTGTATGTTGGTATCTTGCACAACATATAATGGTCTGTTTCTGATATTGGCACTCATACGGCTGATGTATTCTCCAATGATTCCAATACAAATAAGTTGTACACCGCCAATAAATAAAACAGCAATCATTATAGATGTCCATCCCTGCACATAATCTTTAATGATAAACCGTGAGTAAAGCGCATACAATATCCAGATAAAAGAAATAAAAGAAACTACAAAGCCACTGGCAGTAGCAAATTTTAATGGGGCTGTTGAAAATGAGGTAATACCATCAATAGCAAAACGCATCATTTTCCTGTAGGTATAACCAGTTTCGCCTGCATGCCGTTCTTTTCTGTCATATTCTACATAGGTCTGCCTGAAACCAATCCATGGAATTTGTCCACGCAAATACTTCTGTTGCTCAGGCATGTGTTTAAGCACATCAACGATTTTACGGTCCATAATGCGGAAATCTCCGGTGTCAACAGGAATTTCTACAGAGGTAATTCGGGCAAGTGTTCTATAAAAAATTTTTGCTGTAAATTTTTTCATAAAGTTTTCGCCATCTCTGCTTTTCCGTTTTGCATAAACAACCTCAAAGCCCTCTTTCATTTTCTGATGCATTTCCTGTATCAACTCCGGTGGATCCTGCAAGTCGGCATCAATAATGGCTACAGTATTTCCGGTACAATAATCCAGTCCTGCACTAACAGCAATCTGATGTCCAAAGTTGCGGCTGAAGTTTATATAGTAAACATGTTGGTCATTTGCAGCAATTGCCTTTACTATTGAAAGACTATTATCGCGGCTGCCATCATTAATAAATATCAGTTCATAACTGCTGCTGATTTTTGAAACTACAGAAGTGAGACTTTCATGTAACAGATGGATGTTGTTCTCTTCATTATAAATAGGAATAATAATCGAAATATCTTTCATAACACTATATGTCTTACTTTCATTTAAATTAACCGTGTACAGTCTCCTTCTTACCAAATTGAGCAATAATCTCTGCCTCAAATGCAAGATATTCCTCCCAACGCTTTTCTACATCATCATCTGTTGCATGTTCTCTTGCAAAGTTTATAAATGTTGTGTAGTGATTGGCTTCAATTATCATCAACTCCCGATAAAATGCGGCAAGCTCATTGTCTTTTATGTTTTCACTTAGCACTTTGAATCTTTCGCAACTGCGTGCTTCTATCATTGCTGCAAAAAGCAAATGGTCAACCATTCGCTGGTTACGGGTGCCTCCTTTGCGCTGAAACTGATAAATGCGGTTCACATAATCGTCCTTCCTCTCAGGACCTAAAGTCCATCCACGCTGTTCCATTTTCTCAACCACCATTCTGAAATGCTCCATTTCTTCTCTGGCAATATCACATAAAACTTTCACCATTCCTGTATATTCCGGAAAACGTACAATCAGGGATATGGCATTGCTCGCAGCCTTCTGCTCACACCAGGCATGGTCAGTAAGAATTTCAGGAATATTAGTCTCAACTATATTTACCCATCGTGGGTCTGTTGGCAATTTAAGTTTAAACATTTGCTCTAATTTTTTCTAAAGATATCATTCTTATCCACAGGCCGTTTATTTTCCTGCCAGTTAAAACCCTTTAACATCAACTCCGAAGCCGAAAGTTCGCCAATCGGATAAAATGTTGCATCAGGTTTTTCTATAAGTTTAAGTTTACTGATTTTGCTATCTTTAATTATTATAATCATGTTACTACAGTCGGCACGATTGACTCCCGTAAGCTCGTTCTTTTTATTTCTGGCAAAATAAATACTCTGACCATTGCCGAAAACAGCTATTTTACTCAACATATTGTCTTCAAAATATCCAACCATAGTTTTCCCTCTAAGCTGATTAAATCGAATGCTATCTTCTTTAGAGGTGATAAATGCGGCCTGATTAAGAAATAATTTCCGGATACCTTCAGATGAGATGAGCATAGAGATAGTATCTGCAGTTAGCTGATTGACTTCATTCCACAACACAGGATTATGATATAAAAACAACAAACTGTCGGCAGCAGTGTAAATCAACGAATCGCAGGTTGCCTGCAAATCTTTTTTATACATTCTTACATTGTGATAAACAGCATAAGAAATAGCCTTACCTGTTGAATCAAACAAAGAAATGAGACTGTCGCCATGCATAAACAAACTGTCTTTTTCAAACATCTTTGTCATCAGCAGGTTTCCTGTCATAAAAGAAAAGCCTTTCTCTCCATTATAATTCCCATAGTCGGAATTGACAACAACCTTTTCTGTTGTATCGGTAATACTTACATTCTTAAATGCTTCTCCTGCCGAGGTATTATTATCAAAAAACATACTGTCGCCTTTAAGAATCTGGTTTTTATTCTGCACAAAAGCATTTTTACTGAAGAAAGCTTTATCGGTAGCAGTGTTGTACCATCCGTTTTCACAATATATAACAGAACTGTCGTTGGAACGAATATAACATGGGCCATAAAACTCAGCAACTTTACTAACGGTTCCATAAACCAAGGTATCGGTTTCCATTCTGTGTCCGGGATGTTTGAGAACAACATCCTTCTTGAATGCTAATTTCTTCTGATTACTAAAATAAGTACCAAAGCGGCTGGTTAAAGTATCTGTGCCATCTACAATTTGCCCTCCTTCAATATAATCTGCAATACCGGTATCGAGATTATAATTTAGATTTTGCGAAATAAGCGTCATTTTTCTGTCGCTAAAAACAATATTGTTGAGAAGGCGCGCCTGTCTGCTGTTGCCATTATACTTTAGTATGTCACCGGTAAGGCTAATTGTATCTCCCTGTTCAATCCGCACATTCCCAAAAGCATCCATACTGTTTGTTGCAGAATAAAGATAGGCGCTGTCGCAATACATAAAAGTGTTTTCCTGTTTAAAAACCACATCGCCTAAAAGCCGTCTTACATCTTTTCCTAAAGCATCATCACCCTCTAATGTGTTGGCATGTATCAATTCTATTTTTGAAGGCGATTTTTGAGCCTTGGCAAATAGTATTACAAAAGCAAAAATGAGTGTGAAAAAATACCTGATCATGAAGTTGGCAAAAATAAGAGGTTTCAGCACATCTCTGTAACAGCAGTGTTTATTACAACAACTTGGTTTAATCAATATAAACAACTGTTTTACAATCAAATAATCAATGTGGATTTAATAAGATTTTAACTTGTTATTACCGACCTCATTATTGTATTTAAGGGAAAGTTGCCCTACTTCTGACTAATTAACAAAGTATTGTTGCTAATTTTTAGTTTAACAGGGTTGTAATACAGTCATGAATAATATTTTTACTGAATCAAAAACCATTTAATCAAATAAATATGGATCAGCAATTCGAAAAAATCAAAGCAATTGAATCAAAAATTCAAAAACTTATTGAACTCAATAAAAACCTGGCCGAAGAAAAAGCCATGTATGAAGAAGAAAACCGTCAGTTGACAGAGCAGGTTAAAAACCTTAAAGAAAAGATGCATCAGTATGAGCAAAAGATTGATATGCAGGGGCAACAGTTGACTCAGTTGGAGGAAACAAATAAATCACTTAATTTAGCCACCAACGAAACAACAGAAACGAAAGAAGAGAATAAATTTTTGAAATCAAGAATTGACGAATACGTGCAGGAGATTGACAAGTGTCTTGCATTATTGGATAAGTAAGAATAAAATGGAAACAGTATCCATGCTTATAAATGTCGGTAACAGACAACTGAACCTAAAGGTTCCTGCAGCCGATCAAGAGAATATCTTAAAAGCTGAAAAGCTTTTGAATGATAAAATTGCTGTATTGCGCAAATCTTATGCAGTTAATGACAATCAGGATATTCTGGCAATGTGTGCATTTAGTATTGCCGGAGAACTCATAAGCCAACAGGCTTCCGGCAAGAAATCAGAAAATACCCGGATGGAAAAACTGGAGTCGCTGGATGCATTATTAAACGGTTTTCTGGCGCAGCCGGAGTTGTTTAATAAATACTAAAGAACCATAATCATTGCTGTACATTGCTGTGCAGCTTGTTCATTCTGCTTTTTCTAAAACGTTAAACTGATTTCAAATCTTTAGACTTAAGATTGGTTTCGTGTTTTGCGGAATGAAAGTTTAATCACATCTCGTTTAGGGATATAAAATTATTTTATTAAAAAATGGATCCAATAATTATAGGAGTTGGAATAGGTGCAGCTTTAATAGCAGCAATTATTACCTTCCTTGTTACAAAAAAGAACAATGCTGTAATTGTAGGTGCAGCAAAACAACAGGCTGATACACTGCTTAAGGAAGCTGAAGCTAAAGGCGAGGTTATTAAAAAAGACAAACTTCTTGAAGCAAAGGAGAAATTTTTCCAGTTAAAATCAGAGCATGAGAAGGCGATTGCCGAAAAAGACAAGAAAATTTCTGATGCAGAAAACCGTATCAGGCAAAAAGAGCGTGAACTGAACCAGAAACTTGAGCAAAATTCGCGCAAGCATCAGGAATATGAAGCTTTGCAGACCAACTTAAAAAGTCAGATGCAGATTGTAGAAGCTCGCAAGCAAGAGGTTGACAAATCGCTTCAAAAACATGTTCAGGCACTAGAAAAAATTGCAGGCATCAGTCAGGATGAAGCTAAAACACAGTTAATGGAAACGCTTAAAGCCGAAGCACGCACTCAGGCACAATCCTATATCAAAGAGATTATGGATGAAGCAAAACTAACTGCAAACAAAGAAGCAAAACGCATCATCATTCAAAGTATTCAACGTGTGGCAACAGAACATGCCGTTGAAAATTCAGTTACAGTTTTCAATCTTGAGAACGATGACGTAAAAGGCCGTGTAATTGGCCGCGAAGGACGAAACATCAGAGCGCTAGAAGCTGCAACAGGAATAGAAATTATTGTTGATGACACACCTGAAGCAATTATTCTGAGTGGCTTTGATCCTGTAAGACGTGAGTTAGCACGTCTGGCACTTCATCAGTTAGTGAGTGACGGACGTATTCATCCTGCCCGTATTGAAGAGGTAGTGAATAAAGTACGTAAGCAACTTGAAGAAGAAATTATAGAAACCGGTAAACGCACTTGTATTGACTTAGGAATTCACGGACTTGCACCTGAATTAATTCGTATGGTAGGTAGAATGAAATACCGATCTTCTTATGGTCAGAATTTGTTGCAACACTCGCGCGAGGTAGCCAACCTTTGTGCAATAATGGCCAGTGAATTAGGATTAAATGCAAAGCTTGCTAAACGTGCCGGTCTGCTGCACGATATTGGAAAAGTGCCCGATGATGAGCCTGAATTACCACATGCTATTCTGGGTATGAAACTTGCCGAAAAGAATAAAGAAAATGCTGAAGTATGTAATGCCATAGGTGCCCACCACGATGAAATTGAAATGACAAGCCTCATCAGCCCTATCATTCAGGTTTGTGATGCCATTTCAGGTGCACGCCCGGGTGCCAGACGCGAAATCGTTGAGCAATACATTAAGAGGTTAAAAGACCTTGAAGCACTTGCCCTCTCCTATCCCGGTGTTGAAAAATCTTTTGCTATCCAGGCAGGACGCGAATTGCGAGTTATTGTTGAAAGTGAAAAAGTTAGTGACCAGCAAGCCGATACACTCAGCTTTGACCTTGCACAAAGAATTCAGACAGAGATGACCTATCCCGGACAAGTAAAAGTTACGGTTATCCGTGAGAAACGTGCGGTAAACTACGCCAAGTAACAGCCACAAGGCAGGTTTCATGGCGGCATCGGAACATAAAGAGTATTATCGCAACCTGATTACTTTAGTTACCGGCAGCGCATTTGCGCAGTTGATCAGCTTAGCATTGTCCCCCGTATTTTCCAGAATATACTCACCACATGAGTTTGGCTTGTTAGCTGTTTTCATGAGTATATTAAGTGCATTGTCTGTAATAGTTTGTTTGCGTTATGAGTTTGCCATCATACCTGCACGCACCGGAAAAGATGCATTTCACCTGCTTGAACTTTGTTTTTACTCTACCTTGTTGACTACTATATTGACGCTGATAGGGGTAACAATCTACAATCTGTTTATTTCAACCAATACTGTCTTGTCAAAATGGTTTTGGTTTCTGCCATTTATGGTACTGATTAACGGCTCTTACCAAGCAATGCTCAGTTGGGCAAACAGACATAAAAGCTACAAAGTTATTTCACGATACAGAATAACTAATTCAGTTATTACCAATATTATTATTCTAGGTGCAGGACTTGCTGGCTTTATTTCTATGGGACTTCTTGCAGGTTTTGTTTCAGGTGGTGCTGTTGCCGCCATCATGCTATATTTTAATATTCAAAAGCAGTCTGAACCTTTTAAGCTTGGCTTTAATTTGGCTGCATTAAAAAATGTTGCAAAAAAATACGAAGCTTTTCCTAAAGTAAATCTATGGCAGTCAATTGCCGATATGCTGTTAATTAATGGAGTCATCTATTTTCTAACCGCATTTTTCAGCCCTGCGGTAGTAGGTTTATACGGCCTTACTATGAGAGTTTTACAAGCTCCTTTTAACTTGATAGGATACAGCATGGGGCAGGTTTTCATTCAGGATGCAGCGCATCAGTATAATGAAGGAAAAAATATTCAACCCATTATTAAAAAATCTATTCAACGTTCTGCATTCATTGCAATACCTATTGTGTTACCATTAATTTTAGCAGGACCACAACTTTTTGCATTTGTTTTTGGCGAACAGTGGCGCCAGTCGGGCGAATATGCACAAATACTTGCACCTTGGTTTTTCCTTGACTTTATCAGAACGCCATTAGGACAGATTCCGATCATCATGGGAAAGCAAAAACGACAATTCACCATAACAATTGCCGGCAATATTCTAATGGTAATTTCTTTGTTGATAGGTGGCTTTTATTTTAATAAACCGTTACTCATGGTCACATTATTTACAGCACTACAATCAGTTTATCTCATTTATGTAATTTATTGGATTTACCGTATTTCCGTTGTAACCTCTGACATCAGGGATGATTCAATGTAATGCTCTATCACGGATATAACCTAATTTTTACTTTTGCAGTTCATTAAGATCATGACTGCAACTCCTGATTGCATACCGGCCAACAACAAGTATCAACTGTTACAAAAGATATTATGCTTCTTTCTGGCGTTTACATCTTTTATGGCAGTGCCCTATTCCAGAAGTATTGCATTCGACTGGTTTATTCAACTGCCAGGTAGCTATAAGATTAGCCTTTTTAACTTAGTTGAAATAATAAGTTTCACAACTGCTCTTTTCATTATCAGACTTCGGATATTATCAGGTATAGAAAGAAGAATTCTGATTGCCCTTTTACTTGTGATGGCAACCAGAGTAATTTCGCTCCTCTTTGCAAAACAATATGAAACCATTCAATACTTCAGCATTTTGAGGTTTGCAGAGGTTCTGTTAGGTTTGATTATCCTGACCAACTTGTTACAATCTAAATCCAACAGAAAGATTTTTATTGTTGGATTAACATGTGGTTTATTGATTGAATGTTTTCTTGGCTTAAACATGGTCATTCAAACAGGAGGACATTTAAGAGGCATTTTCTTCGGAATACCATCATATCAGATGATGGTGCTTTTCATTCTGTTTTTATTCTTACTTACAAAATCACAGAATTTAGTTTTAATAATATTTGCCATCAATATTTTACTTACCGGAATAATGGCTACCCAAACACGTGCAGCATTAATCCAATTGGCAGTAGGCATGATTGCAGTTATCATAATTGCGTACAAACAAAGTTTTTTTAAAAGATTTACAATAACGTTAGTAGCTGTGACAATTGTTCATAGCATTACTCTTTACTTCATGCAATCAGTTATCTCTGCAGCAAAGGATAGATTTGAAGATGCTATCAAAGAAGGAAAAATTCACCTGAAAGAAGACGAACATTCAGTTGGTGGTGGCACCATACAATATAGATTGTATTTATGGGATAAAAGTATTGGAGCCTTTCTGAGCCGGCCGGTAACAGGTATTGGCAGTGGCAGTTTTGCCCGTCAACTGGATTCGTTGCCACAGAAGTTCGGAGTCAAACTTGACAGGCTGGATAAAAGCACGCCACTAAGTACGCATAACACATTTTTAGGTGTGTTAGCCGAAACAGGATTGGTGGGGTTTGCAGCCTATTTTTTTTGGATTGCCTCTGTAGTAGGTATTATTTTAAAGTATTATCGCAGTAATCACTTTCATAGCTTTGCAAGTGCAGTAGCAATCATGCTGTGTATATTTATTTTTTCAGACTTTTGGTCACAGCAATCCTTCTTACCCAACATGACCTATCTGACGGCTTTTCTTTTAGCCTATCTACGCGACACAATTAAACCTGGTGCAATAGTTTGAAGGTATGAGAATAATGTTATTGGCTAATGCTGATTCTGTTCACACCAGAAAATGGGCAACTGCTCTTGAGGCTAATGGATTTGAAGTAATTATTTTTTCTTTGAAAGCCCCACATGAACAATGGTTATCTCAATCCAAAATCAAACTCATTGTAAACAATAAAACCAAAAGCAGTGGCCTGCCACTTTCAAAAGTCTCTTACATTTCTGCTTTATCATCCCTGAAAAAAGCTATCCGTGAGTTTAGTCCAGATATTGTTCATGCTCACTATGCCACAAGTTATGGCTTGTTGGGCTACCTCACCAGGTTTAAACCTTTTTATATTTCGGCTTGGGGTAGTGATGTTATTGATTTTCCAAATAAAAGTTTTTTACATAGATGGCTGCTGAAAAAAATCCTGAACAAGGCCGATAAAATTCAAAGTCCCAGTAATTACTTAAAAAGAAAAATAGCAGATTTAACTCAAAAGAATGTCACGGTCATACCTATTGGTGTAGATACTGCTATTTATAAACCAGTGCCCGTTGAAAGAGTTTTTGAAGGAGTAACTTTAGGCATCATCAAATCGCTTGAACCTGTTTACAGAATCCATTTAGCCATTGAAGCATTTTACATTCTGAAAAACAAATACAAAGCCGAAAAATGTTATTTGCTGATAGTTGGCGGTGGTTCTTTAGAAAATAAATTAAAGCAACAGGTAAATGACTTAGGTTTAAATAACTTTGTAAAATTTACCGGAAGAGTGCCACAAAACCAAGTAGTTTCTTTGCACAATGCCATTGATATTTTCATTAATGTTTCGGAATACGAAAGCCTGGGAGTTTCCGTGCTGGAAGCTGCTGCTTGCGGCAAACCGGCAATTGCAACAAACGTAGGCGGACTTTGCGAAGTAGTCAAAGACGAAGTTACAGGATATTTACTATATCCGGCCACTGCCGAAATGCTGGCAGAAAAAATCTGGTATCTGATAAACCATCCGGAAAGAATGAAGCAAATGGGTGAACAGGGACGAAAGTTTGTAGCAGAAAACTTTGAACTGGAAAAGTGCATTAAACTAATGATAGATGAATATCTTGAAAAATAGTGTGGCATAAAAATGAACATTACCATCCTTACCCAATATTACCCTCCTGAGACAGGTGCTCCGCAAAATCGCCTTTCTGACCTTGCGTTGCAATTGAAAAATGCAGGACATGAAATAACCGTTCTTACAGCAATGCCTAATTATCCGCAGAATGAAATTCACGATAACTATAAAGGCAAGTATTTTATTTCAGAGAGCATTAATGAAATTGTAATTCTCAGAAGTTGGATATATGTCGGTAAAAGCCGCTCTGTTATTCCGCGACTGTTTAATTATTTTTCGTTTGTGATTTCTTCTTTCATCTGGGGCATTTTAAAACTTAAAAAACAAGATGTCATTATTTGTGAAAGCCCCCCATTGTTTCTTGGAATAACAGGATGGCTGCTTTCTGTTTTCAAGAAATCAAAATTTGTGTTTAATATCTCAGACCTATGGCCTGAGTCAGCCGAAAAACTTGGTGTCATTACCAATAAAACTCTTTTGAAAATGGCCGAGAGACTTGAGCTCTTTCTTTATAAAAAATCTTTTCTCATTACCGGCCAAACACAGGGTATTGTTCAAAACATAAAAGAGCGAACACAGTTAAATAATTTACATTGGATGCCAAATGGTATTTCGGAAGAAACACTTCAACTAAATTTCAACAAAAGCGACTGCCGAAAAGTATTTCATTTACCTGAAAGTGCTTTTGTACTTTCTTATGCAGGTGTTATTGGTCATGCACAAGGCCTTGAAGTAATTTTAAATGCAGCAACAGAACTGCAACAAAAGGATATTATTTTTGTAATTTGTGGTGATGGCCCTGAATTGAATAACCTAAAAACATTGGCGCATTCGCTTCAGTTAAATAATATTGTTTTCACAGGCCCGGTACGCAAAACAGATGCACTGCAATTGGTAGCAGCTTCTGATGCAGCCATTATTCCACTTAAAAAAATAGATCTGTTTAAAGGCGCTATTCCTTCTAAAATTTTTGAAAACTGCGCAATGTCTAAACCCATTTTACTGGGTGTTGATGGCGAAGCAAAAGAATTATTTATCAACGAGGCGCAGGCTGGAATTTATTTTGAACCGGAAAATGCAACTGAACTTTCTTCTGCAATAGAGAAACTTTTTGAAAACAAAATGCTCTGTGCAACATTAGGGCAAAACGGAAAACAATTTGTGCTAAACAAATTTTCAAGAAAACAGATTGCAAATAATTTTCTGAAGATATTGGAGCAAAAACTGAACAACTCCACTACAAGAAATTGAGTATATATTTCGCATTCAAACCAGAACAAATACAAAATTAAAAGCCTCTTTTTCATAAAATAATTTCTTCTTAAAACAATACTCTGTTTTGAGTAGAATCAAAGTAAACTTAAGATTAAGCAATTATCCAATTTGTGAAGTAAAATCAAGTTAAAATCCGTTTACCAAATAAAAAAGGCCATTCACCCAAAAACATTTTGTTATTTTAATGAAACCTAATTACTTTGTTAACGTTGAAATATATTCAACATCATAAGGTCGAGTGGCCGAGAGTATAGGCAAAAGTCCGCAAGACTTTTTACAGTAGTTCAAATCTACTCTCGACCTCAAAAAAGCCATCAGTTCGCTGGTGGCTTTTTTTATACTATCCTCCTGCCTTTTTTACCTTATATCCTGCTGCAAGCAATAAATCAAAAACTTTTTCTCTTTGATCACCCTGAATAATTATTTCACCATCTTTAAAAGTTCCTCCTGTACCACACTTGGATTTAAGCATCTTTGTGAGCTTTTCAATATCTTCTTCTTTTCCAACGAAACCGGTAATCAATGTAACCGTTTTGCCGCCACGTTGCTTGCTATCTCTCATAACTCTTAAATCCTGCTGTGCTGGTGTCAGTGTTATAGGATCAGGACTATTCTCATTATTATATTTAAAATCAGGATTGGTGCTATAGACGATTCCTGAGTTTTCGTTTTTTTTCTTTGACATTTTACGCAATTATTATATTTAATGATTGTGGAATTACTTGTACCTCAACTGATGAAACCATTCCTGCCGGTTCGCCATCTATATGTATCGGCTGAGCAATATCAAATTGTGCAGTATATTTTTTTGTCCTTATGCATTTGTAGCTTTTGGAAGACCCTAACTTACCATTAAACATTTTAACAGCAAAAGGTATCATCTGCATTATAGATGGCCGTTTTACCAATACAATATCAAGCAAACCATCGTTGACCTGTGCATAAGGTGCAATGCGCGCATTATTACCAAATTGCGAACTGTTGGCAATACACAGCAACCATGCTTTTTGTTGCTCTCCCAATAAATCAGTAAACTTCATTTCATCAAAATCAGAAATACTGCTTATGACAGTTTTGATATACGATTGTAATCCTCTTACACTAAGTGCTGCAAAACGATGTGCAACAAGTGCATCAAAACCTACTCCTGCAAGGTTTACGGCAAACCTGTCATTAACCAGAAAAGTATCAATGGCAACCTTTTTTCCTTCGATAATTAACGCAATAGCTTTTTTATAATTCATTGGTATGTGCAAATGACGCGCTAGTCCATTGCCAGAGCCTGTTGGTATTATAGCCAATGCTGTTTCGCTATACTTCAATGCCTGTGCTGTCTCGTTTACAGTGCCATCGCCACCAACACAAACAACTAAATCAATTTTATTTTTCACTGCTTCAACTGCAAGTGTAGTTGCATGTCCTGCAAATTCTGTTTTCTTAAAAATACATTCGTTAAAATGCTTTTTTAGAATTTCATTAGCCAAAGCAACAATATCCTCATTAAGTCCATGCCCTGCTTTGGGATTCAGAATAAACAATACGCGTTTACTGCTATTCATCTTCTGTAAGTTTATTGTGAATCATGCTCCTGTTATACAAACTAACAAAAACCTTTAATGTATTTGAAGCTTTAATTGAATCATTCTCTGTTTTAGCATTACGAAGTACAAAATGATACTCTGTGTCAAAGTCAGTCGTGGTAATGCTGTTGTTTGTAATCAGCTGATAGGTGCCATCAAGAAAACTAACCGCAAAGCGATTGCTGACTGTTGTATCAAAAATACTATTGCCGAAAAATTTAAAGCTGTCAGGATAATGTAGATAATTTAATATTCCGGGAACAATATCGGTATGTTGCGTAACGTTTTCATATTGCCCTTGCAACAAGCTATCATCAGGAGCAAAATATACAATCGGCACCTCGTAAATACCTGTTCGTGTTTGATAATGACTAACTATTGAAGGGCCTGTATGATCTGCAGTAATCACAAAAAGTGTGTTGTAATACCACGGTTGTTTTTTTGCACATTCAAAATATTGCTGTAGTGCATAATCTGCATAACGCACAGCACGATGTATAGGCTGTTCACCATCTTTAAATCTTGAATGGTACTGTGGTGGTATAGCATAAGGATGATGTGATGAAAGCGAAAAAACAGTAGCAACAAAAGGTTGCTTTTGCGTATTTAGTTCATGACAAAAAAACTGAAAGAAAGGTTCATCATAAACACCCCATGTGCCATCATAATCTTTGTCGCCATACTCATTTCTACCTACATAATAATCATATCCGGCCATTTTACTAAAGTTCTCAAAACCCATTGTGCCATTATTCCCTCCATGATAAAACGAAGAAGNNATGCCTTCAATAGATTTCTTGCCATTGGCAAATGCATCGGTACAGGTCAGACTGTGTTGCATTAACGAGTCTAAAAATGGTGTGTAGCCTTTGCCCTGATTAAAATAGCCTATATATTCTTTACTAAAACTTTCCATGATGATTAATACAACATTCATTCGTTTAAATACTCCGGTATTTGCATAATTATGCATGGGATTAAAGTATGTCAAGGCTGAAGGCATCTTTTTGTCATAGTCGTAGTTCTTCAGTTCATCTTTTCCAAGAGTTTTTAGAATAGTAAATGTAGTATTTAGAACGGCAGCTACATTCTGATTACTCGTATATCGTGCCGCAGTCAATACAGATATTGGTTTATACTGCAGTCCACCTCTGAACAACAAAACGGTAAAACCTATTGTCACTGTAATTTCTACAAACCACCATTTGCTTTTTCCTGTTCTTCTGTTTAAAAACCATTGAAATACCTTATAAAATACAACAGCAAGCAACAGAAATCCAACCAACAACCCCCAATAATCACGCATCAATGATGGCAACATATTGAAGAAATCGTCACCCATGGTGGCTACACCAAAAAAATCGGCTGTTGTACGTTTTTGTGTAAAATGAAAATAACCAACATCTACTAAATTAAAGAGCAGAAATGGAAGGTTTCCGAGTAAGAACAAGATTGTTATACCAATTCTGGCAGATTTCTGATGAAATTTAAGCGGAAGCAGTAATATGACGGCAATTAATACGTTGGTAATAAAAATAGCACTAAGGTCAAAGCGAAGGCCGGCAAAAAGTATTATTAAAAATTCTGCAGGGCTGCTGAAACTGAAAGAGCTAAAGTTTATAAAGATGAAAGAAAGACGTAATAAAGAATATATGGCAATGAGGAATGCCAATAACCACAAAACAATTTTTCTGTTCGACATGCAGCGGGCAAAGATAGCTTATAGGCCTACTAACCATTAGAATCCGGTGGTTTTAGTGTTAATAACCATTAACTTTATACTGTTAATATCTAATATCGAAAAAATATTGAAAACCTGACTATTAAAGTGTTAATTTTGCGACAAATTTCAATCAATTCAAAATAAAAATGAAAAAATCACTACTAGCGCTATCTGTAGCAGGTATATTTCTGCTGAGCGCCTGCGGACCAAGCGCAGAAGAAAAAGCCGCTGAGGCTAAAAGAGTACAAGATTCTATTGATGCTGTAAATGCGGCTGCTGCTGAGAAAGCCTATCAGGATTCTATGGCAATGGTTGCAGAAGCACAAGCTGCTGCTGAAAAAGCTGCACAAGATTCTATTGCTGCCGCTGAAGAAGCTGCTAAAAACAAAAAAGGTGGAAAACCGGCTACTAAAACAGTAACTAAGGAAGAGCCTAAAAAGGTTGAGCCACAGAAACAAAGTGGTTCTTTAAAAGATAAGATTGGTGCAGAAACAAAAAATGCAACAGATGCTGGGAAAAAAGAAGGCGAAAACGCACCTAAGAAGCTAAAAGATAAATTGAAATAATTTTATCTTAAGTAATACAAAAGAGGCTGCCTACTTTTGAGACAGCCTCTTTTTTGTTTGGGTCACACACTAATAATATTGGACACCACTTCAACCATACTTTTTGTATTGAAAAATATCAAGTGCAGAAAGTTCAATCTCATTAAAAAATACAAACTGACTTAAACAAAAAAAGAGGGCAATGCCCTCTTTTTTTATACTTTAAGCTAAGCAATTATTTGTTAGCAGTCATGCTATAAACGCAATTCTCAGGAACTGTAGCATCATACTCATTGATTGACAATGTTAGTGTGTTGCTGCTTAATGTACCTGTACCTGTGTAAGTAAATCCACTTACAGTTTGGTTGTCAAGGGTAATTGTGTTACCGTTTGCAGTAGCAACTACTGACAATTGGCCACCAACGCTAACGTTTACTTTTTCATCACCACCTGAATTTTCTGTAATAACTACAGCAGTACCTGCTGCAATTGTTCCGTTTCCAGAAACACCACAAGAAATTGTTCCTGTTGTTACAGAGAAAGAACCCAAGAATTTCTTACGATCAGGATCGCTGTCTTTTTTACATGCGGTAAATCCTGCTGTCATTAGAGCTAATACAGCACCTGTCAAAAGTGTTTTTGATAAGCTTAATTTTTTCATTTTTTAATAAAGTTTATAATGTTTATGCGGGCAAATATAGCATGAATTATCTTACCAAGACACTTTTTTTAACTGAAAGTTATACACGTTTAAATGTGAAAACCCTAAAACCCATTAAAAGCAAAAAATCACCGCCACGTTGGCGGTGATTTTTAAAAGTATAACCCTAAAACCAAATCCGAATTTAAAATGCAGATGACGGGCTGTCTTACGGGGCAGCCCACACCTGAAACCAACCTAAAACTATTTTTTGCTTAGGTGATTCAACTTTTAGCCTTACAGGGCTAAGGCTGAATCATTTTTAATATTAACCTAAAACCAAACTATCTTAGTAATAATCTTTATCAAGAACGATATGAGCAATTTAACGCAGGCCTTACGCCTTTTGTTACATTACTATAAACGCACATTACGTATGTAAGATTATAAACCTATTACAATCTTCACTTCATCTTAACATACAGAATAATGGCAAAAACCAACCAAATTGAGATGTAAGAATTTTAATTAAACATTGAAAAGCATGTTGTAAATTTGCAAAAACAGATACAGAGACAATGACTCCTGACAATACAATGAAATTGAATAGTATAGAAGAAGCTTTAGCCGATCTTAAAAATGGCAAAGCGGTGATAGTGGTAGATGATGCCGACCGCGAAAATGAGGGAGACTTTATTACTGCTGCCCGCAATGCTACTCCTGAAATGATAAATTTTATGGCCAGTCATGGCAGAGGTTTAATATGTGCTACCCTTACAGAACAACGCTGCGAAGAGTTGGCGTTGAACATGATGGTGGCAACAAATACTTCCTCTCACGAAACACCATTTACCGTTTCTGTTGATTTGCTCGGACATGGATGCACCACAGGGATTTCAGCCTCCGACCGCTCTAAAACCATTAAAGCATTAATTGACCCGGCCACAAAGCCTTCAGACCTTGGCCGCCCCGGACATATTTTCCCACTGAAAAGTAAAAATGGTGGTGTTTTAAGAAGAGCTGGACATACAGAAGCCGGTGTTGACCTTGCCCGACTTGCAGGATTTGAGCCTGCTGGTGTGCTGGTTGAGATTATGAATGAAGATGGAACCATGGCGCGACTTCCTGATCTTGTAAAAATTGCTAAGAAGTTTGACCTGAAAATAATTTCAATTGAAGACCTTATCTCCTATCGTCTGAAAACTGAATCACTCATTGATCGCGAAGTAGATGTTAAACTGCCTACTGCCTATGGTAGCTTTGAGCTTTTTGCATATAAACAAAATACAACCGGACAAGAGCATCTTGCCTTAGTAAAAGGTGAATGGAAAAAAGACGAACCCATTTTAGTGAGGGTTCACTCCTCCTGCCTTACTGGTGATATTTTTGGTTCTTGCCGCTGCGACTGCGGACCACAATTGCATAAAGCCATGCAGATGATTGAAAAAGAAGGAAAAGGCGTCATTGTTTATATGAATCAGGAAGGACGTGGTATCGGATTGTTGAATAAACTTAAAGCATATAAACTGCAGGAAGCAGGAAAAGATACCGTTGAAGCCAATCAGGAACTGGGCTTTAAACCCGATGAGAGAGATTATGGTGTTGGTGCACAAATTCTGCGTGATTTGGGTGTTTCGAAATTAAAACTCATGACCAATAACCCTACAAAGCGTGCCGGATTGATTGGGTATGGCTTAGAGATTGTTGAAATTATTCCTTTAGAAATTGAGTCCAACGAACACAACCGTCACTATCTGCAGACAAAGCGTGATAAAATGGGACACACTATTAAGTAATCAACCGAGTTTTATTTAAAGAAAAACATTGCATGTTAACCCGCCTTGTCATTAAAAATTATGTGCTTATCAGAGAATTGGATATTAATTTTTCTGATGGGCTGAGTATTATTACAGGCGAAACCGGAGCAGGAAAGTCTATCCTGCTGGGTGCAATGGGGCTTGTCTTAGGAGAACGTGCAGATGCAAAAACACTTTTCGATAAAAACAACAAGTGTATAATCGAAGCTGAATTTTCAATTTCGCATTACAATCTGAAAGATTTTTTTTCGCAGCATGACATAGATTTTGAAAACGACACCATCATCAGAAGAGAAATTAATGCTGAAGGTAAATCGCGTGCATTTGTAAATGACACTCCTGTAAACCTTTCTGTTCTTAAAGAACTCAGCAGTTTTTTGGTTGATGTTCATTCACAACATCAGACGCTGACATTAAACACTTCAGCATTTCAATTAAATGTGTTGGATATTACAGCGGGCAATCAGAAGCAGTTAAATGATTACAACAATCTATTCAATGAGTATAAAAAATTATTGAAGCAAGTTGCCGAATTGAAAGCGTTGGAAAATAAGAGTATTGCTGAATCAGAATTTCTGCAGTTTCAGTTTGATGAGCTTGAAGCTGCGGGCTTAAAGTCAGGGGAGTTTGAAAAAATTGAATCGGAACTACAAATACTTAACAATACTGAAAATATTGTGTTGACACTTGACAGCACAAGTGATATCTTGTCTGAAGGTGAGACAAATGTACTTTCAAATATTACACAAGCTGTTAACCGTTTAAATGGTATTGCACGATTACATCCATCGCTAACAGATATTCTTAAAAGAATTCAGTCATGTAACATTGAACTGAAAGATATTTCATCGGAATTAACTGCACTTAAAAGTCAGTTTAGTTTAAACCCTTCGCAACTTGAAATACTCAATGACAGACTTTCGGTTTATAACAAATTACTTCAAAAGCACAGAGTAAAAAATGCTGACGACCTGATAGTGCTGCAGCAGGGAATTGCCAGCCAGCTTCAATCTTTTCAATCTCTTGCAGATGAAATTGAGAAGTGCGAAAAACAAACTCAAGAGATTTATCACAGCCTTAGACTAATTGCAGAGGAACTGCATAACAAAAGACAGAAAGCTGCACAAAGTTTCAAAAAAGATATTTTAAAATTGTTGAAAGAAGTTTCACTCAACGATGCTCAGTTTGATATTGACCTTACAACCACAGAAGAGTTGACAACCGCAGGTACAACGGCTGTGCGCTTTTTATTTTCTGCAAACAAGGGAGTAACGGTAATGGAATTGGCGAAGGTGGCTTCCGGTGGTGAACTTTCACGACTGATGTTATGTATTAAAGCACTCATCGCCAACAAAACATCCATGCCAACCATCATCTTTGATGAGATTGACACAGGCATCTCCGGTGAGGTGGCTCATAAAGTTGGTAACCTCATTGAACAACTTTCAAAAAGCAGACAAGTACTTGCCATAACACACTTGCCACAAATGGCGGGTAAAGGTAAAACGCATTACTTCGTTTTTAAACATATAGAAAAAGGTATTGCACAATCAAGAATAAAAACACTTACTCCTGACGAAAGAGTTGTTGAAATTGCAAAAATGTTGAGCGGTGAAGAGGTTACAGATGCAAGCCTCCAAAATGCACGACATCTACTTATAAAATCATAATTATGCCCACATCAGAAGTTACCTATATAAGCGAATTAAGAGTGAAATCGGTTCATGTTTTTTCGGGAAATGAAATTATCACCGATGCACCTCTCGACAATCAGGGAAAAGCTCAGGCCTTCTCCCCCACCGACTTATTAGCAACATCACTTGCCAACTGCATGCTCACCATTATGGGTATTGCTGCAAGAACACATCAGTTTTCAATTGATGGCACACGTGCAGAAGTAACAAAAACTATGGCCTCTGACCCAAGAAGAGTGAGTGCAATTGAAGTGAAATTATTTTTTCCGAAAAATAATTATTCGGATAAGGAAAAGAAAATGATAGAAAATGCAGCACACACCTGCCCTGTGGCATACAGCCTCCATCCGGATATTAAACAAGATATCAGTTTTAATTTTTAATTAATGAGTAATCACAATCATTTTATGGAAGAGGCCGTAGCCTTGTCCAAGAAAGCAATCACTGACAATGAAGGTGGCCCTTTTGGCTGCGTTGTTGTTAAAGATGGAAAAATTATTGCTAAAGGAAATAATAAAGTTACCTCTACCAACGACCCAACAGCACATGCAGAAATTGTTGCTATTCGTGAAGCATGCAAAGCACTCAACAGTTTTCAGTTAGATGATTGCGAAATATATACATCCTGCGAGCCCTGTCCGATGTGTCTTGGTGCTATTTACTGGGCGCGACCTGATGTGGTTTACTTCGCCAATACCAGACAGGAAGCTGCTGCAATAGGTTTTGATGATGAATTTATTTATAATGAAATAAATATTCATCCCACTGATAGAAAAATAAAAATGGTGCACTTGCCGAACCAACAAGCTGCCGGTGTTTTTAACTCATGGCAAAATAAAACAGACAAAACCGAGTATTGATATCAGCAACCAATCATTGATGAAATTACCATTTAAGAAACTCACCACACTTGTATTAGGTTCTTTTATCGGTCCTTTTATCATGACTTTTTTTATTGCACTCTTTGTGCTGTTGATGCAGTTTTTGTGGAAATACATTGATGATTTAGTTGGCAAAGGGCTTGACTGGTGGACTATCACCAAACTACTTGGCTACACATCAACAACCTTAGTTCCTTTGGCCTTGCCATTAGCCATTCTGTTGTCATCAATAATGACTTTTGGCAACCTGGCAGAACATTATGAGATTGTTGCCACAAAATCAGCAGGTATATCTTTACAAAGGTTAATGCGCCCATTAGTGGTGGTGGCAATAATAATTTCTTTAGGTGCTTTTTACTTTTCAAACAATATTTTGCCTTACAGCAATCTTAAAATGGGCTCGCTGCTGTATGACGTGCGACAGCAAAAGCCTGCATTGTTTATTAAAGAAGGTGTTTTTTACAATGGTATTGATGGTTATAGTATTAAAATAGGTAAAAAAGCTGCTGACGGTAAATCAATTAAAAACGTCATGATTTATGATCACACACACAACATGGGTAATAAAAAAGTTGTGATTGCCGATAGTGGCACTATGGTGATGACAAATGATAAGCGTTATCTTATTCTAACTTTAATAAATGGGCATTCATACGAAGAACAACAAAACCGTAAAAAAAATTACGACACCAATCCACTACTCAGAACGCAATTCCAATCCGAAACTATTCGTTTTGACTTATCGTCTTTTCAGCTAAACAGAACCAATGAAGACCTGTTTAAAGACAACTACCAGATGATGAATGTCAAACAGCTTAATGCCATGATTGATACTTTTCAATTACAGGCAGCACAGCGAAAAACACGTTTTGCCAGAGACATAAAACCATATTATCAGTTTTTAAAAGACTCCACGTTGTTTACCCATGTTGGCAATGCTATTTCAAAACCTTTTTTGACTGACAGTATCAAACTAAACAACACCAAATTTGAAACAGCCTTATCTCAATGTCGTGTCATCAAATCGTATATAGAAAGTGCTGATGATGATTTAGAGAGCAGAAATCGTGCCTATGTAAAATATCAAATTGAGTGGCATCGCAAATTCACTTTATCAATTGCCTGTTTATTGCTGTTTTTAATTGGAGCACCTTTAGGTGCTATCATCCGCAAAGGCGGCCTAGGACTGCCTATAGTAATTTCAATTGCATTCTTCCTCTGTTATCACATCATTTCTATTACTGGAGAAAAGATGGCAAAAGAAGGAATCATCAGTGTAGAAAGAGGCATGTGGCAATCGTCATT
>DKKR01000033.1 GCA_002455375.1 Bacteroidetes bacterium UBA6661
GGACCACTCCGGGTACTTTTTTTCTCAGAAATTTTATAATATGACTTGTCCTGAAATAAATTTACATAGAATAAGTGTAAAACATGGAGAAAAAAGTCATTTAAAAGAAAAAAGAATCATAGAAATATTCTTGAAGAATTATTACCGAAAAAGCTCTGCTATTGTAAACCTGTACAGGTCTAAAAATGAACTGTAAACTTTTTTAGGACGAGTCAACAAACAGAACTAGAAGAAAATGCGACAAAAAAGGAGTAAAATTTGGCATTGATAGATTTCCTAAAAGTTTTATTTTTTGATAAGATTTAGGAAATATACTTATATTTACTTATGCAAATATTGTTTGTTTCTTTCTTTAAACCAAAGTGGAGAATAATAAGTGCTTTTGCCAGTGGAATTTATTATGGTATTGCAGGAGTTCAATATGGACTAAAAAAGACTTCAGGTAGCAGCGAAAAGTTTACCTTATGGACCGACCTGTTTATTTTTGTAATTCTTTTTATTTACTCTATCAGAAGCATTGAAATAAAGCACAGCACAGCAATCTTACCCTCTTATAACGAAGTTGCAATTACCCATTTCTAAAATGTTAAACGTCCAAATATTATAAATTTTACTCTTCTAACCCCTCTGCATATTTCATATTACGTTTAATCCATTCAGTCCTTCGTACAACACGAGCATTGGGTTTTGTGGGCGACCATTTTAATGGCAGCGGAAGAATTGCTGCCAGCGATGCTGCCTGTTGCACACTTAACTGATTTGCCGGTTTATGAAAGTAGTATTGCGAAGCAGCTTCTGCACCATAAACACCATTACCCAATTCAATGACATTTAAATACACTTCCATGATGCGCTCCTTACTCCAGAAAATTTCTATCAGAAAAGTAAAATAAACTTCAAACCCTTTGCGCAGCCATGAGCGCGAGGGGAAAAGAAAAACATTTTTAGCAGTTTGCTGCGAAATGGTGCTGGCTCCCCGTTTTTTGTTTTTATGTTTTTCATTGTACTGCACAGCTTTTTGAATCGCCTCCATATCTAAGCCAAAGTGTTCGTTAAAACGCTGGTCTTCGCTGGTCATCACTGCTTTTACCAAAAGTGGCGAAATGTTTGCAATAGGCTCCCAGTCTTTCCTGAATTGTATTTCGCGCTCAGAGTCAAAAACCTGTTCCACAAAGCGGATAATCATCAAAGGGGTAAATGGTACAGGAACAAAGCGAAACAGAATTACACCTGTAATACTTAAAATAAAAAACCATTTAATGATCTTCCACAATATTTTTCTGATTCTGATAAACAGGTTTTTCATCAATTTGATATTTCAGGATTTATAAAAAAACGATAGGGCAGCAAGGCATCAGCGCCTGCATAATCAACACCAATGCGTGTAGTAGCGGTAATTTGTGTTGCCGAAAGTTGCAGATCAGTATTTTCAATCCATATTTTATCTCCAAAAAGAGACAGGCCTGTCATGCTGCAGTCAATGCCCAATGCCTGAGAAACCATACCCGGTCCTGATGCGATTTGTTTCATCAGCTTGTTGACAGGTCTTCTTTTTTTGATGATTTCAATACCTCTTTTTGGAATAATGCTTCTGATCAGTACAGCATGTGGAACATCTTTAAGGTTTGTGACAACATTAAATAGTGAATGAATACCATAACAAAGATAAACATAGGCAACACCACCCTCATGATACATGATTTCTGTCCGATGTGTGCGTCTGTTATTCCATGAATGCGATGCTTTGTCGTTAACACCCATATATGCTTCTGTCTCTGTAATAATCCCTGACGTTAGTTTGCCATTTATCTTGGTACAGAGTTCTTTGCCTAACAATTGTTTGGCAACGTCAACAGCACTTTCCTGTAAGTAAAAAGATTGATGCAACTTACTCATGCCACAAAAGTATATCGCTTTCCGAAATAATTATTTTACCGGAGTCAATCAGCCATTGCAAGGATTGAACATATTGTTCTTTTTTGCTTGCAGGAAATTTTTCAAGCAGCTCATCGTATCTTAAAGTTTGTTGCTGAATAATTTCTTTTATTTCTGCATTTTGTTTCTCAAAGGTCAGGTCATTGAGTTCAATTTTATTTCTTTTTCTGCAATAGTCGCAGGTGCCACAGCGTGTGTTTGTTGTTTCTCCAAAATAATTCAGCAGCATCATACTGCGACATGAGGTAAGGCTTTCTGCATAGTGAAGCATAGCATTTACTCTTTCTTTAAAACGTTGTTTGCGAAACTCCAATAGCTTTAAATCAGGAACTACGGTTTCCTGTTTCACCCTTGAAATCAGATAAGTCAACTGTGGCTTGTCGGTCTGTTGCACGTATTCTAACAACTCATTCTTTTGTAAAAAGAACAAATGCCTGATGAGTACATCCTGTGCAATGTTTAATCTTTTTGCTAACTCTGCCTCGCTGATTCTTATAAAATTATCGAAGCTGCCACCATAAGAACGAAGTATTGTTTTAATAACTTTATCAGACTCCGGATGTTGCACCTGAAAATTATAGAGTTCAGCTTGCCCAACTGTAAATTTTAATCGTGATGGAATATAAACTGCATCAGAGAGATGAATATAACCTGCTTCTGCTATAATTTTTAATGCATTAATAACAACTAAAGGATTGAAGTTATAGGTTGATGCAAAATCAGAAAGATCAAAATTAAAACTAATGTTTTCTCCACTGCCTAAGGCAACTTTCAGATAATTTCCAAGGGCATGATATATAAGTCTGATAAGTTTTATTTCGGGAAATGCATTTTGAAAACGCAACTCTAAGTCTGCTTTGTCGGCACTGTTGTAAATCAAAACTGCAAAAGCATTTTTTTCATCACGTCCTGCACGTCCTGCTTCCTGATAATATGCTTCAGGGCTATCAGGCAAATCAGCATGAATAACTGTACGCACATCAGCTTTGTCAATACCCATGCCGAAGGCATTGGTTGCCACCATAGCTTGTATCTTATTCTGCATCCAGTCACTTTGTTTTTTGTTTCTATCTGCAGCTGATAGTCCTGCATGATAAAAATCTGCCTTAATGCCTTGGCTGTTCAGATACGTTGTAATGTCTTTAGTTTTACCTCTGCTATTAACATAAATAACTGCACTTCCTTTAACCGATTTTAGAATCTCAGCAGTGCGTGTTAGTTTGTCTTTGTTGTATTCAACGATGTAGTTGAGGTTTTTTCTTTCAAAACTTTTCTGAAAGAAATTATGATTTTTAAAATTGAGTTTTTCTGCAATATCATTTCTTACAGATTTTGTTGCAGAAGCTGTGAGTGCAATGACGGGAACTTCCGGAAATGCTTCTCTTAGTTCAACAATGCGCAAATAGGAGGGACGGAAATCGTAACCCCATTGTGAAATACAATGCGCTTCATCAACGGCAATAAGATTTATTTTTATCTCTCGTAATTTTGTTAATGCAAGACTGCTTGTTAAACGTTCAGGTGACAGATATAGAAATTTCGACTTTCCGAATATGCAATTGTCAAAGGCAATTTCGATTTCTGTTTTGCTCATTCCCGAAACTACGGCAGACGCTTTTATTCCTCTGGAACGCAGGTTGTCCACCTGATCTTTCATAAGCGAAATCAATGGAGAAATTACAAGGCATATTCCATCGAGATAAATTCCCGGCACCTGAAAACAGATAGATTTGCCGCCTCCGGTTGGCATAAGCGCCAAGGTGTCGTGACCACCAACTACAGACTCAATAATTTCCTGCTGCAAGGGTCTGAAACGACTATGCCCCCAGTATTTTATTAATATCTCATACAATTTGTCACCAACACTCATGTTACAAATGTAAACTTAGAAATGTGTTTTATGCAGTCTATGAAAAATAATTGTTGTAATGTATTCAGCTATGACTTTTAAAAACAGAATTTCAATTCCTGAAACGCTGAACAATCAAAGCACTGTTTGTGCCGCCAAACCCGAATGAATTGGATAAAAAACAGTTGATACGATGTTCTTTTGCAGTGGTAATGATGTTGATGGTTTTAGTATCGTCATCAGGTTCTTCAAAATTGATGTTTGGTGCAACAAAATCATTCTGCATCATCAGCATAGAGTAAACAACTTCACTGGCACCTGCCATCCAGCATTCATGCCCTGTCATTGATTTGGTAGAACTTACAGGAACATTGTTTCCTAAAACATGTGAAATAACTTTTGCTTCAATACCATCACCTGCTGGTGTTGAGGTAGCATGGGCATTTACATAGTCAATATTTGATGCATTAATTCCTGCCAATTTCATGGCCATATTTAATGAACGTTCCTGACCGTTAAAATCAGGATTTGAAATATGATCACCATTGGATGAAAATCCATAGCCGGTTACCTCTGCAAGTATGTTGGCACCTCTGCGTTGTGCCGACTCCAATGATTCTAATATCACCGTTGCTGCACCACCGGAAGGTATAAGTCCGTCACGACTTTTATCGAAAGGACGTGATGCTTTTTCCGGTTCGTTTTCACGACTACTGAATGTGCCAAGCCCATCAAAGCTGGTCATGGCAGGTGGATTTATTTCTTGTGCTCCACCGCAGATAACACGCTCCTGTAATCCTTGTCTTATGAGTAAGTAGCCCATTCCAATGGCATGTGACCCGCTTGCGCAAGCTGCACTTAGTGTAAAATTTATTCCTTTAAGTTTATAGATGGTGGCAAGATTCATATTCACCGTGCAGTTCATATTCTGAAAAATATCACCACTGCCTATTAAAGTGTTGTCCTTCTTCTTTCTTGCCTTGTCAATAGTTTCAACAACAGATCCTGCTGTGCTGTCATTGCCAAAGATTATTCCGGTTTCATTTTTGTCCATGTAATCGGCATCGAGCATTGCCATAGCAAGTGCTTCGCGTGTTGACATGAATGCATACATTGCCGGTTGATGCATACCTAAGCGATCACGTCTGTGAAGAAAATCTTTAAGATCGGGTGTTTCTACAAAGCCTGTAAGTGCAGAACGGAATCCTAAATCTTTTCTTTGCTGATCAAAGATGATTCCGCTTTTTCCCTGACGTAACGACTCTGTAACTTCTGCAATGTTTTTTCCAATGCATGAATAAATTCCAATACCTGTGATGACGACTCTCTGCATAAATCAGGAATAAATACCTCCGTTAACATTGATGATTTCACCGGTAATATAGGTTGCTTTGTCTGATGTCAGAAAGCTGACAACATGCGCAACTTCTTCAGGTGTGCCAAAACGTTCCATAGGAACTAATTTACTCAATTCTTTTTCGTTCAGTCCTTCAGTCATATCACTCCTGATAAAACCGGGAGCAACAGCGTTGACTGTGATTTTTCTTTTAGCAACTTCAAAAGCAAGCGATTTTGTTGCGGCAACAATAGCACCTTTGGCAGCTGCATAATTTGTTTGTCCTGCATTACCTTTCAATCCTGAAAGTGAAACAATATTTACTATTCTGCCTGTGCGTTTGCGAAGCATAGGGTTCACAACATAGCGGGTAACATTATAAAATCCTTTGAGTGAAATATTTAAAACATCGTCCCAATCTTTTTCGGGCATCCACATTAAAAGTCCATCACGGGTGATGCCTGCATTGTTAACCAGCACACTGATAAATTTATCTTCATTCTCTTTATGCCAATGGTCAAGAGCTGCATTTACTGTTTCATGATCCTGAACATTAAACGGCAATAACTCGCCACTGCCTCCGCTATTTTTAATTGTTGTCAGCGTTTCTTCAGCAGCTTGTTTGTTTGATGCATAGTTGATGAGAATATGCAGCTTATGATCTGCTGCAAGCTGAAGTGCAATGGCTTTGCCAAGTCCTCTAGATGCTCCGGTTACTAAAGCGCAATTCATCTTTTAAATCTGATTTTCTTTTAAAATATCAATAACTTTTCTGATGTTTTCAAACTGTGGCACATCATCTTCAACAACTGCAACATGTTTACGGATAAGTTGATGAAGTGACAGTGTGTTTTTACAAAGTTTTTGAAATTCTTCAACATTTAATAAGTCTATTGCCTGACATACTGCTAGTGTGAGCACAGCAACAACTTCATAGCTGTTATCAATAACTTTTCTGGTCATGATGGCGCTGTTGGTTCCCATGCTCACCACATCCTGATTGTCGTTGTTGTTTGAAATGCTGTGAACATAAACAGAGTTGCTGAGTGCCTGATTTTCTGCAGTAGTGCTTGTTGCAAGAAACTGCATACCCTGCAATCCAAAATTGAATCCCAATTTTTTCTTGTTTAGAAAGGGAGGGAATTTTCTGTTCAGTTTTTTATTCAGTAAAAAGTTTAACTGTCGCTCGGCAAGAACTGAAAGTTTTGAAATGGCAAGTTTAAGTTTATCCATTTCAAGAGAGATATAGTCGCCATGAAAGTTGCCACCATGAAACACATTGTCTGCTTCAGGTATGACCACCGGATTGTCGTTGGTTGAATTTAATTCATTTTCAGTAACAGCAATAGCAGCCATGCAAGTGTCATAAATTGGGCCTATGATTTGTGGTACACAGCGAATAGAATAATACTCCTGAATTTTATTCTTGAATTCTGTTCGACTCAGTTCGGCATGATCAGAGAAGAGTTCTTTTCTATTACGTACTAATTTGCTTCCTTTCAAAAAGTCGCGCATTTGTTGTGCCACCTCGCGCTGGCCGTTGTGTAGTTTAACGTGGTTGAGTTCAGCAGAAAAAGAATCATCAAACGATTCAATAATTTCATTTATCACTGCCGACAAAGTTATCATCCAACGCGTAAGACGTTTTGCATAAACAAGGTTGATGGCAGCAATACCTGTCATACATGATGTGCCATTGATAATGCCTAAGCCATCACGCAGTTGCAGTGTTAATGGTTTTATGTTTAATTTCTTAAAAACATCTGCTGTTTTTTGGCGCTTACCATCATAATAAACATAACCTTCACCTATCAGGTTAAGTCCAAGATGAGCCAACTGAACCAAATCACCACTGGCACCAACGCCACCATGCTCATAAATTTCAGGAACAATATTTTCGTTCAGCATGGTGGTGAGTAGTGAAATTACCTCCGGGCTCACTCCTGAATGTGCCTGAAGAAAATTATTAAGTCGTGCTGCCACAACAGCCCTTGCATATACTTCATTAAGTACTGCACCTGTGCCACTGCTGTGACTACGAATCAGGTTGTATTGTAACTGATTTAATTCGTGATTTTCAACCTTGTACTGCACCATGGGGCCAAAACCCGTGTTGATGCCATAAATAATTTTGTCTTTTGAAAACCTAACTAAAAAATCAAATGATGCATTAATGGATTTGATGATGTCATCATTAACCTTTACAGGTTTTCTTTTAAATGCTATTGATTCAAGCTCTGCCAGTGTCAGCGGATTAGCCATACTTCTTATCCTCATTAATAGGATGGCAAATGTAATATTTTCAAAAATATATAATACCC
>DKKR01000038.1 GCA_002455375.1 Bacteroidetes bacterium UBA6661
AAGGGAAATTTTCGTTTGAAACCCCCCGTGGTTATCCTTTAGTTTTAGTAGCCTCGTTTGTGGGTTTTTTAAATCAGGAGATAACGATAAATGGTGCACAACCATTAACCATAAAACTAAAGAAGAATGAAGTACTGCTCAAGAATGTTACTGTAACTGGAAGTCGTATTTCAGAAAAACAAAAGGAATCACCTATTACTGTTGAGGCACTCGATTATATTGCCATTAAAGAAACACCTGCAGCCGGTTTTTATGANNGGTCTTGGTCAGTTAAAAGGTGTTGATTTAACCAGTGCAAGTCTTGGATTTAAAATCATCAATACAAGGGGATTTAACAGCAGCTCGCCTGTGCGTTCATTACAGTTGATAGATGGTGTAGATAATCAATCACCCGGACTGAATTTTTCGTTGGGAAATTTTCTTGGCAGCAGTGAACTTGATGTGCAAAAAGTTGATCTAATCGTAGGAGCAAGTTCTGCCTACTATGGTCCTAATGCTTTTAATGGTGTTATCGCCCTGACAACACGTAGCCCTTTTGAATCACCGGGCTTACAGTTTATGGTAAAAATAGGAGACAGGAAACTCAACGAATTTGCATTGCGCTTTGCCCAGGTTTTTAAGAATAAGAAAGGTGAAAATAAGTTTGCCTATAAACTCAACTTTTATCGTTTCACTGCATTAGACTGGAAAGCCGATAACTATTCGCCAACAGAACAATCACGCAATACAAGCTATAACCCGGGTGGCTATGACGCAGTAAATGTTTATGGTGATGAAGATATTAATGGAACAGACTATAAAAATTTTCCGGGTGCATTTCCGGGACTGATGTCGTTTAACCGCAAAGGATACAGAGAAGAAGATTTGGTTGACTACAACAGTAACAATACCAAAGCAGGTCTTGCCTTGCATTATATGATTACACCAATGGTAGAAGTTATAGCTTCTTCTAATTATGGTACAGGAACTACCATTTATCAGGGTGATAATCGCTACAGTCTGAAAAACATTAAATTTTTACAAAACAGGGTTGAAGTCAGAGAGAAGGATAAATGGTTTGTAAGAGCATACAGCACCTCCGAAGATGCAGGTCAGTCCTATGATGCTTATTTTACAGCACTGTTATTACAGCGTAGTGCCAAGAGTGATGGCCATTGGAAAAATGACTATGAAAATTTCTGGAATGGTAATTATAACCTGAGCTACATCAGGAAGCTTCCGGGCTTTCCACCACCTCCCGGTTTTGGTCCGGCTTATGTGCAGTGGCTTCAGTCTGTTAATCCTTTCTTGCTGAACAACTACTATGATTCATTGGTATATTATCATCAGCAGGCACAAGCCTATGCCAGTGGTGTTGGTAATCCTCAAAATCAAAACTTAGCATTCTTCGAGCCCGGAACTGCACGTTTCGATTCAGCTTTTAATGCAATTACATCACGCAAGTCATATTCAGAAGGGGGTTCACGGTTTTATGATAAATCCAAACTATATCACATACAAGGCGAATATCACTATTCATTTAAATGGGTTGAAGGTGTAGTAGGAGGAAATTATCGTCTTTACAAACCCAATTCTGACGGAACAATTTTTTCTGATACCAGTTATGTGCATTATAATATTTCAGCTAACAACGATACCTTGTCAATAGACACCTTGCGTAATAAACTTTCAGTTTATGAATTTGGTGTTTATGCCGGATTGGAGAAGAAAATTCTGAAAGACAAATTAAAACTCAATGCTACGGTACGTTTGGATAAAAATCAGAATTTTAATCTGCTTGTTTCTCCTGCAGGTTCTGTTGTTTATACACCAAATAACAATCATGTCATCAGGGTGTCGTTTTCATCAGCTGTAAGAAATCCTACACTTACTGACCAATATTTGTTTTATCAGGTAGGCAAAGCTACGCTGCTTGGCAACATCAATGGCTACACCAATCTTTTAACTCCAGAATCGGTAACTGAGTTTTACGACAGTAGCAAGTCGTCATTCAAATTTTTGAATTTCTTCAATGTTGATCCTGTAAGACCGGAAAAGGTTAAAACCATTGAAGCCGGTTATCGGGCAACTTTGTTTAACCGTTTGTATGTTGATTTGAATGGGTATTATTCCTGGTATCATGATTTTATCGGATATCAGATTGGTGTTGATGCCGACACTTTTTCTATCAATACTTTTGGTGGTACAATTTATGATTTGGTTTTTAATCGTGTGGTAAGAGTGGCTTCTAATGCGCAGAGTGAAGTAACTACACAGGGCGTTTCTGTGGGGTTGAATTATTATATCGGAAAATATTTTGCGCTTACAGGTAATTACTCATGGAATAAACTGAACAAAAAAGGTACTGACGATCCTTTGATTCCTGCCTTCAACACACCGGAGAACAAATACAATATTGGTTTTAACGGACGCGACATTAAAGGTGTTGGTTTTAATATAAACTATAAATGGGTGCAAGGTTTCAAGTATGAAGGCTCACCCCAATTTATAGGAGAAATTCCTTCTTATGATATGGTTGATGCACAAGTAAATTATCATCTGAAAGACGCAGGTACAACTTTTAAGTTGGGTGCAATGAATCTGTTCAACAACAAGCATTATGAGATTTATGGCGGACCCAAAGTAGGAAGGATGGTTTACTTTAGTATTTTGTTTGAAGTGGAGAAGTTGTAATTGATGAAATCATAGTAACAAAAAAATACTTTAAGAATGAAAAATGTTGCAAATAGTGTTGATGACATTTTGAAAAACGTACAGGAAGATAGGAAGGAGGTATTTCAAAAACTGCATCAGGTAATATTAAAAAACCTGCCAAAAGGTTTTGAGGCTGCTATCAGTTATGGTGGGTTAGGTTATGTTGTACCACATTCAGTTTATCCTGATGGCTACCATTGCAAACCTGCAGAGCCTTTGCCTTTTGCAGGAATAGCTTCTCAGAAGCAATCAATAAATTTTTATCACATGGGTATGTATTCCGATCCTGATCTGTTGAAATGGTTTGTAAGCGAATTTCCAAAACACAGCAAACAAAAATTGGATATGGGAAAAAGCTGTGTTCGTTTTAAGAAGATGGATGATATTCCATACAAACTCATTGGCGAGTTGATGAAAAAAATGACGGTGAAAGAATGGATTCTGAAATATGAAGCGGCATACAAGCCTAAGGCTAAGGTAGTGAAAGTTGACAGAGAAACGAAGCGAGGGAAATAGAGAATTGCAAGTAAGAGACAATAAACAAAAAAGCCCCGTTTTGCGGGGCTTTTTTTATGCATTCAATAATTTTATTTGGTTTCTGCATCTAATGCTGCTTTCACTTTTGCATAATTTGCAGTATCGTTGATGGTAGCATAAAGTTGTTTCAATGAAATCATTGTGCTTTGATCTTTTGGATTCAACTCCCAGGCTTTTTCAAGATAAGGTTTGGCTTCTTTAAACTTTGCTTCAAATACTGCCTTAGCTTTTGCATATTGATTATTGTCCTTGATGCTGTTGGCTTCATTGGCTAAATGTGCACCATCGTTAAAATAGAGTGCACCCAAATTGTAATAAGCATCAAAATAATCTGCTTTAAGTTCAATAGCTTTTTTATAGGCTGCAATTGCTGCGTCTTTACTCTTTTCAGTCTTCTCTACTAATGTGCCTTTTGCAAAATATAGGTTGGCATTGGTTGGATCTTTTTCTATTGCCATGTTTATGGCATTGAGTGCTTCTGCTGTTTTTCCCGAGCTGATATAAATGTTTGTCTGTGTAATAAGAATTGATTTCTCTTCAGGGAAGCGTGATAGTCCACGTGATAGTATTTCAAGTGCTTTTGTTGTGTCGCCTTCGGTAAGATACAGTTGCGCATAGCTGTGATACATTTTTGCATCTTTATATTGCATCTCATCTAATTTGGTGTAGAACTGTTTTGCTTTAGCTACATTACCTGCACGCTCAGCGCACAATGCTGCATTGAAGTATGATGAAGTGTCATTGGGCATGATAGCAACTACACCTTCATAAGCTGACAGCGCACCTGCAAAATTTTTCAAATTATAATTTACATAACCCATGTCGGCAAACTGCTGCGCCAATATTTTTTTCTTTTCTGTAATATCGTCAGCATATTCAAATTTAGGATTTAATTCTAAAGCTTTATTGTATGAACGTAAGGCTTCATTAAGCGGATCGTTTGACAGGTTTCCGAATTTTTCATTCTTGTAAAGCGCCTGATAAATCAGCCCGCGATAGTACCATGCTTTGTCATAGTTCATGGTGTTTTCGTTGGTTACTGCAATATCAATGCTTTCTTTTGCTTTGTCTAACTGCTCGTACTTAAGGTAGCTGTAAGCCGATTGTACCTGTGCGCGCTGTGCATAACTACCAAGGGCTAAACTTATAAACACAGCTGTGAGAATTCTTTTCATTTTATCTTGTTGTTTAAATATTAATTATTCAGGTTGACTGTTGTTTTCCTCTGTTTGATTGTTGTTTTGTTTGTCAGTGTCTGTAACAGGATTTTCTTCTGTATCGTTTCCGTTCTCTTTATGATTACCGTTGCCTGTAATTTCCATATCAATTTTTGCGACCGATGCAATGGAGTCATCATCATCTAAACGAATAAGCTTTACACCCTGTGTGTTACGTCCCATAACGCGAAGGTCTTTTACCTCCATACGAATTGTTATGCCGGATTTGTTGATGATCATCAGATCATCATCTTCCTTAACGCTCTTAATTGCTATAAGGTCACCTGTTTTTTCGGTAATGTTCATGGTCTTAACACCTTTGCCACCGCGGTTTGTTACACGATAGTCTTCCAGGTCACTGCGTTTTCCATATCCTTTTTCACTAACTACTAAGATAGTTTCTTCTTTTGCGTTTTTTATGCAAACCATGCCTATCACTTCATCTTTAGCATGATCAAGAGAAACACCTCTTACACCAATAGAGTTACGACCCACAGTGCGGACAGCGTTCTCATTAAATCGAATAGCACGACCGGACTTTACAGCAAGTAAAATTTCATTGTTACCATTGGTAAGTTTTGCTTCAATCAATTCATCACCATCATTAATCACTATGGCATTAATACCATTCTGACGTACACGCGAATAAGCTTCAAGCGGTGTTTTCTTTATCACTCCCTGACGGGTGCACATCACAATAAAGTTGTTGTTGATATACTCTTCGTCTTCCAATGTCTTAACGTTAATGAAAGCAAATACTTTATCATCAGGTTCTATACTAATCAGATTTTGAATTGCACGCCCTTTAAACTGTTTGTTGCCTTCAGGAATTTCATACGTTTTCAGCCAGAAACAACGTCCTTTTTGTGTAAACAGAAGAATGTAGTTGTGATTGGTAGCTACAAAGAGGTGTTCTACAAAATCTTCATCACGTGTGCTGCTGCCAATAGAACCTCTTCCACCACGGTTCTGTGTTCTGTATTCTGTCAGCGGTGTACGTTTGATATAACCCATGTGAGAGATAGTGACTACCACAGCTTCATCTTCAATCATATCTTCCATGCTGATGTCGTCTGCAGCATAAACTATTTCTGTCCTGCGTTCATCACCATATTTTTCTAAAACTTCTGCTACTTCTTTTTTCAATAAAAGCATACGCAACTCTTCACTACCCAGTACTTTTTTCAGGTAGTCAATAAGTTTCATCAACTCTGCATACTCTTCTTTAATCTTATCGCGCTCAAGACCTGTCAAACGTTGCAGGCGCATATCCAAAATAGCTTTTGCCTGAATTTCGGAGAGTGCAAATTTTTCTATCAATCCGGTGCGGGCTTCATCAGGTGTTTGCGAAGCACGTATCAATGCAATAACTTCGTCTAAATGATCGAGAGCAATGAGTAAGCCTTCTAAGATGTGAGCACGTTTTTCGGCTTCGGCTAATTCAAATTTTGTTTTACGAACCAGCACATCATGGCGGTGTTCAACATAGTAATGGATAAGGTCTTTGAGGTTGAGCAACAACGGACGACCATTTACCAATGCAATATTGTTTACACCAAAAGAAGTTTGCAATGGTGTATGTTTGTATAGATTGTTCAGCACTACGCTGGCCATTGCATCACGTTTTATCTCATATACTATGCGCATGCCATCACGTCCGCTTTCATCTCTGATATCTGTAATGCCTTCAATTTTTTTATCGTTAACAAGGTCAGCTGTTTTCTTAATCATTTCAGCCTTGTTAATCATGTATGGTATTTCCGTAACGATAATGCGTTCACGTCCATTGTCAAGGGTTTCAATGTTGGCTTTTGCGCGCATCACCACACGTCCTCTTCCTGTAAGCAAAGCTTCTTTCACACCGGAGTATCCGTAAATAATTCCTCCTGTCGGAAAATCAGGTGCTTTTACATATTGAAGCATTTCTTCAACTGTAATATCTCTGTTGTCAATATAAGCAATAACTGCATTACATACCTCTGTTAAATTGTGTGGAGGCATGTTGGTGGCCATACCCACTGCAATACCGGCTGCGCCATTAACCAAAAGATTTGGAATTTTTGCAGGTAATACCGTTGGCTCTTGTAATGTATCGTCAAAGTTCAGTTTAAAATCAACAGTGTCTTTATCAATGTCTGCCAACATTTCTTCTGCAATTTTTTTCAAACGTGCTTCAGTGTAACGCATTGCAGCAGGGCTGTCGCCATCAATACTTCCGAAGTTACCTTGTCCATCAACCAATGGGTAGCGCAAGCTCCATTCCTGCGCCATACGCACCATGGTGTCGTAAACAGAAGCATCGCCATGCGGGTGGTATTTACCTAAAACCTCACCGACAATTCTGGCTGATTTTTTATAGGGACGGTTGGATAACACGCCCAGGTCGAGCATGCCGTAAAGTACCCTGCGGTGAACGGGTTTAAAGCCATCACGCACATCGGGTAAGGCACGTGACACAATTACCGACATTGAATAATCAATGTAGGCTGTTTTCATTTCTTCTTCAATGTTAATGCGAACTATTTTTTCTCCTTCTGACATAGTGTGTTAATACAATATTTGTTCTGAAATTTATTTGAAATTACGAGTGAAAAAGCTTAAACGGGCAAGGGTAAACATGTCATGTTAAAATGCCTTTTTTTGCTTGTTTTGTCATGTCTGCGAAGGTAGTGTTTTATTGGCATATTTTATGATAAAATCCTCATAAAATGTTATGAAGATTTACTAACAATGCAAAAACAAAAAATATTGTTAAGTTTGTTGTTCACAATTAAAAAAATTGCATCAGAAGTAAAAGAAAACTATTTCGGATTTTTACCGTTAAAATTGAATAAATACACAGAATATGGAAGCAAAATTTAGCCCCAGAGTAAAGGATGTGATAACCTATAGTAGAGAAGAAGCCCTGCGATTAAGTCATGATTATATCGGAACAGAGCATTTGTTGCTGGGACTTATCCGTGAAGGTGAGGGTATGGCAATTAAGTTTTTAAAATCGCTCAATGTAAACTTAGTGGAATTGCGCAAGTCGGTTGAGAATGCCGTAAAGGGAAGTGTTAATAACGTTAGCAACCTTAACAATATCCCACTAACCAAGCAGGCAGAAAAAGCCCTAAAAATCACCTATCTTGAAGCTAAAATATTTAAAAGCGATATTATCGGTACTGAACATTTGCTGCTTTCAATTCTAAAAGACGAAGACAATATTGCCACACAAATATTAAATCAGTATGGTATCAACTATGATATTATGCGCGAAGAGTTAGAGACCTTCAAATCTAATTTCAAATCAGAGGCGCCACAGTCGCCTTCTGACGATCCATATAACAAGGATGATGATGAAGGTCCGGGATTGGGTAGCGGATCCACAGCTAAAAAATCAGGTGATGCCAAGTCAAAAACTCCGGTTCTCGATAACTTTGGGCGTGATTTGACTAAGGCAGCCGAAGAAGGAAAGTTAGACCCAATTGTAGGACGCAGCAAAGAGATAGAAAGAGTTTCGCAAATACTATCGCGCAGAAAGAAAAACAATCCTATTCTTATTGGTGAACCCGGTGTTGGAAAATCCGCTATTGCAGAAGGTCTTGCCTTGCGCATCATTCAGCGAAAAGTTTCCAGAGTGCTTTTTAACAAGAGAATTGTAACACTTGATTTAGCATCATTAGTTGCAGGAACAAAATATCGTGGTCAGTTTGAAGAGCGAATGAAGGCGGTGATGAATGAATTGGAAAAATCGCCCGATGTAATATTGTTTATTGATGAAATACATACTATCATTGGTGCCGGTGGCGCCAGCGGCTCGCTTGATGCTTCCAATATGTTTAAGCCTGCATTGGCTCGTGGCGAAATACAATGTATTGGTGCTACAACATTGGATGAATACCGTCAGTACATTGAGAAAGACGGTGCCTTGGACAGACGTTTTCAGAAAGTAATTATTGATCCTACTTCTGTTGATGAGACTGTAGAAATTCTCAATAACATTAAAGACCGTTACGAGGAACATCACCATGTAAATTATACTCCTGAAGCATTGAAAGCCTGTGTAACGCTTACCAATAGATATATTACCGATCGTTTTCTGCCGGACAAAGCAATAGATGCATTGGACGAAGCAGGGTCGCGAGTGCATCTTTCAAACATTCACGTGCCTGAGAATATTGTTGATCTGGAAGGGAAGATTTCGGAGATAAAATCCGAGAAGAACAGGGTTGTACGCAGTCAGAAATATGAGGAGGCTGCACGCCTTCGCGATTCCGAAAAGCAACTGATTGATCAGCTTGAAGCGGCTAAAAAACAGTGGGAAGAGGATACAAAAAATCAACGTTATGCTGTAACAGACGAAGATGTTGCAGAAGTAGTTTCGATGATGAGCGGTATTCCATTGCAGCGGGTAGCACAGGCAGAAACAGCACGACTGATTCGTATGCCTGAAGAATTGAAAGGTAAAGTGATTGGACAGGATGATGCAATTAAAAAAGTTGTGCGAGCTATACAGCGTAATCGTGCAGGATTAAAAGACCCTAACAAGCCAATAGGCTCATTTATTTTCTTAGGTCCTACAGGAGTGGGTAAAACAGAACTTGCCAAAGTACTTGCCACATACTTGTTCGACACAGAGGATGCTTTAATCCGTATTGACATGAGTGAATATATGGAAAAATTTGCTGTATCGCGTTTGATTGGAGCACCTCCCGGCTATGTTGGATACGAAGAGGGCGGACAGCTTACAGAAAAAGTAAGACGCAAGCCATATTCAGTTGTTTTGCTTGATGAAATTGAAAAAGCACATCCGGATGTGTTTAACCTGTTATTACAAACATTAGATGACGGACAACTTACCGATTCATTAGGTCGCAAGGTTGATTTTAAAAATACAATCATCATCATGACAAGTAATATTGGTTCGCGTCAGTTGAAAGATTTTGGAACGGGAGTAGGGTTTGCCACAGGTGCCAAGAATGCACAATTTGACGAGCATGCCAGAGGTGTTATTGAAAATGCTTTAAAGAAAGCCTTTGCACCTGAATTCCTCAATCGTATTGATGATGTGGTAATATTTAATTCGCTCAGCAAAGAAGATATTATCAAAATTATTGATATAGAATTGGAGAAACTGTATTCGCGCATTGCGGGCTTAGGATATAAACTAAAACTTAATGATGAGGCTAAAGATTTTCTTGCAGATAAAGGCAATGATGTAAACTATGGTGCACGTCCGCTTAAACGTGCTATTCAGAAATATGTAGAAGACATGCTTGCAGAAGAAATTATCAAAGCAGAATTGCAGGAAGGTGATAACATAGAAGTGGTTTTTGATAAAGAAGCACATGTGCTAAAAGCTAATATTTCCAAGTCTTCGCCACCGCCACCAAAATCTAAAAAAAAGAAAGAAGAAAATAATTCTTAAAACAAAGAGCCGCGTATTTTTCAGCGGCTCTTTGTTTTTAATATTTGTTTGTTGCAATTGCAGTACAATTTGTTCGGAACTCAATACAAACCGACAATAAAAAACAGCTGCTTTGTTTAAAGGCAGCTAATAAAATCGTTTTATATCCCTTTTTACTCTTTTAATTGGGTTGTGCAAGGTTGACTTGATTTTATACGTATCACCCGACTGTTTCCATGAAAATCTACTGTCAGAGTTTAACACAACTGTTTGATTGAAAAATGTAATAGACGAAGCTATGCAGTTGCGAGTTTTGTAGACAGGTGAGTTTCCAGTGTCGTGTTGCAAGGCTTTTAATTGTGAAAGCAAACATGGTGGTATTTCTTGAAGACTATTCCCATTTAACACTAATTGAGATTTCTGTATTTCCATTCGCTTTAGTAATCTGTTCCTTGTAGGCATCTTTTCCGAACATGTAATCACTTAATTTAAATCCAACGCTTCCGACTTTATCTGGGTCAGTTACTGAGTCGTAATCATATAGGAAAATAAAAATCGTCTCTTTTAAATCATCTAATACAAAACCCTTTCCAGTGAGCGAAAAATATACCGGCAAGTTTTGTGGGTTAACATCTTCTTTTCTTTCCATTGGGTTTAAACTACGAAGTATTTGTCCGTTTTTATCTGTAATGATGTAGTAAATATCTGGAAGATTATTTCCGAAGGGATTGTCCCAAGGCTCGCCTGTGCTTTTTATTGAAGGAATTTTATTAATTGCAATTTTTGTGATTACTGCTTTGGAATATGTCTTAGAATTAGCATTTGATATTTCATCAATACCAATAATAAAGAAAGTCCGCATTAAATCTTCAAAGGATTTTGAAGTTTCGAGAAAATCGTTTGCAGGTGTGTTGAAATAAATTATAAACATGGATGTATCTTGAAAAGTTATAAGAACATATGCCATTGAGGAAGTAGAAGTCTCCTTATCAGTATAGAGATACGTATATTTAAGTGATTTAAAATTTGGATAAGTTGCTATCTCTGACTTTATGATTTGTCCTTCGCCTAAACTTTTAGAAAGGATGTCAGCCATAGTTTCTTTTAATTTATCGCTTGCGTTTTTATCAGTTTGAAAACGCTCAACACTAACATTTTGCAAATCGGATGATATTTGTCTTCCAACGCCCATATTGAATTTTTTTTCTGAATCAATGTTTACATTGAAATCCTCTGCAAATAAATTTTCTTTTTCTGTAGTTTCTTTTTGAGTAAAATTTCCAGTTGGAATGAAAAACAGATAATCGTTGTTTTTCCCAAGATGTAATTTTTCATTTATTTCTTTTGCTGTAACAATGTCTGTTTTAACTGCATTGATTGAAGCATTAGTAACCTGTGTTGGTGGAGTAGGTTGGTCTAGTATTCCTTTTTTTATGTATGCTTCGGAAAATGCAACTGTTTTAACTAATCCATTTACAACAGAGGCATAATCTTTTCGGTTGATTGCTTTAACTCCGTCTGTAATACTTTTTTCCACCTGCGATAAGAATTCTTTATTTAAAACCTTTACATTTTTTATTCTGTAAATAGCATCAGAGACTTCATAAGCCGCTCCTTTTGCATCTTGATTAATTAATTTTGGCACTGTTTTACTAATAATTTCTTTAGTTAGTGGGTCATTAATTTTCTTTAAAATGAGTGGCGAAACAAATGTCCAACCCATTTGTATCATTTGTGCATCCACTTTAATCTTTTGTGCAAACGTGTTAGAATAAAGAACTACCAAAAGCAGTGTAAAGTATTTTCTCATTTTATTTTGGTTTTAAAAAGTCAAATGTAAATATCTTGTGACAACGGTAGTGCAGCAGGGTAAAGTAAAATGTGAAGTAAAAGAATGGTATGCTTGTGTGCAAGCGTTGCTTCTCTTTTTATTTTAAAGAAGCGATAGCCAAAACGGTTTTGGTGACTTTCTGAGCTCGTCATTTTCGCTTAGCAGTAACGTTCAATCGGAGTGGTTAACATTGCCGCTAACATCAGTCTGTGAAAAAAATAATTTCAGAAGCATTTACAAATATAAATTAATTTCATTTGATTTAAGGAAAGAAACAGCAACTAAAAATGCCACTTATGCAAGGGGTCAACCGTGAACAAATTATATTTTCAAATAGCCAAAACGAGCCTTAAAGTCCAATCTCTTGGTTCAACCATCACTTTGGCAAAGCAAAAGCAACGAGGAGACGAAAGTTTGTTGGAGGTTTACACAACACTAAACCCATCTATCTGTGAACCGCTAAGTACGCGACCCGTACGCTTAGTGGTGTGAGAGGTGCACTCCGTCAGTATCTGGCGGAGCCGCCTACTCGATTAGCGGTTCGGGCTTTCGTTAATAGAAAAGGTCAATACCAGAAGTATCAACCTTTACCAAAAAAAATATTTCTTGTTGCCTTATTTCTTTACGCTCAACATTCCTTGCGTTCCAAATTTGGTGTAAAGCCCTGTCATTATTTGTTCGTGGTGTTCATTATATTTTTGAATTGGTTCTGCCATGCCAATAAAATCAACTGACGTGCGGAATGGTTTTTCTCCTTTGGATTTTTCAAGAAGTTCGGCATAAGCGTCTGCCACTTTTTGAGGGTCTTGTTGCGGATTGTTCTTTAATACATTCTCAAAATTTTGAAGTGCAATTTCAGGCACTTTTGCAAAATCGCCATAAGCACTTTCTCTACTTTTGTCGCTTGGCGTCATTAGATTTTCGTTAAATGAAGTTGGGTATCCTCCAGGCTCTACAATACAATTTTCGATACCAAAACCAGAAAGCTCCACTCTGTAATTTTCTGCCAATGCTTCCAATGCCCACTTTGAAGCCTGATAGGTTCCGTAAAACGGTAAGGCTATTCTGCCCAATAAGCTGGAAGTGTAAACAATCAAACCGTCCTTCTTTTCTCGGAAATAGGGAACAACCGCTCTGTTCATTCGTTGAACCCCAAATACATTAATGTCAAATACTTTTTGAAAATCGTTAGGTGTAAAAAATTCCTGCATTCCAAGAACTCCGATACCTGCATTATTTATCAAAACATCTAAGCCATTTAGGTCGGTTATAGCTTTTTGCACTCCGTTGTTTACACTTGTATCGTCAGTAACATCAATTTCTATAATTTTTGCTCCTGCTTTACTCAGCTCGTCCGCAATTGATTTATTTTTTCCATTGATGTCCCGCATAGAAGCGGCAACCGAATGACCTTTTTCCAATAGTGCTACTACGATTAATTTTCCGAAGCCACCACTTGCACCTGTTATTAAAATTTTCTTTGTCATATTCTATTTGAATTTGTTGATGCAAATTTCCAAATAGAAAATGGGTTAGTTATGGTGAGAAGTTCCGATTATTTGGTGAAAAGTTCAGTTTTTGAATTTAGTTCACGAAATTGTTTAGGTGTTTTGCCTTCATAACTCTTGAAAAATTTGGTGAAGTTTGAAGGGTCAAAAGTTAATATCTGTGCGATATGTGAGATTGTGTTGTTGGTTGTAAGCAAAAGCTCTTTAGAAATTTCCATAAGCCGTTCTTCATAAATATCGCAGGGCGATTTCCCCAATACTTCCTGAATTGTATTGCTCAAATGTTTTGGACTTACAAACAACAATTCTGCTAAATCTTTTATTTCAAAAGTTTTGTCAGCTTTTCCGTTTTTAAGGTCGGTCAAATGTTTGTCAAGCTCGTGAAGATACTGGGCAACTATTTCCTTTTGTCTTACAGATGCTTTATCTTTTTCTGTTGTCATTCCGTTATGATTATGTGTTTGGGAGTCTGTTTAGCCTGACCGCCAACATTTAAATATCAGCATATTTTAACCTAAAACATGCTGAATATTTCCCAAATATAGCGGTATAAAGCAATTTTACAAAATTACCGGATATGTTATAGTTAATCAGCCTGGCTTTCTTTTCTTTAAGATAACACTCATAAATTTGCTGAAATCAAGTCTTGATTCAACTACTTTCTATGGTACGATTTACTGCAAGTAAACCGTTAGTTTATTGATTTAATTTTATGTAAGACTATTTATTGTTTGTTTTGATTGCAATTTTTACCGGCACAAGGTCGGCAACGCTACCGCCATTGATAATAATATCGCGCAGTATGGTTGACGATAATGGAGCATGTTCAGGACTTGAAATCACAAACACCGTTTCTATACCGCCAAGTTTTTTATTCATCTGTGCTATGGCCTTTTCAAATTCAAAATCGTTGCTGTTGCGCAATCCGCGAATCATATATTGTGCCTGCTGCTGTTTGCAGAATTCTGCCGTCAGTCCATGATAGCTGGTAATGCTGATTTTGGGTTCGTTATTAAATACCTGCTCCAGCCAGTTTAATCGTTGCTCTAAGCTGAACAAATATTTTTTATCCGGATTTATTCCTATGGCAATAATTATTTTATCGAATAAGGGTAGCATACGTTGTACAATCTCCAAGTGTCCGTTATGAATAGGGTCAAACGATCCGGGGAATACTGCAGTTTTCATC
Source organism: Bacteroidetes bacterium UBA6661 (assembly GCA_002455375.1). Classification (GTDB taxonomy): domain Bacteria; phylum Bacteroidota; class Bacteroidia; order AKYH767-A; family OLB10; genus OLB10. The sequence continues at coordinate 14,366 of DKKR01000038.1, forward strand.
ATTGATATTATTTTTCAGCTACGAATATACTGAATGCAACAGCACCATAAGTTCGCGTTTCAAGTAAATTGTCAGATTTTAGAGCCTGCATTTCGCTGCAGTGTTCTATAACTAAAAGCCCTTGTGCTGTCAACAATTTTTTTCTATAAACAATTTCTGCAATTTCCTGTACCGGATTCAAATTAAATGGGGGGTCTGCAAATATTAAATCAAAAGGTCTGCTGCATTGTTCTAAAAAATCCAATGCATCAGATTGTTTAGCTTTTGCATTTTCAGCATGTATATCATTAAATGTTTTTTGGACAAAAGCAACGCATCGTTTGTCAGAATCAACGGCTGTTACACTTTTTGCACCACGCGATATCAGTTCGTAAGAAATATTTCCGGTGCCACAATACAAGTCGAGTGCAGCGATGGTAGAAAAACTGAGGTGGTTGGAAAGAATATTAAACAAACCTGTTTTGGCAAAATCTGTTGTTGGACGAACCGGTAAAGAATCGGGAGCTGTAATTTTTTTTCCCCGCAACCGCCCGCTGATTATACGCACAAAAACTGATTATAAAGACTAAAATGATAATGTGCTGCTACTTCATCAAAACCATAGCTGTAAAAAGCAAATGAAGGTCGTTGCACAAACTGCAGGTTGCGGATATATTTTGATGTCAATACTATAATTGCTGAATTTTTTTCTGTTGTTCCTGCAATATTCAAAACCTGCGACTCCGGATTCATTTCAAGCTGCTCATAAACGAAAACAAGAAAATAAATAAAATCTTCTGTTGACATAAAGTTAAACTTGTTGTAATAAAGCAAATTTCCACCCTGATTGACAACCATTTCAAAATAGGTGTTTTGAATATTAACTGTTACTGTTCTTTCAGAGGTGTTTTTATGTAAGGTAAGTACACCTTCAATAAAAGGCGTTGCGCCATGAAAAATACTGAGGTTTGAATACCAGGAGTTAAAGAAGTCAAATAGCGATTTAGGCACAGAATAAATATTCCTGGCCGAAATACGCCTGAGATTATCGAACAATAATTTATTTGTTGTTTCTGTAGATTGGCGTTGATGGTTGGCATAATAAAACTCATCTAAACGGTCTGCATCAAAAAACACATCAGGCACAAGGGTGTTGTTAAATCCGCAAAAAGAAAGTACAACACTATCGTAATGATTATCTAAAAGAGGTTTGTTCTGTTCAAAGATCTGAAGAATTTTTTCTGTCAGATCATCATTACTGAGAGGATATGGAAAACGATAATCAAACAGGGCTACAAACTTGTTTCGGTCTGTATCTATCAACGCTGCAGAAAAAAAGTTACTGCTGCATTGGATAAAAAGATTCATTATGCGCGATACATCGGCATTGATGGATTCGTCAACTATACTTATCCAGGCATCTGATTTTTTATCGGTAATCACTTTACAAAATTACGTATTTATGAAATGCGATAAATTTCCGGGATTATGTCAAAAAAAAATCCCCTGCAATCGGCAGAGGATCTTTTCTGAAAATTTCTAAGATTATTTCTCAGCTGTTTTAGCTGCCTTTTTTGCAGTTGATTTAGCATAACGGTTACGGAATTTATCCACACGTCCTGCAGTGTCAATCAGTTTCATCTTACCGGTATAGTAAGGATGCGACATATTTGAAATCTCAAGTTTTACCAAGGGATATTCGTTTCCATCTTCCCACTTAATGGTGTCTTTGGTATCAACACATGAACGCGTTAAGAACGCATAATCGCAACTGATATCTTTAAATACTACCATACGGTAGTTCTTTGGATGTATTTCGCTTTTCATTTTATAATAAAGTTTTTATCAAACGGGCTGCAAATATAGCTTTTTTTCTTATTCTATAACAAATTTGCAGCAAAATTTATTTTAAGATACTACTTTAATTATCAGTGATTTAGTGATGGAATGTCTGTGATGTTGCTGTTTTGGAAATATGGGGACCAAAAAAGGCCGGTGTTTAAGTTTGTTAATAATTGTGAATTATTGATATTCAAAGTATTTACAGCGTTAAAGAGCTAATAAAAGTACTATTTTTGCGTTCAATTTTAAATTTTGTAAAGCCTGAGGAATGTTTCTATTTGAGCGTACAGCACCACGTTGGGTAGTCTTAGTAATAGATTTGATATTATGCACCTTGTCATTCTATCTGGCGTATGATTTGCGTTTTAATTTTACAATACCTGATGTAGAAATACTACTCTTGCCCACAGCATTTGCAACAGTTTTAAGTGTCAGATTGGTTAGTTTTTTAATATCAAGGACACATACAGGTATCATTCGTTATACAAGCTACAAAGATTCGCAGCGTATATTTTTAACCTTACTGTCGGGAACAGTTTTGCTTTGCATCTTTAATCTTATTTCTTTCAGAATTTATGGACGTTATTTTACGCCTTATTCTATTCTGATGATTGACTTTTTTCTGAGCATGCTTGCATTGGCATCAATGCGTGTTATCGTTAAAAGCGCCCATGTGGAGTGGACAAGAAAGAAAGGTAATAAAACCGATGTGCTCATTATGGGTGCCGGTGAAGAAGGAATGGTTGTGAAACATGCTTTGGAACAAGATGCAGGAATAAATTTTAAGGTTCTTGGATTTATTGATGACAAACCAAAGCTTCGTAAAAGAAAACTTGAAGGCATACCGGTTTTTTACACCAAGACTGATTTGGAAGACTTACTTCGAGCCAATAAAATTTCGAGTCTGATTATTGCCGATAAAGATGTTGACACCAAACGCATCAATGAATTAATAGAAATTTGTGTAAAGTACGATACAAAAGTTCAGCGTGCTCCACGTGCAGGAAACTGGATAAACGGCAAACTGAGCTTTTCTCAAATCAAGGAAGTAAACATTGAAGATTTACTTGAGCGTGATCCAATTAATTTAGATGTAAAGGAAATTCGTAATCAGCTAAACGGAAAAACTATTCTCATCACCGGTGCAGCAGGTTCCATTGGTTCTGAAATTGCGCGACAGGTAATTTTATACAATCCTGCAAAAGTGGTGCTTCTTGATATTGCAGAGTCACCTCTTTATGAGCTTGAACTTTCTATACAGGAAATTAAACATGCAGGTAATTGCGAGAGTGTGATTGCTGACATCCGCAACATTGACCGTATGCGTAGGGTGTTTGATTATTTTAAGCCCGAAATTGTATTTCATGCAGCAGCCTATAAGCATGTGCCTGTCATGGAAGTGAATCCTTCAGAAGCAATTCTGACTAATGTTAAAGGCACAAAAATTCTGGCAGACCTGTCTGTTGAATTTGACGTGCAGAAGTTTGTGATGATTTCGACAGATAAAGCTGTTAACCCCACAAACGTTATGGGGGCATCAAAACGTGTAGCAGAAATTTACATTCAGTCGCTCAGCGAAATTTCCGAAACGCAATTTATCACAACACGATTTGGCAATGTTCTTGGTTCAGCAGGATCAGTGATTCCACGTTTTAAAAAACAGATAGAAAACGGTATGCCTGTTACCGTGACAGATGAAAACATTACCCGCTTTTTTATGACTATTCCTGAGGCTTGTCAGCTTGTACTGGAAGCCTGTAAAATGGGACATGGAGGCGAAATTTTTATTTTCGATATGGGCAAGCCTGTAAAGATTGCAGAATTAGCCAAGAAGATGATTCGCCTGAGTGGATTAGAACCGGAGAAGGATATTAGAATTCAATATACAGGTCTGAGACCGGGAGAAAAATTGTTTGAAGAATTATTGAATAAACAGGAAAACACTATTGCCACACATCACCCTAAAATTTTAATTGCCAAAGTACGTAAGTATAAATTCGATCAGATTGCAAATGATATTGAAAGTCTGACCAACCTGTTTAAGACGCAAAACAATATGGCATTGGTTTCAAAGATGAAAGAAATTGTGCCTGAATATATCAGCAATAACAGCGAGTTCGAAAAGCTCGATCGCAGAGAAATCTGAGCCCGTTGCTGAGGTTCTTTTTCAAAGAGACAAAGTCATCTGATTAAATTTTTCCGGAGATTAATTGCCAGATTTTTACAGATAGATTATATAAAACATTGAATATTGAAAGAATAGCTTTTAGAGTAATAATGAATAGACATTTAGAAAGAATAGTAAAACGGTTTAATATTTTTGCAGCATGTTAGTTTTAAATAATATAAGTTTTGATTTTGGAGGAAGATATCTCTATCATGATGCTTTCTGGCACATTAAGCCCAATCAGAAAATAGGACTTATTGGAGCAAATGGTACAGGAAAATCAACATTGCTGCGGATTATTAATGGAGAATATACTTTAACGGGAGGAGAAATTACAGGAAGAAAAGACCTTACTGTAGGTTTTCTTAATCAGGATTTACTTTCATACGAGTCAGACAAAAGCATTCTTGATGTGGCGCTTGAAGTTTTTGAAAGAGAGAATATTCTTCATCAGAAGATTGAAAAAATTTTAAAACAACTCGAAACCGAACATGGCGAAGAGTTGCTGAATGAATTATTTTTTCTGCAAAGCGAATTTGAATCGCTTGATGGTTACAACATCACACACCGTGCAGAGTCTATTTTAGAGGGTTTAGGATTCAGTACTGCCGATTTGCAACGCCCATTGAAAGAGTTTTCCGGAGGATGGCGTATGCGTGTAATGCTTGCCCGCATGCTGCTGAAAAAACCAAGTCTGTTGATGCTTGATGAGCCAACCAATCACCTCGATTTGCCTTCTATACAATGGCTGGAGAAGTATTTACAAGACTATGATGGTACATTTATTCTTGTTTCGCACGACCGGTATTTTCTTGACCGCACCATTAACATGATTGCAGAGGTTGCCAATGAAAAAATAAATCTATATCCTGGTAACTTCACAAATTATCTCGAACAAAAATCGCTTCGTGATGAATTGCAGCAGCGTAAGTTCGAGAATCAGGAAAAGTATATTAAAGAGCAACAGAAACTCATTGACCGCTTTAAAGCAAAAGCCAGTAAGGCAAAGATGGCTCAGTCCAGAATGAAAATGCTCGACCGTATGGAAAAAGTTGAAGCAGTTTCCGGTCCGGCATCAACCATGCGTTTAAGTTTACAGGTAGAGACACAACCGGGTAAAGTAGTTTATGAAGGACATCATTTGAATAAAAATTATGGTGATCTGGAGATTTTTAAAAACAGTCATTTTACCATTGAAAGAGGTGATAAAATTGCACTCATAGGAGCCAACGGAAAAGGTAAGTCAACATTGTTGCGTATGATTGCCGGTACTGAAAAAGCAGATGGCGAAATTAAAGAAGGCTACAATGTAAAGACATCATTCTATGCACAACATCAGTTAGAAAGTTTGAATATTGAAAACGATCTGATGCGTGAACTGCAGATTTTTGCACCTTTAGAAACGGATCAGCGTATCAGAAGCATTCTGGGGGCATTTCTTTTTAACCGTGACGATGTTTTTAAGAAAATACGAGTGCTTTCAGGAGGCGAAAAGGCACGTGTTGCATTGGCAAAGCTAATTCTCAGCAAAGCAAACTTTCTGTTATTAGATGAACCTACAAACCACCTCGACATGCAGAGTGTGGAAATTCTTACTGATGTGTTGTTGGATTACGAAGGCTCTTTTGTTGTGGTATCGCACGATCGTTTTTTTGTTGAGCAAATTGCCAATAAGATTTGGTTCATTGAAAACAATCAACTCAAAGAATATCCGGGTACTTATGAAGAATATGAACATTGGGCAGAGCGGAAAAAATCCGAAAAACGAACGGAAGAAAAACAAGTTGTGGTGAAACCTGTTGTATCTAAATTACTGGCAGAACCGGATCAGAAAAAGCAGTTGTTGAATTTAGAGAAGGAAGTTAAAAAATTGGAAGCAGAGTTGGCAGCAGCAAAGAAACAACGCAATGATTTAATGGAACAGTTAGGCAATGAAAGTAATTATAACGACACAGCAAAAATCAAAATGTTGCAGAAGGAGTTCGATGAATCTGAAAAACAGTATAACAAGTTACATTCATTGTGGGAAGACAGCTACATGCAGTGGATGGAAATGAGTGAATAATGTGCTTATGAGACAAATTGTTTTTTATCTGATACTTTTCTTTTCATGGTCTGACACTAATGTGTTTGCTCAGGAAAAACAAGAGTATTTTAAGGATAATTATTTCAGATACGATAACTTTACGTACAGAAATAATATTAAAACCATACAACTTGAAAATGCGCAATTTCCAATGAGTGAACCGGTCATTGAACTCAACAGCGGTGCGCAACTTTTACTTCAGTTTGATGATCTTGATGGGGATTATAAAGATTACTGGTACACCATCATACATTGCGATGCCCAATGGAAACCTTCAGACATTACACGCTCAACTTATTTATTTAGCTTCTACGAAGACCGTATTGCTGATTATGCTTTTTCGTTTAACACTTTGCAACCTTACACACATTATACTCTGAAATTTCCAAACGAACAGATTAAACCACTGATATCAGGAAATTATTTACTTAAAGTTTATATTAATAATGACCCCGACAGTGTAGCATTTACAAGAAGGTTATTAGTATTTGAAAATCTGATTGATGTTAATGCTTCTGTGCATGCTGCAACATTGGCTGAGTACAGGCAACAGAAGCAGGAAGTTGACTTTTCATTATCTACAACAAGATATACTATTGCCAATCCCTTTGGTGACCTGAAAGTTAAAATACTTCAGAATTTCAGATGGGATAATGCTGTTGAGAACCTGAAGCCGATTTTTATCAAAGACAATTTGCTGGAGTATAATTACGATGAGGAAAATACATTTAATGGCAGCAATGAGTTCAGGCGTTTTGATATTCGCTCATTAAAGTACGAAACAGAAAGTGTAGAACGTATTGATCATTTTGACACCGGAACCAATGTTTTACTTTTTCCCGATAAAGTTCGTTATTTCACTCGCTATACCACCGACTATGACATTGACGGAAAGTTTGAAATAAAAAATTATAGTGGCAGCCATCCCGAACGTGATGCCGATTATGCAACGGTTCGTTTCCGCCTTGAATATAAAGACGAAGTAAAAGATGGTAACATCTATATTCTTGGTGCACTAACCGATTGGGGTTTTTCCAATCAAAACATGCTACATTATGATGAAGACCTGAAAGCCTACACTACAACCTTGTTTTTAAAACAAGGCTACTACAATTATATGTATGTGTTTTTAAAAGACGGAACCTCATTTGGTGATGAAAGCTGGCTTGAAGGCAATCATTATGAAACGGAAAACAACTATTGGATTTTAGTATATCATCGTCCGCAAACAGAAAGATATGATAAATTGGTGGCCTGTAGAAAATTTGCTTCCAACAGATAGCCTAAAATAAAAATGGGTAAGCTACTTATATCGCACCGCTACAACCACTTATCCTTGCTGCATTCCTGCCCTGGGGAGGTTCGAGGGAGCTGGTCGTATAAGACTTACCCGGTGCAAAGATAGTAAATCAGACCTTTCAATAAACAAATAAACACAGCAGGTTTTATACCTTTGCATTTTAAATTATGTTTCGATACGGATTACATTACGGAGGAATATTGGGCGCATCAAGTTTTGCCATGTTTTTGATAATTTATCTTACTGGAAATAATCCACTTGGCAATGCATCGTGGCTCGGTGCATGGATACCTGCAGTTGTCATTGCTGTTGCAGTTAAAAGTTATAGGACGCATGAGGGCAAAGGTTTTATTTCCTACTGGGAAGGTTTTCGTACCGGATTGATAACAGCTCTTTTAGGAGGTGTTCTTTCAGCATTATTGATTTATATTTTCTGTACACTATTCGACAGTACATTGGTAGAGCGTTTTAAAGCTGATTCACTTGCACAACTTGAACTTATGGAAGGTCAGTTTAAATCTATGCTCAGTGATAAAATGTATGATCAGGCTGTAGATGCCTACAATAATATAGACCTGCAGTCAATAGCAATGAATGACTTTTATAATAAACTACTCAGCGGAATCATTCTATCACTTATTATTGCTGCAGTGTATAAACGTAACAAGCCTCAAATTCCCGAATAAAATGCAGTCATCATACAATACAGATATTTCAGTAGTTATTCCGTTGTTTAATGAGGATGAATCATTACCAGAGTTGGTAACGTGGATAGACCGTGTTATGAAGCAGCACAAGTTTAGCTATGAAGTGATTTTGGTTGATGATGGCAGCACTGACAAATCCTGGCAGGTAATAGAAAGTTTAAGCCAAAAGATAAAAGAAGTTAAAGGCATAAAGTTTAAGAGAAATTATGGTAAGTCAGCTGCCTTACATAAAGGTTTCGAAGTGGCACAAGGTCATGTAGTGATTACTATGGATGCCGATTTGCAGGACAGCCCCGATGAAATTCCTGAACTGTATGAAATGATTACCCAACAAGGTTACGACCTTGTTAGTGGCTGGAAAAAAAAGCGTCACGATCCGATTTCAAAAACCATCCCCAGCAAATTTTTTAATGGTGTCACACGTATGGTTTCCGGGATTGACAACCTGCACGATTTTAATTGCGGATTAAAAGCATATCATCATAATGTGATAAAGAATATTGAAATATATGGTGAGATGCATCGTTATATTCCTGTAATTGCTAAGTGGGTTGGCTTTACAAAAATTGGCGAAAAGGTTGTTGAACACAGAGCTCGAAAATTCGGAACTACAAAATTCGGATTAGAAAGATTTGTCAATGGTTTTCTTGATTTGCTTTCTATCACATTTGTATCACGTTTTGGTAAACGACCCATGCATTTGTTCGGAACACTAGGTTCTCTGATGTTTATTCTTGGACTCATAGGTGCATGTTATCTTGGCGTTTCAAAACTTTATTGTGTTTATAATGATATTCCCGCAACACGATTAACACAACGGCCATCGTTTTATTTATTGCTGACAAGTATGATTTTAGGAACGCAACTTTTTCTTGCAGGATTTCTGGCAGAAATGATTGCACGTAATGATAAAGACCGCAACCGTTATATTGTGGAGAAGGAAACAGCTAACACAACATTATAAACCGAAAATTCTGTTGCATTGAAGCTATCCGTTGTCATCGTCAACTACAATGTAAAGTACTTTCTTGAGCAGTGCCTCATTTCTGTTGGTAAGGCTATAAGTGATATTGATGCAGAAGTTTTTGTGGTTGACAACAATTCTGTTGACGGATCATGTCAGATGGTGCACAAGAAATTTCCATTTGTTACATTAATTGAGAACAAAGTAAACACAGGTTTTTCAAAGGCAAACAATCAGGCTATTGTTCAAAGTAAGGGTGAATATGTGTTGCTGCTTAATCCTGATACTGTTGTAGAGGAAGATACTTTTAAAAAGGTTGTTGACTTTATGGACAGTCATCCACAGGCAGGCGGACTTGGAGTACACATGATTGATGGTAATGGAAAATTTTTGCCCGAATCTAAAAGAGGACTTCCAACACCTGCAGTGGCATTCTATAAAATCTTCGGACTATCAGCATTGTTTCCAAAATCAAAATTATTTGGTCAGTATCACTTAGGCTTTCTCGATAAAAACAAAACCAATGAAGTTGATGTACTCAGCGGTGCATTTATGTTGTTGCGGAAATCTGTATTGGATAAAATAGGGTTGCTTGACGAAACATTTTTTATGTATGGTGAAGATATTGACCTGTCGTACAGAATAACAAAGGCCGGTTATAAGAATTATTATTTCCCTGAAACTAAAATAATACACTACAAAGGAGAGAGTACAAAGAAAAGCAGTGTAAATTATGTAGTAGTATTTTATAAAGCAATGAGCATTTTTGCTCAGAAGCATTTTTCGCAGAGTAATGCTGCATTTTTTTCGTTTCTGATAAATATTGCCATCTACCTCAGAGCAGGTATTGCATTGGTGAATCGCCTTTTTAGTATTTTGTTGTTGCCAATTATTGATGCAGCATTTATTTATGGGGGTTATTCCATTATTAAAACATATTGGGAACTTTATGTCAAGGAGCTGCATTATCCTGAACATTACATGCTATTAGTAGTGCCCGGATATGTTTTAGTCTGGATTTTCTCTGCTTATCTGAATGGTGCTTATGATAAACCACTACGCATTTCCAGAGTTGTAAGAGGAATTCTGTCAGGAACAATTTTTATTTTGGTGGTGTATGCATTGTTGAACGAGTCCTATCGTTTTTCAAGAGCACTGATTTTGATGAATACAGCCTGGGCATGTTTGATAACAGCATTGATTCGATATGCTTTAAATGCAGCAGGTATCAAAGGATTTGCATTAGCAGCAGATGTGAAAAAGAAATTGATTGTTGTTGCTGATGCTGTTGATGCAAAAAGAATTTTGTCGTTGCTGCAATTGTCAGGGTCAAATACAACCTTTGTTGGATATGTTGAATCAGGAGCTGATCAGGGCGGAGAGTTGAAAGATTTCAGACTTGGCACGTTGACACAGCTAAATGAAATCATAACTATTTATCAGGTTGATGAAGTAATTTTTAGTTCGCACTCATTAAGTTCACAACAAATTATAGAGAATATGGGTGCACTGCGCAACAGGCAAGTTGAGTACAAGATTGCACCTCCTGAAAGCTTGTTTATCATTGGAAGCAATTCCATCAATGACAATGGTGATCTTTATCTGGTTGATGTGAATACATTGAACAGCCCATCTAATAAAAGAAGAAAACGATTCTTTGATATTTTCTGTGCTTTCGGAATATTGTTTTGCTATCCATTTCTCTGGCTGTTTTTCAAAAAGAATCAGAATGTTTTTGGGAACAGCTTATGTGTACTTGTTGGAAAGAAAACCTGGGTAGCAACCAATATTAAGAGTTTAGCTGCAACAAATAATAAAGTTGGAGTTTATACACCATCAGATGGATTAAACGCACCTTCAGATAATGAGTATTTCCGCGACAGATTAAATGTGTTATATACCCGTGATTACAATATGATTAATGACTGGAATATTGTGCGGAGAAATATTTTTAAGTAAGTAAATATTATACGGCTTTAACCTGAATTTTTCTTTCTCCAAACCATTTATGGATAAACTTATTTCTTTTACCCATGAAAAACTCTTCTATAAATATAGTAAATGCCATTGCGGTCAGAAAAGTAAAAATCAGAAAAGCCAGATGCGCAAGGAGACCTGTTCCAATCTTTTTGTTAAACCAGGTTACCCAAAGCGGATGCCACAGATACCAGTTGTAGCTGTAGTATGCAATAAATCGCAGCCATTTTAATCCCGACATATTCCAGTGATAAGTAGCAGCTATCATCAGAAAAAAGCAAAATGGAACAATAGAATGAAATACACATTTTCTAAAAAAAAACCATTCATAATTATCGAATAAAAAAATCATCAGACAGAATAGTAGTACTCCTATAGTGAGCATAAAAAGTTGTGATACTCGCTGTTTAATGATAGTTGGAAAGTAATTTAATATTATACTCAATAAGACGCCCCATCCAAGTGCATCAATTCTGTTGTAAGTGGCACCATAAGTATCTTTACCATTAGTAAAATTTAAAGCAAGTACTTTGAAAACAAATCCGGCAACAATAACTAATAGCAATGCAGTAACTAAGACTTTTTTATCAGGAAAGAAACGTTGAATAACTAAAAGTAAGATGGGTAACATGATATAAAAATGCTCTTCTACACAGAGTGACCATAAGTGCCCAAAACTCCAGACCTCATTACTTGTGAAATTTGAATAAAAGAATATATAGCGACAGTATTTATTAAGTGGAATAATCATATCAGGAGCCATTGTGTGATATAGAATGACTGCTATTAATGAACCGATGAAAAGGTAGCTGAAATAAGACGGCCAAATTTTAAACCCTCGTTGAATAATAAATTTGAAAAAATTTATTTTCTCACCTTTTTTTAAATAGCCAATTAGAATATTACCAATTAGTAATCCGGAGATTACAAAAAATAAATCAACGCCAAGATAGCCAAAGGGAAGTTTTCTGTCGTAATGATATATAACAACACTTAATATAGCTAGCGATCTGAAAATATCAACACTTGAATTTCTACCTGGGGCATTAATTACCTCATGTGATTTTAGTTGAATCATGCAAATCAGGGTCTCAGATATAAATCAATGGCGTCACCCTGATTGATAGTGTTGTTATCTGGTGCAGGATTTTGATCATAGATTTTTGCATTGAGTGTATCTTTAATTACACCATCAAAAAATAAAGAACCAATGTTTAGTGATGATCCTTTTAATACAAATAGCGCTTCATCATACGTTAGGCCTATCAAAGATGGAACAGTGACAACGGTGTTTCCTAATCCATCGCCAACAATCAAATCAATTGCCGAGCCTTTAGGTACATCTGTTCCGGCTTTTAAATCCCTTCCGTTTATCATCATTGAAAGTACTGCATTTTTTGCAAGATCAGGTTTGAAAATCTGTTCTCCCATTCTCAACCCTGATGCAGCAAGGATAGCTTCAGCTTGTCGTAAGGAAACATCTTTCAATGCCGGAACTTTCACCATTGGTGCACTGCTGCGTGTTATGGTGAGATAGATGGTACGACCTTGTTTAACTTTTTCATCTGGTTGCGGATCTTGCTCAACAATAGTTCCCGGCTTTTGATCTAAAAGGTAAACGGAAGAATCAGCGATTTTAAATGACAGGTTTTTAGTTTTTAAAAAATCATTAACCTTTTTAATATTCATGCCTTTTAAATCAGGGACAGAGACAGAGTTTCCATGATCTGTAAAACTGTCGAGCCATTTATAAACCAAACCAATTGACATGATAATTACGATGAAAATCACCAAAGCATTAATCCAGAAAATGCGCGACTTAAGAAATCGAATTAGTTCTTTCATAATTTTATTTCGTCAGCGACAATTGATTCCTTTTAAAACCGAACTCAAGTATTTTCTCAATAAATTCGTAAGGTTTATACTGATTTATTGCAGCCTGATGGAAAATACAAGTTGCAGGTGTCATACCCGGCAATGAGTTTACTTCAATAAAAATAACTTCAACTTTATTGTCATTTGTAATACGTACAAATGCATCAATTCTTGCATAACCCTCAATATTTAACAGTCGTGCTGCACGCATAAGTTCTTTTCTGATAATATCAGAAATCAGCCTGTTTTCCATTGCATGTTTGCTGTAACGGGCAGGTGTGATATTTTGTCCTTCACCGGCTAAAAACTTTTCTTCAAGCGAGAGTACATCACCTTCATGTAATGTTTCGCTGGGTTCAAAAATTTCGTAATGTATATTTCCTGTCTCATCGTAGGTGGTAAGCATGCCACCGGTAATTTCTAAAAAATGTTTACAGTTTTCACCGCTGATAAGCGTTTCAATCAGAAAATATCTTTTTCGTGGAAACTCTTCTTTGTCTTTTATCTTCAGAAGTTCAGCGGCAGCAGTGTTTAATGTTTCATCTTCGCGGAAAATTAGTTCGGCATAGGCATGTAGTTGATTTTCGTTACGGATAATTTTTACAGCACTACTGCATCCATCATCTACCGGTTTGGCAATAATCGGGAATCCAAATTCTTTTTGAATTTTTTCTTCTATTGCAGAAGGATTATTACGCCATTCTTCCTCTGTGAGTTTGTAATGATGTGCAACTTTAAATCCATTTTGTGCCAACAGCTCATTAGTTTGAAATTTATCTATGGTGATTTTAGACGATTCAGCTCTTGAGCCATTGAATGGTAAACCAACTTTGTTAAGTTGCAATTGCAATTCACCATCTTCGCCTGGACGACCATGTAAAGCAATGAAAACAATTTTTACTTGTTGTGCAAGTTCTTCAAACGATATTTTTTCAGGTGGATTTAGGTTGGCTGCATTGGCAAATGTTTGTGTTACCTGACCACATTGGTCAATTATTTTTTTGATTACGGGATGCTGATTGTAATTGAGAATTTTTTCTCTGATGTCGTCAGCATTATCTTTCAGCATCAGGTTTATTGGAATTCTATAAAGTGAATAAGATTGTTCGTTACCTGCAAGAAAATAGGGTATGGGTTCGTACTTTTCTGTTGATGATAATTTTTCATAAACATTACGACCACTTTCAACGCTGATGTGTCTTTCACTGCTATAACCACCCATTATGACGCCAACTTTTATCTTTTCAGATTGTGACTTGGCTTTTTTGCTGATCAGTCCATGTAGGTTTTTTATCAGTTGTGGCACTGTGCGAAACGATTTCATTTCTGAAAGGCGTGCCTGAAGCGATGTTGAAATAATGTAGCTGATAAACTGTGAAGGATTGAGACCAATTTCTGCAGCCTGATGAAAGAAAAAGCTGCTGGGCATCATTCCTGATGTTGTATTCGGATCATTCAAAAATATTGAACCATTCTCTGTGATAAATCCATCTATGCGGGCATAAACACTAAAGTTTAATGATATAAACAAGCGTTCACATTCTCTTCTTATTGTTTCAATTTGTACTTCAGGCAGGTGAATAGGTGTTACTTTTCGTGATAAACCGGGCAGATATTTAGCACGGTAATCAAACAACTCATTGCCTTTACGGATTTCTGTTGGCGGTAGCGCAACAGGCTTTCCATTTTCATTTGCAATTACAATACATGAAAACTCTTTTCCTGAAATGAACGATTCAATGATAACTTCTGTTTCAGCTTCAATAGCAGCAATGGAAACAACGTCTTCCATTTCACCAAAAAGTTGAATCAGTACACCTAATAGTTCTTCCGGATGATAAATTATTCTGTCGTTAATTTTTGCAGGTAATCCAATGCCTTCCCGAATATCTGATACTTTCTTTATCCATTCAGTTTTTGCATCAAAAGTCATGCTGTTCCATTCTGTCCGCGTGATTTCGCGGATAAAAAATGATTTATTGACAGCTTGTACAAATGCATCTTCATCATTATTCTTCAATACTGATATGCCAATGCTCGAACCCTGATTAGCAGCTTTAACAACACATGGAAATCCAACAGATTTTAAATCTTTAATAAAAGATTTTCGGTTTGAAGAGGCTACCCATTCAGAGCGGTTTATTACAGCGACTTCCGGAACATTAAAGCCTGATTTTTTCATCAGATCTTTCTGAATAACCTTATTCATTCCAATAGCAGAAGAAAGAATACCTGAGCCCGAGTAGGGGATCCGGTAATATTCCAATAGACCTTGTATGCGTCCATCCTCACCATCAGAACCATGCAGACATAAGAATGCAAAATCAATAACATCAGGCAACTGTGCAAATTCTAAACGCGTTCCTAATTTCATTGTCAGCCTGATTTGTTCCTGATGTGTAAGTGTGCCAAGATTTTCTGCGTAAATCTGAAAGCCTCGTGTTGTCTCAGGCAAAAATTCTGCGGGCGGATAAAAATCACGAATACTACCCTTGTAAATAAATTGCCAGTCGAGAATCAACAGGTTACCAAAACTGTCAACAAAAAGAGGAATAGGTTCAAAAAGCGTTTTGTCCAGGTTGTCATATACGGTTCTGCCTCCGGCAAAGGATACTTCACGTTCGCGTGATGTGCCGCCAAAGAGAATTCCTATTTTTAGTTTATTCATATAGATTTTAAGTCATGTAATGATTGAACAAAGTTAATAGATTTCAGCAGCAGCATACTTACTTCAAGAGTAAGTATTCACGTTTTTTTTAACATTTATTATCAGAGGATTATTTGATAAATCCATGATAGAAACATTCTTTTGTTAATTGGTTTTTACCAAGTAAAACGACTGAAAACGACTGGTTATTTTAACAATCCGTTGACGCCTGCGCCAAAAAGAGCAAAGTCGTATTTTACAGGATCTGTTTTATCAAACTGTCGCAGATTTTGGGTCAGTTCTTCAACGGCTTTCCAGTCATCTTGCTTTCTTTTTAGCAGCCCAAGTAGTCGTGCAGTTCGACCGGTATGTACATCTAAAGGACAGTAAATCAACGATGGTGAGATTTCCCAAATTCCAAAGTCAACACCGGCACAATCTTTCCTAATCATCCAACGCAGAAACATGTTGAATCTTTTACATCCTGAGTTTTTTAATGGGTCACCTAAATGTTTTGTGGTGCGTGGCTGGCATGGCATTGAGAACAGTTTCTGTCTGAATAAACTCATGGCCACAGGCATGGGATTGTTGCTTACAAAAAAGGTAAAACAATTACCAAGCGAACCATATTCAGAGTAAATATTTTTAATCGCTTTAAAAATGTAGATACAGTCTTCTCCATTAAAAGTGCGGTGAACAAATTTTTTAAAAGGGCTATAATCGCTGTTTGATGCATTTATAATAAATGATTTTGGAGAATGTTCCATCATTTCCATAAGTGTTTGTGCGTTTTTGAGAATGGTTTTGCGCTGCCCCCATGAGATAATTGAGGTCAGAAAGGCACTAATTTCAATATCACCAATGTCAGTAAACTTATGCGGGATAGAGATTGGATCATCAGTAATAAACTCACTTCTGTTGTACCGAAGAAATAAATCGTCTAAATACAGTTTTAGCTCATGATGATTCATGACTTGCTGTTATCAGACTTCTTTTCCACTGTCTTTGCTTCTAAAAGAAATTGCAACAGGAACGCCAGTCAGATTAAAATTTTCACGCAGTTTATTTTCAAGAAATCTTCTGTATGTTGTCTGAATGTACTGTGGATTACTACTAAAAAAAACAAAACGTGGATAGGGTCCGGGCACCTGAGTAATATATTTGATGTTGATGAGTTTGCCTTTTACAGATGGCGGAGGATAGTTTTCTATGAAAGGTAGAATTTTTTTGTTAAGTTGTGATGTCGGAATGTGTTGTGTTCTGTTTTTAAAAACATCAATGGCAGTTTCAAGTGCTTTAAAAATACGTTGCTTGTTTAGCACAGAAGTAAAGATTATGGGCACATCGGTAAAAGGCGCAATGGCTGCTTTAATCTCTTCTGTAACTTTCTTTGTTGAATTGTTTTCTTTATCAATTAAATCCCATTTATTCACCAAGAAGACAACACCCTTGTGATTGGTTTGAATGAGGTGAAAAATATTTGCATCCTGAGCTGTAAATCCTTTTTCTGCATCAATCATAAACAGACACACATCGCTTTGTTCAATGGCTCTTATGCTGCGCATGACAGAGTAGAACTCCAGATCTTCTTTCACTTTGGCTTTCTTTCTCAATCCGGCTGTATCAACTAAAATAAAATCGAAACCAAAATTTGAGTAACGGATATTAATGCTGTTTCTGGTAGTTCCTGCAATAGGGGTAACAATACTTCGTTCCACACCGGTAAGCATATTCATCAATGATGATTTACCGACATTAGGTTGTCCGATTATAGTAATTCGCGGAAGTTCTTCTTCAGATTCATCATCGGGCTTAAAAACTTTTACAACTGCATCAAGCAGTTCGCCAGTACCGCTACCGTTAGAAGACGATATACAATAATAATCACCAAGGCCTAATGCATAAAATTCAACAGCATCATTCAGTTGTTTTGGAGAATCAACTTTGTTCACAACTAAAAATGTTTTCTTATTGCTGTTACGAAGCAGTTGTGCAATATCCTCATCAAAATCATTCAGTCCTTCGCGGGCATCCGTAACAAAAAGGATAATGTCTGCCTCTTCGATTGCCAGTTTAACTTGCTTTCGAATTTCAGATTCAAAAATATCTTCTGATCCGGATACGTAACCTCCTGTATCAATGACAGAAAATTTCTTCCCGGTCCATTCTCCTGTTCCGTAGTGCCTGTCTCGTGTTACACCTGATTCGTCATGTACGATGGCATCCATACTCTCTGTCAACCTGTTGAACAGTGTTGATTTTCCTACATTGGGTCTGCCTACAATAGCAATAATGTTGCTCATTTTTCTTTGTTATTCGTTGTAGCCGAATTTGTTCAGCTGTTGCTCGTTATTACGCCAGTCTTCTCTTATCTTAACTGTAAGTTCAAGAAATACTTTTTTGCCCGTCATTTCTTCAATTTTCTTTCTGCTGTCAGTTCCTAATTTTTTTATTGCCAAACCATTTTTTCCCAATAAAATGGCTTTCTGTGATTCTCTTTCAACAAAAATATAACTCTTTATTTTTGCCAGTTTAGGCGTGTCTTTAAATTCTTCTATACTTACTTCAACACTATAAGGTATTTCTTTATCATATTGCAGAAAAATTTTCTCGCGGATAATTTCGGCAGCAAAAAACCTTTCATTCCTGTCAGTCAGTGTGTCCTTGTCAAAATAAGGAGGTGCTTCGGGGATAAATTGTAGCAAGGTTTTAATGAGAACCTCGCCACCAAATTTTTCTTTAGCCGAAATAGGTACTATGGCAGCAGGACTAAGCTGTTGCTCAATTTTCTGAACGATTTTTTCAAGTTCTTCCTGATTACTTAAATCAATTTTATTCAATGCTACAACTAACTTTTTTCCGGTAGGAAGCAGTGTTTTGAATTTTTCTGCATCCATATCATTTCCGGTAGCGTCATATACCAGCAGAACGACATCAGCATCTGCGAATGCACCTTGAACAAACGTCATCATTCGTTGATGAAGCTGATATCCGGGGGTGATAATGCCCGGAGTGTCTGAAAACACCAATTGATAATCAGACTGTGTTACTACACCTCTTATTCTGTGACGTGTAGTTTGGGCCTTATGGGTCACAATACTCAAGTCCTGCCCCAAAAGCGTGTTTAACAGGGTAGATTTTCCTGCATTGGGTTTGCCTACTATTGCTATGAATCCTGCTTTATGCACTTTCAAATTTTCCTGCGAAGGTAGTCAAGAAAAGGGGACAAAATTTACTTTGATGAAATTAGATGTTACCCGACCGTTTTATCCTTGTTTTTAAGCATAGCCGTTGCTATGGCATCAGACATGGCATCATCACGCTTTTTGAGATGGGTAACAATATTTTCGTAATCTTTTTTGTTTCGGTTTTGAGAAAGTTTGTCTTTTGCATCAATGTTTGAAACAATAATTTCAAATCCAAGTATTCCGGTTAAATTGTCACGAATAACTTTAGGGTCTATCTTTTCAAAAAATTTAGGTTGTTCTTCTTTCGATTCGTAATGATCGGTTAGCTGCATCAAACTTTGTAACAGCTCAATCTCTGATTGTATTTTAATTTTACCTTGACAATGTACAGCCTGATAATTCCAGGTTGAAACATTTTCGTGACTATACCAAGAGGAAGAAATATAGCAATGCGGACCACTAAAAATTATCAACGCATCACTGTCATTTATTAATGTGCTGCATTGTTGATTTTCTTTTGAAATATGTCCATATAATACCAGATGGTTCTCAATTACTAAAGACGTCAGCGGAATGTGCGTAGCAAACATTTCTTTTTCTGAATGTGTAATCAAAATTCCGAAACTGTTTTCTTTAATAAAGTCAACCTGTTGGTTAAAATTCTTATTTCGAAAATATTCAGGGATGTACATAAGTAGAACAAATGCTTTTAGTGAGCCATTTCACTTTCAAGTTTTTCCTGATAGAGTTTTGAATATTCGCTGATGTTACCAAATTTATCTTCATCAACAATTATTTCGCCCTGTGTCACAACGCCCAGATTGGTAAAATCAACACCGGAGTCAGCTACTATGCTGATAAATTCATCCATTTGCTCTTCAGAAACACTTACTACAACACGACTCTGAGATTCTCCAAACAGAAATGCATCTTTTCTAATATCCTCATCAGAATTGATTTCAAAACCTAGGCCTTTTATCATTGCAGACTCAAGTAGTGAAATAAAAAGACCACCATCAGAAACATCATGTACGGACTGAACACATCCGGTTTTGATTAACTGTATGATGAGTTGCTGAACATCATACTCTTCATCAAGATTAAATTCAGGCGCAGGACTGTTGTTGACATTATATGTGCTAACAAGATATTGCGATGAAGCAATGCAGTTTTTTGAAGAGCCAATCAGAAATATCTGATCACCTGCATTTGAAAATGCCAATGTTGCGGCTTTGTTTTTATCACTTATAATGCCAATCATACCAATTGTTGGAGTAGGGTAAACCGGCACATCGTTATCTCCTATTTTAGACTGATTGTAAAAACTTACATTACCACCTGTCACCGGAGTTTGAAACTTTTCACACGCTTTTGACATACCTTTAATACTATGTACAAACTGCCAGTAAACTTCAGGGTTATACGGATTGCCAAAGTTCAGACAATTCGTAACAGCAGAAGGTTCTCCTCCTGTACAAACAATATTTCGTGCAGCCTCTGCTACTGCAATTGCACAACCTTGTTCAGGGTCTGCAAACACATATCTTGCATTGCAGTCAACAGACACAGCAAGGGCCTTTTTTGAATTTTTAATATTTACTATAGCAGCATCAGATGGTTTGTTGGTACTCATATTAATAGTGCCCACCATACTATCATATTGTGTGTAAACCCAGCGTCTGCTGCAAATATTCGGATGTGATGCTAATTGTTTAGCAATAACAGTAAGATCAGATGGAACTTTTATTTCATCTATGTTAAACAATTTGTTTTGTTTGAAGTAAGCAGGTTCTTTATAATCTCTTTTATAAACCGGTGCACCACCACCCAATACTAATGATTCAGCATTAACCTCAGCAACCAATGTTTCATTCATATAGAATTTCAATTGTTCACCTTTAACTACTTCGCCAATGCATGTGCAGTTTAAGTCCCATTTTTCAAAAACAGCATTAATTAAATGCTCTTTACCTTTTTCAGCAACAATAAGCATTCTCTCCTGCGACTCAGAAAGTAAAATTTCCCAGGGCTCCATGTTTTTTTGTCTTGTAGGAACTTTATCAAGATGTATAATCATGCCATGGTTTCCTTTGGCCGACATTTCGGAGGTAGAACAAATAATTCCTGCAGCACCCATATCCTGCATTCCTACAACAGCACCTGTTGCAATGACTTCAAGTGTTGCCTCTAATAAAAGTTTTTCCTGAAATGGATCTCCAACCTGCACAGAGGGTAAATCCTCATGCGAATCTTCATGCAAGTCGCCCGATGCAAAAGTGGCACCGTGAATACCGTCTTTCCCTGTTGCTGAGCCTACAATATAAACACTGTTACCTTCACCTGCTGATATTGCTTTTACAGTTTTGCCATGTTCAACAATTCCCACGCTCATGGCATTAACTAAAATGTTTGTATTGTAGCAATCTTCAAAATAAACTTCGCCACCAACAGTTGGAACACCAAAGGCATTTCCATAGTCGCCAATTCCTTTAACAACACCACGCATGAGCATTTTTGTGCGTTCATTATTCAGGTTGCCAAAGCGCAAAGAGTTAAGTTGTGCAATAGGTCTTGCCCCCATAGTAAAAATATCGCGGTTAATTCCGCCAACGCCTGTTGCTGCTCCCTGATAGGGTTCTATGGCAGATGGGTGATTGTGCGATTCAATTTTAAAAGCACAGGCAAGATTGTCGCCAATATCAACAAGACCTGCATTTTCTTCTCCTGCTTTGGCAAGCATATGTGGCCCTTCACGAGGCAATGTTTTCAGCCATGTAATGGAGTTTTTATAGGAGCAATGTTCACTCCACATCACAGAGTAGATACTCAATTCATTAAAATTAGGTTTGCGACCTAATAACGTACAGATTTTATCAAACTCTTCAGGTAAAAGACCTAATTTTTTTGCTGTTTCAACAGATGTTTCTTTCAAACTTTCCATTCTTTATTTTTAAAGTATAAATTCGTTTCAGAATACTTTTATGTTACTTTGCGCAAAGGTAACCTATTGATGTAATAAACAGGTTATTGTATTATATGAAAATTTTCAAACAGCCTTACTTTGGAAGCAGTTCTTAGCATTGGGTATATAGCTTTATTTGTTTTTGTCATTCATAAATCTGCATTTTTCAGGATTGAAAGAATTCCTGTATGGTGGTTTAAAGCAGCTTTTATTGTTAAAATATTTTTTGCCGTTTTACTTGGAATAATTTATTCTAAATACTATACCGACAGGTTAACTGCCGATACTTTTAAGTTTTTTGATGATAGTAAGGTGTTGTACAATCTGGCTTTTGAACATCCGCTTTGGTTTTTGCAGGCAATTTCAGGAATAAATAGTGAGGCAAGCTATTTACTCCCTTACTATGATATAATGCATAACTGGTACAATAAGGTAGTCTTGTTTAACGACTATCGTTTTCAGATTAGGATTAATACATTGTTGCGTTTAATAAGTTTAGGCTACTATCATGTGCATGCTGTATTTTATTGTTTCTTGTCATTTGTTGGACTCACTGCACTGCTCAAACTTTTTGTTAAAGCACTTCCAGAGCTCAGGAAAGTTCTGTTTGCCGGAGTGTTTTTTATTCCTTCAGTTTTGTTTTGGGGATCAGGATTGTTGAAAGATTCACTGATTCTTTTTGCAACAGGCATGGCACTTTACTTTTTGAATCGCTTGATTCAGGAGAAAAAACCGGTAACATTTTTTGGTGCTTTATTTTTTTTACTTTTTCTGATGATGATTAAATTTCATAATTTTATTTTGCTGTTGCCACTCTTTGCAGCTTATCTTATTACTTCTGTTTACAGAAAAAAGACTTTATTGATTTTTGTTTTGATTGTTTCAGTTTATTATCTGATATTGATTAATCTTAATTTGGTTTTACCGGGTTTTGGGTTGATGGAATTGTTGTCAAACAAGCAGGCAGAGTTTGTTGATCTTGCAAATGATTATCATGCAAATAGTGCCATTGCCATAAACCATCTTACTCCTTCTGAGTGGAATGCTATAGCAAATACACCTCAGGCATTGTGGCATTCTTTTTTCAGACCCTATCCATTTGAGAGTAAAAATTTGTTTTATCAGATTTCCGGATTCGAAAATTTATTTTTTGGATTATTAATTATTTTGGTTCTGATAAACTTTAAAAAACCAAAATCTGCATCTCCATTGTTTTGGGTTGCAGTGTTTTATACATTTTCTTTGTTTGAACTGATTGGCTTAGTAACACCTGTTATGGGGGCAATTGTCAGATATAAAATTCAAGCCTTACCTTTTCTATTCTTTCTATTAATATATTTGACAGATATAGAAAAATTGCGAAGTGTATTCATAACTAAATCAAAGATTACATAAGATGGAAATGTTCTTTATCCCTTTAGTTTACATCTTACTAATTTGTCTTTTAATTGGTAATCATAGATTCTTTGAGCTTAAAGGAGTGTCACGTGCTTTTGTTTGTATCCTTTTTATTATTAAAGCATTTGCAGGAATTATCATCACTTTTAATGCAGAAAAAATTTACAGTGGAGATGATGGATATTTTTTTTATGAAGCAGGCAAAACATTTCTTGACTATGGGGTAGAAAACCCTTTTGAGTATCTGAAGCTGATGTTTGGAATCTATGATAGTTCTAATAGCGAGGCCTATCACCATTTTCTGAATTGGAAAAACCTGCCCATGTGGAACGATGGAGAAACTATGATTAAGTTATGTTCACTCATACACATTTTTGCTTTTTCAAATATTCTGGTTCATTCTATTGTTTTTAGTTTTTTATCTTTTTGTGGGCTGACAGCAATTTATAAAGCAACCATTCATATTACTCGTTCAAATGGTTTTAGTTTATTTCTGTTGCTTATGCTTTGGCCATCTGTAGTATTTTTTAGTTCAGGAATTTTAAAAGAAACACTTTTGATTGCATTATCAGGTTTGTTCTTTTTCAGTCTTACACAGTTTGGAGTATCCTTGAGGATGAAAATTTATTGTTTTATGCTATTCTTTTTGCTTTGGCTGATAAAGCCGCATTTTATTTTCTTCTTTACTCCTGCAATAATTGCATATATAAGTATGACTAAGTTCAAATTGAAATCTAATTGGGTTTCACGACTTGTGATACTTGGTGTTTTTGCTTTATACATTGTTCTTAGTGTGGTTGTTCATGATAAAATTTTAGGACGAAATGCTGCCAGTACGATAGCCTTAGTGCAACAAAGTTCAATGAAGAATTCTATTTACGAGAAAGCAGAAAGCTATATTCAACCTCCGGTTATTGCTGCTGATTATGGTAGTATTCTTAGAAATACGCCCAAAGCCTTTTATCAGGTTATCACAGTGCCCTGGTTTTATACTAATGCCGGTTTACGATGGAAAACTGCTGCAATTGAAAATATCCTGGTGCTTATTATGGTACTTATGAATATATATGCAGCATTTGATAGAAAGAATAAGTACACACTTTATCACTTTGCTTTTCTGTTGTTTCTTATTTCTTTTTATAGTCTTGTTGGTTTTACTTGCGCGCTTGAAGCATCCATTTTGCGGTTTAAAGCACCAATTCTACCATTTCTTATTGCAGGTTCATATATGTTTTTACTTCAGTATAAAGATAAAATTTTAAAAAATGCAACTTCAGACAATTGATACAGGTTTTTTTAAATTAGATGGTGGTGCTATGTTTGGCGTGGTACCTAAATCTATCTGGCAGAAATTAAATCCGGCAGATGATAATAATATGTGTACATGGGCTTTGCGTTGCCTGTTGGTTGAAGATGGAAACAGGTTGATTTTGATTGATAACAGTATGGGAGATAAACAGAGTCAAAAGTTTTTTTCACACTATTACCTTCACGGTGACGACACATTGGAGAAGTCCTTGTCAAAGGCAGGTTATCATTCCGATGACATCACTGATATTTTTCTGACACATCTCCACTTCGACCATTGCGGAGGAAGTATTAAATGGAATTCTGCAAGAGATGGATATTTACCTGCATTTAAAAATGCAACATATTGGTGTCATGCTGATCATTGGAAGTGGGCTACTGAGCCTAATGCAAGAGAGAAAGCCAGCTTTTTAAAAGAAAATATTTTACCTATAAAAGAGAGTGGACAATTAAAGTTTTTTGAAGGAACATCAGATATGTCGAACGGATTTGAAATAATGAGTAAGAACAATTTTCATTCCAAAATTGACCTCGTTGTTGCCAGAGGCCATACTGATGGTATGACCTTGCCTTTGATTCCATATAAGAACGGAAAATTGATATTTATGGCTGATTTGCTGCCTTCTGCTGCACATGTTCCATTACCTTATGTTATGGCATATGATACAAGACCACTCGTTACGTTAGAAGAGAAGAAAGCATTTTTGAAATATGCAGTGAATAACAATTTGAATTTATTTTTAGAACACGACCCGGTTAGCGAATGTTGTAATCTTATGGAAACAGAAAAAGGTGTGGCCGTAAGCTCTACTTTTAAACTAAGCGAGATTTAAGATTTTATTTCGGAACTAAAATAATTTCCTTAGAAAATATTATTGTATTACCGCATACATCAGTTAAATCAATCTTAAAATTGAATTCATTCTCTGTGAATCGGTTTAATAATACATAGATTGTACTGTTCTTTTTGTCATATTCCGCTAAGTACCATTTATTGTTAATTGTGCAGGAATAATTCTTGATTCCTGAAAAATTGTCCGATACTTTAACTTCAAGTACCGGACAATTATAAACTGAGTCGTATGAAGTAGTAATATTTTCAATTACAGGAGCAATGCTGTCAATCATGAGTGAGTAAGTGCCAAAACTACTGATGCTTGATGAATACCAACCATCTTTATAAATTCCTGATACCGGTGATGTTGTTCCGTTAGAAGCAATCTTTACCATTATGGTTTTATTATTGAGTTCATCACCTTCTAAATCAGATTTAATTTTTAGTGTTACATTTCTTTTCAGTCCTTCTGATGTACTGCCAATAGTTATTTGTGGAGCAATAAAAGATTTGATTCCTCTTCGGATTATGGCATCACAATAAAAATCACGAAATAGTGCGCCCTCCGGTAATAATAGTTTGTATCGGTCTGATTGAATTTTGTTTGCCTTATTATATTCCAGCAATTCTCCTTTTTTTACAACTGTGTTTTTAGGTTTTGCATTACTGTTATTCACTACTGTAAAAACACAACGCGAAATATTTCCTGAACCGTCACGCAACATAAGTCTGAAATTTATGGTGCTGTCATTTTCTACATCAACCACTCCGCTATTCTTAAGAAAAACATACTGACTGAATTTTACTCCCGGAAGTTTATAGCATCTTTCGGTAATGTTCCCGGTTCGCTGACCTTTTGAATAGTCAATTAGTCCGTTTGCATTTCGTGTTTCCTCAAAAGAAAAGTCACTCATTTTTCGTGCAAAAACCAATTTCTCATTAGCATAAAGTTCTACTTCGTCAATGCCTAAAATTGCATTGTCATTGTTAGCCTGATCATAGCCAGTAAAACCTATTCCTATTTCACCGGATATGTTTACTAATTCAGTATAGCTGTAATACCCTCGAGATGTTTCCATTGGTTTGATTTCATGCCAGGGAAAAATGCTTAAAAAGTTTTCTTTAATAGAATAGATGGTAATTGATTTAATCAGCGGAGGAATGGTGTCTTTAATCTGTGGAAAGTAGCTGATGGGGTTTAAAGGTTTTTCACTTTTTGTATTACGTATTTCATAGTGAAGATGTGGACCGGAAGAGCCACCTGAGTTTCCTGACCAACCGATTGTATCACCTTGTCTGATCATAATTTTATTCCTTTCAGGAAATAACTCAACACTGTAATTTTTTTGTTTCTCCTGTTCAGTAAAAACAAATGGTTCAATAGTTTTTCCGTAACGATGCAGATGCGCATATACTGTAGAAAGCCCATTTGAATGATCTATATATACTGCTTTTCCATACCCATTCTCAGAAGTTTTTATCCGTGATACATAACCATCAAAGCTGGCTATAACCGGAAAGCCGATTTTTGTCTGAGTAGAAAAATCTAAGCCGGAATGAAAATGATTACTTCTTACTTCACCATAGTTTCCTTTCTGAACTAAAGGAATTGTAAGTGGGCTTAAAGGTATTACAGTCTGCTGTGAATAAGCATTGCTTATGATTAAAGTAAAAATGCAGTTTAAAAAAATTACAACTTTCATATTTAAAAAACATGCCGGACCAAACATTCGTTTAGCCCGGCAGTCTGGTGGTTGTTGTTTTTAGTTATTGAGTTTTATCCTCATGCCGGGTTCAAGTGCTGCTCCCGGTTCCAATTGATTTTTCTTATAAAGTTTATTTAATTTAATAGCATACAATTGTGATATATCACGCATGGTCTCACCTTGTTTCACTATATGATAATCTTGCTTCGCTGAATTTCTTTTTGGTTTTATATAAACAATAGTTCCTTCTTTCAGCACATCATCTTTTGATGCATCATTGTATTTAAGCATCTGCCACAACATCATTTCATTTTGTTTGGCTAAACTCAGCCAGGTATCACCTTTTTTTGAAACAATATATTTTACATTATTAATTTCTGAGTAATACGAAGGTGGTGTAATATTAATAACGGTAGTTTTCTCAACCTCTTTTGCAGATGGCGATCCTTTAGGTAGATTTACGTTGCGTGCCAATGTAGGCTGTTCCGGAATTGGTTTGCCATTCATTCGTGCAATGGCTTCATTGTTGATGTCTTCAAGGTTGAATCGTTCTATCAGATCAATGAGTTTATGTGCATAATTCGGATTGGTGGCATATCCTGCTTTTTTCAATCCATGTGCCCATCCTTTGTAATCAGTAGGTTTAAGTTCAAACAATGATGCATAACGTGGTCTTGAACGAAGAAAGTCCGAATGGTCATCAAACGACTCTAAGGCATTGTTGTATTTTCTGAAACATTCATTTTTTGCATCGTCATCCTGGTGGAATTGTTTGCCTTGCCATTCTTTATGGCATTTTATTCCAAAATGATTGTTTGCTTCAATGGCAAGTTTGCTGTTGCCACTTTCGCTTTCTAGGATACCTTGTGCCAATGTTATGCAGGCAGGAACACCTGTTTTAATCATATCCTTTATAGCATCTTCTTTGTAGCGACTGATATAATCCTCAGTCTTCATGCGTTGTGCCATCACGTCTTGCGAAAATGCAAGAGTGCTGATTAATACAACTGCAATGCTTTTGCCTAACATGTTCATATTCAATAACCGGGTAAATTGTATTTTATTTTACAAGGTTAAGCTAAAAAAGGGCTGTTTATTGGTTGTATTAGCGGTTAGTGTTAACATGCAACTGTTGAAAATCAGGCCAAAACATATTGTTGGATGATTCAGGGTTTCATTTGTGATTTACTATAACTTTGCATGACACTATTTTCACACCATGCCCCAATACTATTCGCAGGGAAAAATCCCTCACAAAAGACACACACAGTTCCGCAAGCCTGATGGTGGACTTTATGCAGAAGAATTGTTTTCTACTCACGGCTTCAGCAATATGTATTCACTTATTTATCATTGCCATCCGCCAACAATGATTAAAAGTGCTGGAGAGCCATTTTCGCGTGAACCCGAAATTGCAATGAAGCGCTCGTTGTTACATCAAAGTTTTCAGGGCTTTAATGTGCAACCTGAAGATGATTATATTAAAAGTAAGAAGCCTGTTTTGGTAAATAACGATTTGCAAATTGCATTAGCTGCTCCACGTAAGTCAACTAAAGATTATTTTTTAAAAAATGCCGATGCCGATGAATTGATTTTTGTGCATGAAGGCAGTGGGACATTCCATTCTATTTATGGAAGCATGGATTTTGGTTATGGCGATTATATTGTCATTCCGCGAGGAACAATTTTTCAATTACATTTTAATACTGAAAATAACAGATTGTTGGTAGTTGACTCATTTAGTGCAATTCAAACACCGCGCAGATATAGAAATGAGTATGGACAATTTGAAGAGCATAGTCCTTTTTGTGAGCGTGACTTTCGCAGACCACAAAACCTGAAAACTTTTGATGAAAAAGGAGAGTTTCTGGTAATGATTAAAAAGGAAAGTATTGTATATCCTTTTGTTTATGCTACGCATCCTTTTGATGCTATTGGATGGGACGGATACTGCTATCCTTATATATTTTCGATTCACGACTTTGAGCCAATAACAGGAAGGATACACTTGCCACCACCAATTCATCAAACGTTTGAAGCACACAATTTTGTTGTTTGCTCTTTTGTGCCTCGTTTGTTTGATTATCATCCACTTTCAATTCCTGTTCCTTATAACCATTCCAATATTGATTCTGATGAAATGCTGTACTATGTTGATGGTGATTTTATGAGTCGTAAGAATGTTACAAAAGGACAAATTACATTACATCCTGCCGGAATTCCTCACGGGCCACATCCGGGAACAGTTGAAAAATCACTTGGTGCTAAAGAGACAAAAGAGTTGGCGGTGATGATAGATACTTTTAAACCACTTTGGCTTACCAAAGAGGCAGTGAGTATTATGATCCCTGATTATTATAAGTCATGGGTAGAAAACGGATAATAATTTAAAATAAACATATAGATGAAACAACTTTACACAACCATGATTGCTTTAGCATCGGTATTTTGCGCCCATGCACAAATTACCCTCACCCAAAGTGACTTTGCAGGTGCAGGTGATAATATTTTAGTCAGCAATGCTGATGCAACCATGCCAATTGACTTTACTACAACAGGAGCAAATCAAACCTGGGACTTTAGTACTTTGATTGCACAAAGTCAGGACACTTTAGCGTTTCTTAGTGTTAGTTCAACAGGCGGCACCTATTCTGTTTATTTTGCTAACGTTGGTTTTAACAGCAACAGGTCAAACATTGCAATTCCTTTTGGTAATTTACCTGCTATTCCCGGATTACCAATTACATTAAGTGATCCTTACAGTTTTTTTTACAAAAGTAGTGGTGACTTTAAACAGCAAGGTTTAGGCATTACTATTAGCGGATTTCAGACACCTATTGCATTTAGCAGTAAAGATGTTTTATATAATTTTCCGATTGCTTTTAACGATGTTGACTCCTGTCAGGCAGCATGGAATTTTTCATTAAGTGGATTAGGATATTATGGCTTTGAGCAAAAGCGTGTAAATCATGTTGATGGTTGGGGCACAATTAACACACCATACGGTAGCTTTAATGCACTTCGTATTAAAACAGAATTGTATGCACACGATACACTATATGCCGATACATTAGGCTTTGGTTATTCTATGGACAGACCTAAAGCTGTAGAATATAAATGGTTTACCAACAATGAGAAAATTCCGGTATTGCAGATTAATACTACTGATGTTTTGGGAACAGAAACGGTTGCATCAGTAGTATATATTGATTCATTAAGAAGCGTAGGCATTGCATCAACAGAATTGTTAAGTAATTTTTCTGTTGCACCAAACCCGGCTGAGAAATATTTTGTGATTAATTATTCACTGATGAAACCAGGACAAGTTTTGATTAAACTCACCGACATGAAAGGAGTTGAAGTCATGAATGAAACGCAAGGTGTTCAAAGTACGGGAAGCCATCAGAAAATGATAGGCACACAATTGCTTAGTGCAGGTGTGTATTTTCTGACAATTACTACTGATAACTTTAGTCAGACACAAAAGGTGATGATTCGAAAAAATTAGAGCCTTTTAAATTAAGGTGATTTTTTTACAAAGGCAGTTTTACATATTTTATGTTAAACTGCTTTTTGTTTTATAATGCTGTATTAATAATTGTTTTTCGATATAGATTACCAAAAGTAGTCTAAGTCACCAAAAAAATAATTGAATTTAACCTGACTGAGCTTTTTAGTTTCATCATCACTTTTGCCCTTTACCAAAAAATTAAATTTATTCTTTAACTTAATACTTCTTCCTTGATTGATATTGTTATTTTGAAGTTCAAACATGAGAAGGCCGACATAGAAATTCTTTGAAGCGTAAGTGTGGCATGCTTTAATAATTTTTGAATAAAATTTTTCGTTGCTGCAGATAATGTCAGCTAACATTAAAACTTTAAATCCCCTTTTAATTTGTTTAATTAAAAAAGCATAACCAATAATCTGATTATTTTCAATAATTGAAATGACTGTCAGATTTTTTTTATTCGTTTGGGAGTAGCGCCATTTAAAATATGCCAGATTCTTTTTTCTTGAATTATTTAAATCGTTATGATCAATCTTTATGGCATTTATATCTTCCTGTTGTTTATAATTTGCTTTCGAAAAAAGACTTAAAGGCGAAAATAACTTTAGCAGAATTGGTGGGCAGAAACCTCTTAAATAGCCAAACTTACTCAGAAAAATAGGGGTACTCATGGTATTTGTTGATGTCAGGAAAAAATCAACTTTGTT
Source organism: Bacteroidetes bacterium UBA6661 (assembly GCA_002455375.1). Classification (GTDB taxonomy): domain Bacteria; phylum Bacteroidota; class Bacteroidia; order AKYH767-A; family OLB10; genus OLB10. The sequence goes on from DKKR01000038.1 coordinate 45,525, forward strand.
TGTCTCTAAATTTTCTTTTTCTGTTAAATAATATAACTTGGCAAATAATCCTTTGCCTCTGCATTTTTCAGTTGTCAGAACATTTTGCGGAAGAGCAACGAGATAATTTTTGTTTTCAACTGTATAAACAAAATTATTTGTTGTTGCATATCCCTCAATACTGTTTTCGACTTCAACCTTAAATATTGAATTTGATGCCGAAGGATTTTTTAAATACCAATGATTAAAATTTGACTCATTAATTGTTTTGCTGCCTCCGTTTTCAAGAGCTATTTTTTGAATGATTGGAAAATCCTGTAGTGTTATTTTGCTGAACTTGACTAATTCACTCATGNNCTCTTTTTATTTAATTCCGTTGAAAGTTGTGACATGGTAATACTTTTGAAACCATATTTAATATTCAGATGTTTATAGTGTTCAAGTATTTTTTCTAGGAATGAAAAATTCTCGTTTTGATTTACTCCAAAATTATGAGGATGCCAC